>NZ_CP083646.1:2008032-2342704 GCF_020099275.1 Corynebacterium falsenii | reverse complement strand
CCTTCGGAGCTCGGCTTCGGGTTATCGCACTGCATTCTCTGAGACGCGCCACAACGCGATAGCGCGGCTCGAACCTGCGCTCTCAGGAAAGGAATATCCAGGCCCTATGGAACCCACACCAGTCAACGACGATCAGAGCCTTAGCTGGGTTCCCTTCTTTGCCGAGATGTCCGACACACTCAAGGACTACCAAGATCGTCGCGCAGAGCTACTCACCAGACTCCGTGACGCAGCCGAGGCGTCCGGGCGGCCCTCGCTGTTTAACCTCCTATGGACTTATAGCAAGGGTGGCGCTCGCTACGAAGCCGATGATGTAGACCCATTCACAGTCTTTGCGGTGATCAATCGGCAAATCTCCTTGAGCAGCAAAATCGCCGTATGCACTGGATTCAAGCAGGCCCTCGGGCTCAACTCGCCCGTACCCACCGGGTTCGCTGGGGTGCCCCAGGTCAACAACATGCGGTCCAGGTTTGAATCGCGAGATGCCGACGCGGGCAACACCGCCTTCTACGACAACATCTGGGCACTCTTCACTGCTGCGCTGGAACTGGCCACACCGAACACCCCGGCTATCCCCACCCAAAGCGAGAACCCCGCTGGCAACCGCAACGGGGAGGCATTCGGCGAATACGGCGGTAGCGGCGTCGAGAGGCAACTGGCTACCGAAGGCGAAGCCTACGAAAGGTTTGTTACAGCCTTCGACGTAGCAACTGCGGGACGGGCGCGTGGCTCATACACCATGGCGCTGTTTTGGATCAGAGCCCAGCACTACCTGCCACTCGATTCGCGCACCATCGACTACCTCCAAGGGTTGACCAGTACCGAATCGCCGGATGAAGAACCGATTGCTGCGCGCATGGCGTGGTCGAAGTTGCCTCGATCTATCAAAGGCAGTGAGTACATCGACGTATGCAACAACGTGCGCGCCTGGATCGCCGAAGACGCATCGCTACCTGCAACGTTCCCGGAGCTATCGGATTCCGCGTACCTGGCCCCCGCGGCCAGTGACGGGGACGTGGAATCAGAGGAAACCCCATCGTCGCCAACGGCGCACTCGGCAGACAACGCCGGTAGCTCAGAGGCAGTAGAGGCCGCCATCAAGTACACCGTCGCGGACATCGTGGACGCAGGTTGCTTCATGCCCGGAGACGACCTCGAGGCAATCCTCACGCGTTGGCGGGAAAAGAAGAACCTCATTCTGCAGGGCCCACCCGGTACAGGGAAGACATGGCTGGCGAAGAAGCTCGCCTACGCTCTGATCGGCACGGATTCGGACGAGACCATCACTGCCGTGCAGTTCCACCCTTCAACGTCCTATGAGGACTTCGTCCAGGGGCTCCGGCCCGATGCGGAACGCGGCCTCGTGGTACAGGATGGGCCTTTCATGGACGCCATCTACGCCGCCGCGGGCGAAGAGGACGAAAAGACGAAACACGTTGTCCTGATCGAGGAGATCAACCGCGGCAACCCGGCGCAGATCTTTGGTGAAATGCTGACTCTCCTTGAGGCGGACAAGCGCAACAGCGGTAGTGCGCTGAAGCTGCTGTACGCCTCCGGTGACGATGATGCGATCCACGTCCCGCCGAACCTGTACGTCATCGGCACGATGAACCAAGCCGACCGGTCACTGGCCATGGTCGATATGGCTCTGCGGCGCCGATTCGGGTTTGCCACGTTAAAGCCGAGTTTGGGAGGGGAATGGCTGCAGTACTGCGTCAGCAAGTGCGGCCGCGACGAAGCGGTTCTGACACAGATCGCGGAGCAGATCACGGCCGTCAATGCGTTGATCGAGGATGACGTGAACTTGGGCTCGGCCTATTGCATCGGGCATAGCTTCGTGACCCCTGGTCGGCGCAGCAGCCCACTATCCGCAGACGAAACCAGAGCATGGTTTGGCCGAGTAGTGGAAACGGATCTCCAGCCGCTCCTAGAGGAGTACTGGTACGACGATCCCGACCGTCTGAAGGAGGCATTAGCACTGCTCAACGAGGTTCACGTGCAGTGAGTGAGCACGAGGGCTTTGACATCAGCAGGTACGTCCCCGTCCGGAGCCTATGGGTGCTGCAGCTCTACGCGTCGTCGGCGTTGACCTGCGGGGCGGTGACGGACTCCGGGGTGGACGATCCCGATGCCGACATTCCATTGCTGGTCGCCGAGTTGCTGTGCGGCGCAGTGGAGCAGCGGATGAAGCGCGAGCTGACCATCGGGTTCACCCGCACCCAGCGGAACCTCAGCCGGATGCGCGGCAAGATCAACGTGCTGCCAACGCTGCGCGGGCAACTGCTGGAGAAAGGCCAGATCAACTGCACCTTCAACGATCTCACGGTGGATAGCCCGGTGAACCGGTATCTCTTAAGGGCGCTGAACCGAGCAGCCACCACAGTGCAGGCGATGAAGAAGGTCGGGCAGCGCAATGGCACGTTGACGACCGAGCAAGCGAAGGAAGTCGCGGCCCTCGCGGCGCGGGCTCGGAGGTTGTGCCGGACTCTGACCAATTCTGGCGTGCCCTTCCAGTCGGATGCGCCGGAGCCTCGTGGACGACTATCGCGCCAGGACCGCAAGCCCGTGGCGCTGGCCTCCCTGATGTTGCAGCTGCTGCTGCCCGATCGGGGGACGGGTCACGCTGCTGTGAAGCGGTCGGATCTGAGCGAGGAGAAGCTGCGCACGTTGTTCGAGGCCGCTCTTCTGGGGATTTACCGTTTTTATTTGACGCCACAAGGATGGCAAGTCCATGGAGCGAAGGACATTCATTGGGCTGTGGACGACGTGTCCGACGAGGCAGCGGGTCACGAACCGGCGCTACCACGAATGAGGACGGACATTACGCTGGTGGATCCCGAGGGGCGGCTGGTTATCGTGGATGCGAAATTCACGAACATGGCGGCGACCGGCCGCCACGGCGACAAGCTGACCCTGAAACCGGATTACTTGTATCAGATTCACGCTTACGTGACGATGGCTCAGCTGAACCCCGGCCAGCTACGGGGAGTCAGCGCGGGGGAGAAGAAGGTTGGGGGAGTGATGGTGTTCGCCGCTTTGGGTACCGAGGTGCGGCCGGAGTTTCCGCGGCATCAGGAGTGGGTGATGGACGGGCATCCGATGGCGTTTTCGGCACTGGACCTTATGGGCTCAGCTAGGGTGATCCGCGACGATGCCCTCGCTGCAGTGGGGGCGGGGCCGCTGTAACCTTTACTGCCGTTTGTCGGAGCCGCGCCATCGCACAGCATCGCAACAACGGGGAGTAGATCCGGTGCTTATGAACCTTGAATTCGGCCGTGACGAGAAACAGCTACTCCGCGCGAGCGGCCTGTGGCTTCTCATTCTGCGCTCGGAACTTCTTCAAGCAGAAGACGATCAGCGCGATTCCCACGATCGACGCGACTATGGACCCCTCCATGCCGTACTCACCGCCGGAAAGAAGGGCCATTCCGGGGCGTGGCTGAGCGTGAATCAGTGCACCCTCCATCACCAGGCCGCTGACATGGGAACCGTAAATAATGCCCAAGAACATGTTCCAGAAGGTGTGGCCGGCGCCAATCTTCCATGAGTCGCCCGTCATCAAATAGGCGGAACCGAACACCAAACCGAAAATCACAAGGTTCACCATGCCCATGACACTCATATTCGAATTGGTACCATGCAACGCAGCGAACATGAGCGATGTCACGATCAAAGCAACGAAAACATTCATCGACTTCGCGAACTGAGGTAACAAGTATCCGCGGAAGATGATCTCTTCGAATGCGCCCTGGAACAGGAAGAAGGCCATCGTAATGAGGAACGTAGGGACCGCAGCCTGAGTCAGCGCCCAGGAAATGTCGATACCGCGCAGCAGCAAGTTTGAAACGAACACGATTGTAATCGCCCCGATGCCCACCACCATGCCGAAGAGGTATCGGCGCGGCCATCCCTCAGCAATCCACCCCTGCGTTCGTAGCGACATCTTCGAAACCTTCGAGATGAACCACAGTGCAAAAAGCGTATTCGCAGCCATGCCGAGCAGGGTGGCCAACGTGAATTCCTTCTCCTCGGCTGACGGGAAGATGAGGCCGAACGCGAAAGAAAACAAGCTTCCGGTTACAAGGATGATAAACGCGGAGACCGCCACAGGAATAACAATGTTATCCTTCACGGACTTCCGTGGAATTGCTGCAACGTGTTGAGAGAACACGACATCTCCTTTCCGATGAACGGGGTGCCAAAGCTACTCCAACAAGCTCCAGCTCAAGGCAGAAGCAACACTATATACAAAACTGTACATTTGTCCAGTAGGTAAAGATCGGATCGGAGCCTCGATTTCGCCTGCTCGAGCGGTTGAGTTGGATTCGCTGCAGAGAGCCGCAGAGTGGCGTCGAGAAAAAGACTAGGAGCTGGACTGGGAGTAGCTCGAAAAGGAGGGGATAGGGGAGGACTCCGCCGTGGCGGCGTTCGCGATGACGTGGCGCATGGTGCGCAGGGCGTCGGCGTCGCCGGGGTGGGGTGTTATGAAGTAGGTGTCGTGGACCTGGGTCATGGCGTCCACGGCGTGGGCGGGATCGACCTGCCACGCGGCGCACACGATGTCACCATGCAGGCAGTAGCTCGTGCGGTTCGGAGTGTAGGCGCCGAAGAAGGAATGGCCGGGAAGGATCTGCGCGGGATTGCCGATGGAGATCACTCCGCCGAGCTGGCCGCGGCGGGCGAGCTCCTGCTCGTTGGCGCCAAGGACGAACGAGCCCTGGGAGTAGCCAATGAGCACGTACTTCGGTTTGCAGCCGGAGGCGGCCTCGTACTCGGCGACCTGCTGCATCGTGCCGGGGATACCCACGCGAGCACTGTTGAGGAACTCGGTGATGGAATGGTTGACGATCTCCAGCGGAGACTGGCGCGACAGCAACACAGCGAGGCGCTGGAGGGTCTCGGTGGGGGTGAGATCCTCGCCTTCCTCGGCGAGCGGCGGGAGGGGGAAGGCGGCGGGGTAGTGCTCGGCGTCGAGTCCGATGACGGGCACGTTGGTCAGCAGGCTTGTGCCCGCTTCTTGCTGGTTCTGCTTCTCCGCCTCGAGCAGAAGGCCGCGGATGTTCGGGCCCTCGTAGCCGTTGGAGGCAGTGGGATTCGCGCCGTAGGTGGTGGGCGTGATCATGCCCGAGCCGTTTTGCTCCGAGCCGCGCGCGGCGATGATGGCCGTGGCGGGGCAGGTGGGAGCGGCGGCGCCAGCAGGTTCAGCGGCTGCCGTGGTTGCGGCCAGCGGAGCCACCGCAGTGAGTGCAGCAACAGCAACACCCGCCGCCACCGCGCGCAGCGAACGGGATGCGCGGCGCGGCGAACGGCGGGTGGGCAGGCTGCTTGACTGGCTGCTGGCATTGCCGGTGGACCGGCGATTAGCGCGGAAAGTAGGCAGGAAAATCACCCGCCGATTATCGCACGTGCTGCACAGTAATGCTGAGAACCAGCTGAGCACACGGGGGTAGCCGGTGCCCCAGCGCCAACCAAGCCCCAGCCCCGGCCCTAACAGCCCTAGCCCAGGCGAGAAATGAATTCCTTCACCACGTAGGCGCCGATCTGCTTGGCCTTGTCGTCAGCGGACTTCGCAGCCTTGTACGCCGGCTCTGCGGCATCCTCGCCGTCCTGCACGCGAGCCCACTCGCGGAACTCCTCCGGGCTCACCTCCGGGTGGAACTGCACACCCAGGGCGGACTTGATGCGCACGGCCTCCACCGGGCAGCGATCGGAGTGCGCCAGCAGAACGCCCTCCGGCGGCAGCTCGGCCACGTAGTCGCTGTGGGATTCGTACACCGTCAGCGGCGCGAGGTCCTGCACGCCGCCGAACCAATCATCGGCCTTGCCCTCGTCGGTGACCTCCACGGTGACCACGCCGTCTTCCTTGTGGGCCAGGGAGCCCACCTCAATGTGGCCGCCCATCGTGCGGTTCAGCAGCTGGTGGCCGAAGCAAGTGCCCAGCACCGGCAGGCCCTTATCTACGGCACCCTTGAGCAGTTTCATTACCGGTGGAATCCACGGGTTCTCATCCTCGGAGTAGCAGTTCATACGGCCGCCACAGATAACAATGCCGGAGATCGAATCCAGCTGCTTCGTGGAGATCGGACCGTCTTCATCGTTGTGCTGGTTCCGGTCCACAAGTGCGGGGAGGTTGATTACGTCGTACATCCGCTCGGCTTCGTCGAGCCAGTGGCTGATGCGAGTTGCGGGGGAAATCGGGTCTGGTTGTAAAATCAGTACGGTCATGCCTGCATGCTACTGAAAACTTCCGGTGCTTTCAGAGGATGAAGTATCACCTACATTGTGCTCCTGGCCTGCAGCTATGCCCGCATCCCGGCCACGTAGGCCGCCTGGGCGAGGTGCGCGCTGGCGTCGTCGACAATCGAGATCAACCGGGTTCCGCGGGAGATCGGTTCGCCGTCGTATTCCGCGATGGTTTCGCCGAGGTCGGAATCGGTGAGCGTGCGGCAGTAGGCGATGAGCGCCTCGAGCGTGGCGTTGATGTAGCCAGTCAGGGTGCCCATCGCGTTGGCGCCGCGCACCTGGATCTGCTCAGCGTCGCTGGGGGAGTGGCCGTAGCCGAGGCTGTCGCCGATCTCCCCGAGGCCGAGCTCGTCGCGGTACAAGCCGGTGCGCCAGATCTCATCGTCGCTGGTCAGGGCCGCGAGCTGCATGTCGATTTCTCGCCCGGTGTGCCACAGCAACCACGCCACGGAGTTCGGGTGACCCTCCGGGTGGTGGTTGAGCTGGTCGGTCGTGAGCGAGGGCAGCGCCGCAAGAGCATCTTTTGGTCTCGACGCCACATCGAGGAGCACATCAATTCCATTCATGGTTCCCATGCTAGGCGCGGGACCAGGATTTGCGACAAGCGCGGTGCTAGGCGATGGCCACCCCACGACCGTTGAGGATCTCCAGCGCGCGGGTGGGGTAGTCGGTGATGATGCCGTCTACTCCGGCGTCGATCATGGACGTGATATCGGCGGATTCGTTGACCGTCCACGGCACCACGGTCAGGCCTGCGGCATGGGCGTGGGAGACGCTTTCAGCGCTCACCAGCGCGAAGTCCGGAGACAGGATGCTGGCACCGACCTGCTTGGCTGCGCGCGTGATGTCGCCCTGGGTGGCGTCGAAGTTCACCGACCCCGTCCACACCGAACCGGGTTTCCACGTGGTGTCATCCCACAGCAAGACAGTGGGGATTTGCGGGGCCTGATCGCGCATGAGCTCCAACGAGCGCCAATCGAAGGACTGAATCACCGAACGGTTGTCGGCGCCGCTGGAGTGGATGACGGGGAGGATGGCATCGAGGAACTGCTGCGGGGTCGCGGAATCGGCGCGCTTCTCGGCCTCCAACTTCGTTTCGATGTTGAAGTGCACATCACGGCCGTTGGGCTGATTTGCCGCCAGGGCGAAAACGTCCTTGAGCTGCAGCATCTTGTTGCCCGGAACCGGTTGGGCGTTTGGGAAGTCGGCCAGCTTCTTGCCGCAGTCGAGGGTCTGGAGCTGCTGCCAGTTCAGCTCGTGAACCAGTTTGCCCACGTAAGGGAACTCGGGGTCATTCGGGGTGGCCGGTGCGGTATCGGAGCACTTCTCGGCCTGCACCGAGGGGTCGTGCCACACCACGGGGTGCCGTCCTCGGCGACCACCACGTCCAGCTCGAGCGTGCTGACGTTGAGATCCAAGGCATGGGTGAACGCGGTGGCGGACTCTTCGGTGAATTCTCCGCGGCCACCACGGTGGGCCTCCAGGTCGAAGCCCGGCTGCGCATCGGGAATGACCGGGCCGAGCCCAAGCGAGCCCGGAATCGGCAGCCCGGCCAGCGATCCCAGCGGGGCGATGGAATCGGAGGAGCTCGGCACAGAGCCAGCCGCAGTGCTCGGCACAGAGCCAGCCGCAGTGCTCGGCGCAGCCTGAGCCACGCCGCCGCCCGCGACAGCGCACACGGCCACGGCTGCGGCCGCGGCACGAGCAGCCACCCTGGAAGCCACCCTGGAAGCCCTGGAAGAAAGAAGTCGAATAGTCATGAGGGGTGAAAGTCCTTCCTCGCGCCCGGTTGGGCGTCGAAAAGAGAAAAAGAAAAGCTCAACGGGCAGGCAGATCGCCCACCGCCATCCGGGGATGAACCCAGATCGCTCAACACATTAGAACCCCGCCGCCGAGCCCGCACGCCCAACACCGGCCGTTTCTGCTGCACACTTTTCACTAGGCTGGGGCGCATGAAGAGTGTGAAGGACGCAGCGCGAGCCCTGCGCCGCCATAGTGTGGTGGCGAGCTGGTGGAGTTCAGCGTCCAGCCGCACCCACGGCGATCCGAGCTCGCTGTTCGGCGTGGTCACCCTGTTCAGCGGCAGCAAGCTGCAGGTCAAAATTACGAACATCAGCTCGGCCACGCCCGTGCGCGGTCTCCGCGCGGTGGTGCACAATCAAACGCTGGCCACCCGCGATGTCGTGTGGCCGCAGCGGTCCGTCACCCTGCACGGCACGAGCTCCGGGCTGTACCGCTACGCCGCCGAGCACAGCACCATCCCCGTCGAGGTCAGCTGGACCGTGCGCTCGCTGCGCATCCCGTTTCGCCGTATTACGCGCACGCACACCTTCCACTCGCCGCTGGTCGATGGCGATGTGGTGGCCTCGGGCGTCTAACCTCGGTACCCATGACACCTTCCGCCGCCGACCGCCAGCCCGTGGGCCTGTTCTGGTTCCGCGATGACCTCCGCCTCGCCGACAATCAAGCGCTCACCGCCCTGGCGGACTGGGCTGCTGATCACTCCGGCGTGGTCGTGGGGTTGTTTGTTCATGAAGATCCCGACGCCACCACGATCCGCCCACTCGGCGGCGCCAGTAGGTGGTGGCAGCGCGCGAGCCTGGACGCTCTGCGCCGGGCGCTGTCTGCCTTCGAGGTTCCGCTGATCGAGCTCGCGGGCGATCCGCGCACCGTGGTTCCGGACGTGGCGGACCGCCTCGGCGCGGCGGCGGTGAGCTGGTCGCGGCGCTACCACAAGCCCTTCATTGACGTGGACACGGCCGTGAAGGGGCAGCTGAAAAACCAGGCCGTGGAGGTGCATTCCTTCCCCGGTTATCTGCTCACCGAGCCGTGGGAGGTGCGCACAAACAGCGACACGGCCTACAAGGTCTACACGCCGTTTTCCAAGGCCGCGGGTGCCCTGGTCAACGAGATGTGGCAGCCGCCGTTGCCGGTGCCGGAGCACCTCGCCGGGCCGGGCGCGGACGCCTCCGAGATCAACGGTGTGAAGCTTGGCTCCCTCGGTGCCGAGGTGTCTCGTCAATCCACGGACGAGCCACCGCAGTGGGCCACAAAGATCCTCCAGTACTGGACACCCGGCGAGGAAGGCGCGGCCGCGCGCCTGGCAGAGTTCCGCCACGAGCTCGGCGGCCAGCCCGGCTACGACGAAGGCCGCGACTTTCCGGCCACCCCAGTGACCAGCAGGCTCTCGCCGCACCTGCGCTTCGGCGAGATCAGCCCGCGCAGCGTGTGGGCCGCCGCAGCCGAGGAAGCCCCCGACTTCCCGCAGGACGTCGAGACGTTCCACAAGGAATTGCTGTGGCGCGATTTCGCCTGGCACCGCCTCCACGAACACCCGGATTTGGCGACTCGCAACGTTCGCCAGGAGTTCGACGCCTTCCCGTGGGCATGGCCCGGCGAGGATAACGGTGGCACCAGCGACAGCGTCGATGAGGCCGTCCAGGCGTGGAAGACCGGGCGCACCGGCATCCCCATCGTGGATGCGGGCATGCGCGAGCTCTGGGAGACCGGCACCATGCACAACCGCGTGCGCATGATCGTAGGCAGCCTGCTCACCAAGAACCTCGGCGTGCACTGGCAGGTCGGGGAGCGATGGTTCTGGGACACACTGGTGGACGCCGACTTCGCCAGCAACCCCTTCAACTGGCAGTGGGTCGCCGGCTGCGGGGACGATGCCAGCCCCTACTTCCGGATCTTCAACCCCGAAACGCAGCAGAAGAAGTTCGACGCCGACCAGAAGTACATCTCCACCTGGGTTCCCGAAGCAGCACTGGGACCGCTGTCCGGGGAGTACCCCGCGCCGATCGTGGACCTTAAAGAGTCCCGCGCCGAGGCGTTGGAGGCCTACCAGCTCATGAAGGACAGCGCCGCGCAGCAGTAACGCAGCAGTAATACCGCCCTAACCGGGCTTCGCCCAATAGTGGTCAGCCCTATAGTGGAAAATATGAATTGGCTTTTCAGCATTGACCAGATCCGCGCCGCCGAACAACCCCTCCTGGAAGCACAGACCAGGCCGGACGAGTTGATGCAATCCGCAGCCGCCGCCGTGGCGGACGCCTGCGAGCAGTGGGCCCAGGGTGATCGCTATCTGCTGTTCGTCGGCCCCGGCGGCAACGGTGGCGATGCCCTCTACGCAGGCGCACTCGCCGCCATGAAGGGCAAGCGGGTCGATGCCTACCCCATCGTTCGCACCGACAGCGGCGAGCCGAAGATGCACGAGCGCGCCGCCGAGACCTTCACCACCGCGGGCGGGCGCATCCTCACCGACCTGCCGAAGGCCGCTGAGCTCGCCGACTACGGCCTCATCGTGGACGGCATGTTCGGCCTCGGCAATCGCGTCGACGGCATCCCGCTGGACATCGCCCGCCTCCTGCACGCCAACGACCACAGCATCCCCGCCGGCGATAGCGCCGAAGCCAGCGCCTGCACCCCAGAAACCTACGCCATCGCCCACGCACCCAACCACATTCCGGTGCTGGCGGTCGATCTGCCTAGTGGCGTCGACGCGAATACGGCAATCACAGCAGCGCCGACCGAGGACGGGATCAACACGCACGTCACGGCCACGGCCACCGTCACCTTCGGCGGGATGCGCAGGGCCCACGGGATCAGCGCCGAGTGCGGGCACGTGAGTGTCAGTGACATCCATCTCGACGATGGCCGCCGCCTCAGCGACGAACTCGCCACCGTGGCGGGCGCGGCGGATCGCCCGCTGCCGTCGCTGTACTGCGTGCCGCTCGGCGACAGCCACAGTTGCCCCGCCCACGCTGAGACCCAGGCGCTGCTGCGCAACCTCCCCGGCGAGCCGTCCGCGACAGACGACAAGTACTCCGGCGGCGTGGTTGGCATCTACGCGGGCAGCGAGCAGTTCCCCGGCGCCGGCGTGCTGAGCTGCACCGGAGCCGTGCGCACCACGAATTCCATGGTGCGCTACGTCGGCGGCAACGCGTGCGCCATCACCGCGTCGCTGCCGGAGGTGGTCATCCACCCCGACCGCTTCGCCACCGGGCGCGTCCAGGCCCGCGTGCTGGGCCCCGGCCGCGGCACCGATCGGGCGGCCAAGGAAGAGCTCGTGGACCTGCTGGATACGGTGCAGCCGCTCATCCTCGACGCGGACGCGCTGACCATCATCAGCAAAGACAAGGACCTCGTGGAGACGCTGCGCAAGCGCCTCGCACCGACGGTGTGCACGCCCCACGGTGGGGAGTTCGAGCGCCTCGCCAAGCCCGTCCGCGAGCTCGGGCACGAGGTCGCCAACTCCGCCGATGACCGGCTGCAGGCCGCCCGCGATCTGGCCGTCGCGCTGGACTGCACGGTGCTGCTCAAGGGCCGGTTCAGCGTTATTGCTAACCCGCGTCAGACCGTTGTAGTGGACTACGGGTCTTCCTGGGCTGCCACGGCAGGCTCCGGTGACGTACTCTCCGGCATCGTGGGGGCTATTTTGGCTCGTGACGCCAGCAGGCGAGCCTTCGCCCACGGCTATGCGGAAGCGGGACAGTCAGAGATCGACAGTGCGGAAGCGGACTACGTGCTGTTCACCACGGCGCTCGGCGCGATCATCCACGCCGTGGCGGCGTTCCAGAGTGCGGAAACGCCGTATGGTCGCGCGCCGACCTCGGCCTCGCGCATCGCGGAGGCGATTCCCTGGGCGATCGCGCACCTGACCGCGCAGGTGTAGAGCGAGCGCGGCACAGGTGCGCGCCATCCGTGGCTATGATGGGCGAGTATGACTACCAGCGCAGACAAGAAAACAGACGCGAAAACCGACAAGAAAATTGCCGTGATCACGGGCGCCACCCGCGGCATCGGCCATGCCATCGCCACCCTGCTGGCTGACGATCACCACCTCATCGTCGGCGGCAGCGGAGACAGTGCCGTGGAGGTGGCCAAGGAGTTCCCCAGCGCCGAACCCTTCGTCGCTGACCTCACGGACACGGCGTCTCTTGAACAGAAGGTTCGGGAGCTCGGGCTCGACCGAGTGGACGTGCTGGTGCACTGCGCGGGAGTTGTGGCGCACGATCCCGTCACGGAGACCACGCCGGAGCAGTGGCAGCACGCCTTCGACATCAACCTGTTCGCCGTGGCCGAGCTGACGCGGCAGTTCCTGCCGGCGCTCAAGGCCGCTCACGGCACGGTGGTGGCGATCAACTCCGGTGCGGGGCATCACTCGGGCGTGGGCTACGGGCCGTACGCAACCACGAAGTTCGCCCTGCGCGCCTACACAGACGCGCTGCGGGAGGAGCACCGCGATGAGATCCGGGTGTCCTCGATCCACCCCGGCAAGGTGGATTCCGACATGCAGCGCGAGATCCAGGCTCAGCGCGGCAACGACTACGACGAGTCGCAGTTCCTGAGCCCGGAATCCGTGGCCAAGGCAGTGCGCTTCGCGGTGGATGCCACCGACGATGCGATGGTCGAATCCATCACCATCCGCCCTGCCAACGGTAGCTAGGGCAGGATGCGCAGGGTCTTGCCCAGCTGCATGGCCGCGCTCATCACGTTGATGTAGGCCTTGCGGGACATCGATTCCGGGCCGCGGATCGACATGAAGCGCTGCTCGGTAATGTTCTGGGAGGCCGTGTACTTCACGAGGCCTTCCTTGCCGTGGCGGTGAGACACGCCGGACTCTTTGCGACCGCCCATCGGGTTGCCGATGGCTGCCCACGCGGTGGTGTAACCATCGTTGATGGCCAGGGAGCCGGATTCTACCTTCTGAGCCACGCGCCATGCAGTCTCTGGGGAGGCGTACACGGAAGCGTTAAGGCCGTAGTTGGTGTCATTAGCCTTTTCGATGCCCTCATTGAGGTCATTGACGGCCTCTAGGTACACCACGGGGCCGAAGACCTCCTCGGTGCGCAGCAGCGCATCCTCGGGAACGTCGGTGAGCACGGTGGGCTCGTAGAAGTACGGGCCTAGATCCGGGCGAGCCTTGGCGCCGGTAAGCACGCGGGCGCCCTTTTCCACGGCATCATCAACGTACTTCCGCACGGTCTCCAGTTGGTTGGCAGAGGCCAGGGAGCCCATCTGGGTCTCCCAGTTGAAGCCAGAGCCCAAGGTCATGTCCTTGACGCGCTGCACGAAGGCGTGCTGGAAGTCGTCGAACGTGGCTCGCTCTACATAGATGCGCTCGATGGACACGCACAGCTGGCCAGAGTTGCTGAAGCAGGCATCCACGGCACCGCGGGCGGTGTAGTTGATGTCCACATCGTTGGCGATGATCATGGGGTTCTTGCCGCCGAGCTCGGCGGAGTAGCCTACGAGGCGGCGCCCCACCTGCTCGCCGAGGATCTTGCCGGTGGCGGTGGAGCCGGTGAACATGAGGAAATCGCAGTTATCGGCGATCGCCCCGCCGACCACGCGGCCGGAACCGGTCACGAGTTGCACCAAATCGCGCGGCAGACCGGCCTTAAACAGCAGCTCGAAGGCAATCAGTGCGGTGAACGGGGTGGAGGAGTCCGGCTTCGCCACCAGGCCGTTGCCGGCGATCAGCGCCGGGATGGCGTCTCCGATACCGAGCGCCAGCGGGTAGTTCCACGGGGTGATCTGGCCGACCACGCCCAGCGGGTGGTGGTACTCGCGGGACTTCGCCACGATCGGCAGCGCGCTGCGGCGCTTTTCGGGCTTGAGGAACTTCTCCACATTGTTGGCGTAGTAGCGCGCGTTGTTGGCGACATCCAGTACTTCGTCGAACGCGGAGGCACGGTTCTTGCCAGTCTCCAACTGGATGATGTCGCACAACAGCTCGCGATTGCGCAACACCTGATCGTGGAAACGGCGGAAGATCTTCCTGCGCTCGCCGAACGGAACGTGCTCCCAGGACTTCTGCGCACGACGGGCAAAGCGGAATGCCTCGGCCACGTCGTCTTCAGAACCGGACGCGACCCAGCCGATGGTCTCTCCGGTAAACGGCGCCTCGACCTCCACCCGGTCGCCGTCCAGGTGGTTGATTCGTGCATTGGTGGTTAGGCCACGCAGTTCCTGCTCGAAGTCGGCAGGTAGTGGGCCCATCTTTAGTCGTTTAGGCATCATGTTTTCGGAGATTACCAATCTCGACGCCGCTACGTGGAAAAATAATGGTTATGTATTCATCGCGTTGTTAGGTGTGCGCACACGTGAGAGCCGCTTTTGTGCGCTAGCGACTGTCAGCCGCGCTTCAACTGTGCTCCAGTCACGCTTCAGCCGCGCTACGGCGGCAGCAGACTCGCTACCTGCACATGGAGCGCCACCTGCCCCCACGATGGCCACGCGGCCGAGGGAAATACCAGGTGAATTCTTTATGGGGGAGCGGGTGTGGGGTGGCGTCGAGAAGGGTGGGAACTAAAATGGCAGGCCGTGCGTTGGGTTAGATGTACGCAAGCTAAGAAATCGCTAAAGGTGCATCAACACAGTGCGCCAGAGGTGAACAAAAGACCAGCATAAGTTTGGAGTGAAAAATGCAAAGTTCCAATCCCTTCATGGGATCGCTGGCCAAGAACGAAGGCCAGCACCCGTTCGCTCAGGGCGGCCAGGGTTATGGCCAGCAGGGACAGGGCTACGGGCAGAACCCCTACGCCACCTCTGCTCGCGGCGGCATCGCCACCGCAGCAGCTCACCAGGGCATGCAGGGCGCGGCCAACTACGGCCAGGCCGGTGAGGCCGACCGCCCCATGACCGTGGACGACGTGGTGACCAAGACCGGCATCACCCTCGGCGTGATCGTCGTGGCGGCCGTCATTAACTACTTCGTGTCCCTGTCGAACCCGGGCCTAGGCTCGATCCTTACTTTCGTGGGTGCGATCGGCGGCCTGATTACCGTGTTCGTCTCCTCATTTGGCAAGAAGTATGGCTCCGCACCGGTCACCCTGACTTACGCGGCCTTCGAGGGCCTGTTCGTGGGTGGCTTCAGCTTCCTACTCGCCAACATGACCGTGGGTGGTGCCAACGCCGGTGCCCTCATCGCTCAGGCTGTGCTGGCAACCATTGGTGTGTTCGTCGGTATGCTGTTCGTTTACAAGACCGGCGCGATCCGCGTGACCCCGAAGTTCACTCGCTTCATGGTCGCCGCGCTGATCGGTGTGCTGGTTCTGGCCCTGGGCAACCTGGTCTTCGGCCTGTTCACCGGCTCCGCTGGCCCGCTGCGTGATGGCGGCCCGATCGCCATCCTGTTCTCCCTGCTGTGCATCGGTATCGCTGCCATGAGCTTCCTGCTGGACTTCGACCAGGCGGACAAGCTGGTGCGCGCTGGCGCTCCCTCCAAGATGGCATGGGGCGTGGCCCTCGGCCTGGCCGTGACCCTGGTCTGGCTGTACGTCGAGATCCTGCAGCTGCTCAGCTACTTCCAGCGAGACTAGCCACCGGCTCTCGCTAACTGGCGGCTCGCTGACGAGCACTCATAAGAGCTCACACACAAGCACCGCCCTCCCGATCGGATTCGTGATCGGGAGGGCGGTGCTTTTTGTATTCTGCTGTATTTCTGCGCTTGCTTCTGCGCTTACTTCTGGGCAGCGCGCGGGATGTCGCGGTCCGGATCGTAAGGCTCGGCGCTGACGATGGTGACCTTCACGGTCTCACCATTCGGGGTCTGGTACTCGCGGCTCTCGCCCTCCTTAGCACCCACGATGGCAGCGCCCAGGGGAGCGTCGGTGGAGTAGGTCTCCAGGTCGGGGTTGGAGGACTCCAGGCCACGAGTGCCGATGAGGAACGTTTCCTTATCGTCCTCGTCATCGTCGTAGTACACGTGGATCACAGAACCCACCAGCGCCACACCGGACTCCTGCGGAGCCTCGCCGATCGTGGCGTTATCCAGCAGCTCCTCCAGGTACGCGATACGGGCCTCTTCCTGGCCCTGCTGCTCACGGGCGGCGTGGTAGCCGCCGTTCTCCTTGAGGTCGCCCTCTTCGCGGCGTTCGTTGATCTCGGCCGCGAGGACGGGGCGATTCTCCTTGAGGCTGATCAGCTCTGCATTCAGGCGGTCGTGCTGCTCTTGGGTCAGCCAGCGGGTCTGGTTCTCAGCCATGGTGTTGATCTCCTGTAGTTGAGGTCTCGAGTGGCATGCGGGTGCGCCTCGTGCGATTCGCGACTCCGCCACACCACAGTCCCTGCAGTTGTCACTGCATCGTCATTGTCGTGGTGAGCACGTCGCCGCACGGAGCGCGCAAATACCCTGCGTATTTTTCTGTGCAAAGTGTAGCACTGCGCACGGACACCCCCACCCAACCGCACCGATTCGCGCGCCTGAGTCCCCAAGCGCCCCCAAGCGCTCCAGCCCGCAAGCCCCTGCCGTATTACTGCCCGCTACCCGTCTCCGGGTTGAGGTACTTCGGCAGCACCGTGGAGCACCCGTACACGGTCCCGGCGTATCCCTTCTTCCGGGTGTCGATCTGCACCTCGTAGCGCGACACCCGCTCGCCCCCAGCGGGCACCACAAATTCGCGGCGGCCGACCTCGTTCTTGTCGTAGTCCAGCGCCGTGACGATGCAAAACGCCGCCTTCTCCGGGTCGTCGCGCGTCACATCCACATTCATGCTCAGCCGGTTATCGCTGATGACCTGCCCGCCGGCCTCCTGCGCCGTCACGTCCGCCGCGCTCCCGCGGAACAGCTGCGCCACGATGTAGGCCAGGGTTGCCGCCAACACAATCGACAGCACAATCACCACGATCTTCCCCGAGAACTTCGTGTTCCGAGTCTTTCCGTACCGCTGCTGCGTGGTCTGGTTTGTCGCATCCATGATGCCCCCAATCGTATCGCACCACACCTGCGCCTTCCCATTTCCCACTGCCCGTTGTTTTCGTCTTCCTTCTTTGTTTCGACGCCACTAGCCTCCCACCCCCTCAGCAGCTCACTTGGCCGTCTTGGGGCTGGCCGTGCTGGGGAGTAAATTGGGGTGGCATATGTGAAAGGTGGTTGTAGGTTTCCGTGAGTCACTTCTCGAGTCGCTCCACGACTCAATCCGATGAACAGCACCAGCACGGCCCGTACCGTCTGCTGGCGATTCACGCCCACCCGGATGACGAATCCAGCAAGGGTGCGGCAACCATGGCACGCTACGTGGACGAAGGCCACCGCGTGAAGGTCCTGACCTGTACAGGTGGCGAACGCGGCAGCATTTTGAACCCCTCCATGGGCCCCGTGGAGGATATGGTTCGTACCCGCCAAGAAGAGATGGCCAAAGCGGCGTCGGTATTGGGCGTCGAACATGAGTGGCTGGGATACGAGGATTCCGGTCTGCCCGAGGGCGACCCATTGCCGCCACTGCCCGAGGGCTGCTTCGCGCTGGAGGACACCGAGGATGTGACCCAGCGCGTGGTGAAGGTGGTGCGCGAGTTCCGCCCGCACGTGATCATCACGTACGACGAAAACGGCGGCTACCCGCACCCCGACCACATCAAGGTCCACGCGGTGTCTATGCGCGCCTACGAGGCCGCGGCGGATCCTAACTACCACCCGGAGCTCGGCGAACCGTGGGAGGTCAAGAAGGTCTACTACACCCACGGATTCATCCGCCGCCGCTTCGAGCTGCTCGCCGAAGCCCTCGAAGCACGCGGGACGGAACTGCGCCCTGAGGTGCGCGATCACCTGGACCTGTGGCGCACGATGCCGGACATCTTCCCGCGCGTGACTACCCGCGTGCGCGTCGGCGACTGGTTCGACCGCCGCGATGATGCCCTGCGCGCCCACCAGACGCAGGTGGACCCGGAGGGGCCGTTCTTCCTCGGTGATTCCGACCTGCAGCGCGAGATCTGGCCCACCGAGGAATTCGAACTCGCGGAATCGCGGGTGCGCACCTCGCTGCCGGAAACTGACCTGTTCGCGGGGCTGGATGGCAATTCCGATAGTGAGTCCGGTGCTTTAGAATCAGACGAAGAGACCAGCGCCGAGCAGGGCGCTGAGCATGCTGAGCATGGCGCCGAGCAGCGCACCGACAAGCTAGGAGTCCGTTCATGACCTCCCCACTCGTCACCGAGTTCATCGTGGCCCAGGCCGAGCGCAGCGGCCCCCGCGGCGCCGAGTTCGGCAAGGCCGCGCCGATCGGCCTGTTCATCATCGTGGTCCTCGTAGTGGTCATCCTGCTGCTGGGCTTCAACATGAACCAGCGCATCCGCCGCCTAGAGCGCCGCCGCGCGTTCGCGGACAAGCACGGCATCGACCTGTTCGACAACCAGAAGCTGGACGCTGCCATGGAGGCGGAGGGCTACACCGAGTCGGCGGGTGAGTCGCTGTTCGCCCGCACGGAAGTGCCGCAGACTGATTCCCGGTTCCTCCCGTCGTCTGGTGTGCTGACCGGACCCGATGCCATCGATGCTGAACGTGCGGCGCAGGGGGAACGTGGTGGCGTCGACGATGACCCCACACCACAGACCCGGCGGCAGGACGACGACAACCGACAGTAAGATCAACGTCGTGAACAAACTTCCGCACCTGCTGTACCCGGCGTACGAGGCGCAACTGGCGCGCTCACTGCGGGATCAGCCACGGCCGAAGCACGTGGCGATCATGGCCGATGGCAACCGCCGCTGGGCGCGCGAAAACGGCTTCACGGACGTCTCGCACGGCCACCGGGTTGGGGCCAAAAAGATTGCGGAAATGTGCTCGTGGTGTGACGAGCTGGGGATCGACACCGTCACGGTCTATCTGCTGTCCACCGAGAACCTCAAGCGCACGCCCGAAGAGCTCGAGCTGCTGTGCACCATCATCGGGGATGTGGCCGAGGAACTGGCCAAGGACGAGGCGGGGTTCCAG
Organism: Corynebacterium falsenii; assembly: GCF_020099275.1. Classification (NCBI taxonomy): domain Bacteria; kingdom Bacillati; phylum Actinomycetota; class Actinomycetes; order Mycobacteriales; family Corynebacteriaceae; genus Corynebacterium; species Corynebacterium falsenii. The sequence goes on along the minus strand of NZ_CP083646.1, from coordinate 2,323,743 downwards.
CTCCGCACCGTCGGCCACCTTGAACTGCTGCCCGAGGAGCTGCGCCGGCGGTTGGAAGAGAACCAGAAGCTCACCGCCGACCACACCGGCGTGCGCGTCAACGTGGCCGTGGGCTACGGCGGTCGCCAGGAAATCGTGGATGCGGTGAAAAATCTTGTGGCGGAGCTGGCGGCCAAGGGCACGCCCGCGGACGAGATGGCCGATGCCATCACCACCGAGGGCTTAGGCGATCACATGTACACCAGTGGCCAACCGGACCCGGACCTGGTGATACGCACCTCCGGTGAGCAGCGACTCTCCGGGTTCCTGCTGTGGCAATCGGCGTATTCCGAGATCTGGTTTACGGATACGTACTGGCCGGCGTTCCGGCGGGTGGACTTCCTGCGCGCGCTGCGCGATTACTCGCAGCGGCACCGGCGGTTCGGGCTGTAGCGAGGCAGCGCTGGCTGGGGGCGAGCCGGGGCCAGGTGGGGCCCAGCCGCTAGATCTTGCGCATCCGCACTTTCTGCACGAGGTGATCGTGGCCCTTGCGCAGCACCAATGAGGCGCGCACGCGGGTGGGCAGAATATTCTCCATGAGGTTCGGCAGGTTCACCGTCTGCCAAATCTCGCGAGCCACCACGGCCGCTTCCTCATCGGTGAGCGGGGCGAAGTGGTGGAAGTGCGCCTCGGGGTCCTTAAACGCCGTGTTCTTCAGGCGCAGGAAGCGGTCGATGTACCAATCTTCAATGTCCTCGCGGCGCGCGTCCACGTACACGGAAAAGTCGAACAGGTCCGAGACCATGAGCGTGGGGCCGGTCTGGAGCACGTTGAGCCCCTCGACGATGAGAATGTCCGGGCTATCCACGGTGATGTACTCGCCGGGGATCCGGTCGTATGCCTCGTGGGAGTACACCGGCGCTTTGACGTTGCGCGACCCGGACTTCACCTGGGTGACGAACCGCAGCAGCGCGGCCTGGTCGTAGGACTCCGGGAAGCCCTTGCGGTGCATGAGGCGCCGGGCCTCCAGCTCAGCGGTGGGCAGCAGAAATCCGTCCGTGGTCACCAGATCCACGCGCGGGCTGGACTCCCAGCGCTGCATGAGCACCTGCAGCACACGGGCGGTGGTGGACTTACCCACGGCCACCGAGCCACACACACCGATGATGTACGGGATCTGCGGCAGCGGCTCGCCGAGGAACGTCTCGGTGGCCTCGTTGAGCTGCCGGTGCGCCTCCACGCGGAGGTTGATGAGGCGGGAAAGCGGCAGGTAGACTTCGCTGACTTCTTCCAGGTCGATTTCATCCCCGATGCCGCGCAACTGTTCCAGTTCATCCTCGGTGAGGACCTGGGGCATGGACATGCGCAGCTTTCGCCACTGCGTGCGGTCCAGCTCGATGTAGGGGCTGGGGGAAGTCATGCGCCTTATTGTGCCTGGTTTGGGCAAGGCATACGAAATTCTCCCGCGAATTTATCAGTCGATTGCGGGGGTCGCCCTCTTTGTGGGGTTGACCAACTGGTCATACGGGGGCATGTAGCTACAATGAGTCCGTACCAATTGTTGTTACCAATTGTTTGTACTGTTTGTACCAGCTGCTTACTGCTCCACACTCTGATTCTCCTCGCCATGACTTCCTGGGGAGACGCTTGACCACGGAAGGCTTTATCCATATGTCCTCATCCGCACACGCTGCCCAGCACAACACTCCTCTGGATCAGCTCGATCCCGAGGTCGCCCAGGCCATCGCCGGGGAGCTGGGCCGCCAGCGCAACACCCTAGAAATGATCGCGTCGGAGAACTTCGTTCCCCGCGCCGTCTTGCAGGCACAGGGCTCTGTGCTGACCAACAAGTACGCGGAGGGTTACCCCGGCCGTCGCTACTACGGCGGCTGCGAGCACGTTGACGTGATCGAAGACCTGGCACGCGACCGCGCCAAGGAAGTCTTCGGCGCAGAGTTTGCCAACGTGCAGCCTCACGCGGGTGCGCAGGCCAACGCCGCTGTGCTCATGGCTCTGGCCAACCCGGGCGATAAGATCATGGGTCTGTCCTTGGCCCACGGCGGCCACCTGACTCACGGCATGCACCTGAACTTCTCCGGCAAGCTCTACGAGGTCGCGGCCTACGAGGTTGATCCCGAGACGATGCGCTTGGACATGGACAAGATCCGCCAGCAGGCGATCGAAGAGAAGCCGCAGGTGCTCATCGCCGGCTGGTCCGCATACCCCCGCCACCAGGATTTCGCCGCGTTCCGCGAGATCGCCGACGAGGTCGGCGCGAAGCTGTGGGTGGACATGGCTCACTTCGCCGGCCTCGTCGCCGCCGATCTGCACCCCTCCCCGGTGCCGCACGCTGACGTGGTGTCCACGACGGTGCACAAGACCCTGGGTGGTCCCCGCTCCGGCATGATCCTGGCCAAGCAGGAATACGCCAAGAAGCTCAACTCCGCTGTGTTCCCGGGCCAGCAGGGTGGCCCACTCATGCACGCCGTGGCCGCCAAGGCCGTGGCCATGAAGGTCGCCCAGACCGAGGAGTTCAAGGATCGCCAGGCCCGCACCCTCGAGGGCGCAAAGATCCTCGCCGAGCGCCTCAATGCTCAGGACACCAAGGACGCTGGCGTGCAGGTTCTCACCGGCGGCACCGACGTGCACCTGGTTCTCGTGGATCTGCGCAACTCTGAGCTGGACGGCCAGCAGGCCGAGGATCTGCTGCACGAGGTGGGCATCACCGTTAACCGCAACGCCGTGCCGTTCGACCCCCGCCCGCCGATGGTCACCTCCGGCCTGCGCATCGGCACCTCCGCGCTGGCCTCCCGCGGCCTGGATGCCGAGGCGTTCACCGAGGTTGCCGACGTGATCGGCACCGCCCTGGCAGGCAACGCCGATCTTGAGGCTCTGCGCGCCCGCGTGGAGAAGGTCACCCGCGACTTCCCGCTGTACGAGGGCTTGGAGGACTGGAAAATTGTCTAAGGCCGTTCTGGTTGTAGACGTCCAAAACGATTTCGTTGATGGTTCCCTAGGAACCGCACGGGGCGTGGAAGTCGCCCGCGGCATTTCCTCTTTTTTGTCTGACGCCGACATGGGGGACAACACCTACGTTGTCGGCACGATGGACTGGCACATCGACCCGAAGGGCCACTTCAGCGATGAGCCGGATTACGTGGATACATGGCCAGTGCACTGCGTAGCGAACTCGCACGGCGCCCAGGTCTGCTCCGAGCTGGACGCGGACCTCGTGCAGGTCTGGTTCCGCAAGGGCGAGTACACGGCCGCCTACTCCGGCTTCGAAGGGCACCTGGAGGGTGCCAACGACACGCTGGAGCAGTGGCTGCGTTCGCGCGAGGTTGAGAAGCTGACTGTGGTGGGCATTGCCACGGACTTCTGCGTGCGCGCCACGGTACTGGATGCGTTGAAGGCTGGATTCGACGTGCGCGTCATTGAACGGCTGTGCTCGGCGGTGACTGAGCAGGGCGGAAAGTCCGCGATTCAGGAGATGGAGGATGCTGGCGCGGAGATCGTCCGCGGCTAGCCTTCTCGATTGCCGAGCTGGTTGACGCTCCGAACAGCATTGAGACAAGCAGCATTGAAGCATGCAGCACTGCAACAAGCCCGCTGATGGTGAGAAACCATCGGCGGGCTTGTTGTTTGTTGTGATCAGACAGAGCGGGAGGGGTACTCGGGTGTAGTGGCTGATCCTAGCGAGCCAAGTGAATCTAGTGGCTTGCGGAGTTTGCCAGTCCCAGCTGAGCAACAGCGCTGGGGCCGTTGGTGCGTACTGGGCGGAAGGGGTTTTCGATGATCTTGATGACTCCGAAGGCTGCCCAGGCAACGTGGACGAGAAGCAGGACCAGCAGGGCGGCGCTGATGCCGTTCATCCAGCTCATGCCCCAAGCAAGTGCAGCGGGCTGCGTGGAGAGAATGTGGGTGCCGAGGCAGCAGGTGCCCACGGGGAAGGTGCTGGCCCACCAGGTGGGGTTGTAGGACATCGGGGTACCGCCGAGGGCTGCGCCCCAGTGCTTGACGAGTGCGTAGACGGCCAGCGGGATGCCCACGCTGAGCATTGCGATGCCGTAGATCATGGTGCGGAAGTGCCACTGTTCACCGGCGAGCAGTTGTGCGGCTGCGGTGGACTGGCCAACCAGACCCAGCGGGATCCATGCGGTGGTGGCGAAGCTGGTGGGGATCTTCGGGAAGGTGCGCAGGTAGACGAAGGCGAATACCGGCACTGCTGCGGCCCAGGCCAGCACGAAGCAGGCTACGCCGATCCCGTGGACGGTCGAGCCCCAGTCACCGGCGTGCGGTGCCAGCTGTGCCGAGGAGGTTGCGGCAACCATGGGTGCCACGAGCGGCAGTCCCCAGGTGAAGGCAGGTGCGGGGTGGTGGTTAAAGATGAGGAAGTGGAGGAACCTCACGCAGGTAATCACGCCCAAGACGGTTCCGACTGCCCAGCAGAATGCGTGAATCGGCCAGGCGTTGAAGATGAGGGAGTATGCGCTGCCCAGGGCCAGGATGCCCATGGAGACCATGCCCCATGCCGGCATGTCGCTGGCGTAGAAGCCCGGGTTGCGGTACTTGATGAAGCCCACGGCGAGTGCCAGGGCGAGGAGTGTTGCGGCGCCGAGCATGATCTCGGCGGGGAGGTGGCCCATGATCGGGCTCAAGTGAATATCCATGAGGGACGAGGTGATGCCCAGTCCCATAACTGCTCCGGCCCAGCCGGGTCCTAGTGGTGGTAGTTCCAACCTGCTCTGTGTCTTAATCATGTTTTCGAGGTTAAGCACCGCCGAACCGTTGCGGGAGAGCGTAAAAACGGAACGGGGTTACAATGAATGAATGTACCCTCCACGACATGATGGTAACGATGCGTCATCCCATGTTCGACGCGGCTACGTTCCCGATGCCCTCACGGTCGATGCCGTCCTCGCCGTCGCCCGGCATGGCGGCATGAACCAGGCCGCGAAATACCTGGGAGTCTCCCAACAAGCCGTCAGCACGCGCATCGCCAAGCTGGAAAAACACCTGAACACGCGCGTTTTCTGGCGCGGTGCAGCGGGTAGTTCCACCACAGAGTCGGGCCAGAAAGTCGTCCGCGCCCTCGAGGGGTTGGAGGAGGCTCTCAACGATTGCGCCCGCGGCTTGGAGGCCGCCATCGGCGAGGACATCACCGAGGAGCTCACCCTGGTGGTCTCCCACACGGTGGCGGAGTTGGACTACCCCCGCTGGGCGGCGGCCTACCAACGAGCCCACCCGCAAACCCATCTGCACATGCGTCAGCTCAACAGCCGGGAAGCCCAGCACCAGGTGGTCCAGGGCCAGGCGGAGCTCGCGGTGGTGGAGGGCAACTGGGTGGCGCACGAACTGCACCAACGGGTGTTGGGCCACGATGAACTGGTGGTTGTTGTGCCGGCAGATCACCACTGGGTGGCGTCGGATAACTCGGATAACGATGAACGCCCAGCAGCGCGACCGGGCGCGGCCGCACCTGCCCCTGCTCAGGTGACGATGGAGGAGCTGCAATCCACGCCGCTGGTGCTGCGTGAGCAGGGCAGTGGCACCCGGGAGGTCGTGGAGGATGTCCTCGGCAGGCTCGCACCCCCGGCCGGGGAGTTCGGCTCGCTGGGAGCCCAGCGCACGGCGATCGGTGCCCTGGGCGCGCCGGGTGTGATCGCGCGCCGGGCGGTGGCCGCGCAGTTGGCCACGGGGGAGTACGTGGAAGTTCCGGTGGCGGGGGTGAGTTTCGACCGGCCGCTGCGGGTGGTGTGGAGCTCGAAAAACCAGCTCTCCGAACCAGCGCATCGGTTTTTGCGCTTCCTCGTGGATTATCAGGATGGGCACGTGTCCTAGACTTGAACTATGACTCAGGACACACTGCTCGTTTCCACCACCGGTGCGGTGCGCACCATCACCATCAACCGCCCTCAGGCGCACAACTCGCTCAACCGTGAGCTCCGCCGCGCGCTGCTCGATGCGTTCATCCGCGCGGCCGCCGATGCGGAGGCCGGCACGATCCGCGCGGTGGTGCTGCGCGCCGAGGGCAAGGCTTTTTGTGCTGGCCAGGACCTCAAGGAGCAACTCGAGGACATGCGTACCGGCGGGGCCGCAGGCAAGGTCGTCCGCGAATACAACCCCATGGTCGCCGCCCTGCTGGCCATTCCCGTGCCCATCATCGCCTCCATCCCGGGCCCGGCCGCCGGTGCTGGCTGGGGGCTGGCCATGGCGTGCGACCTGCGCGTGGTGAGCACCGCGGCCTCGTTCAAGGGCGCGTTCTCCGGTGTGGGGCTGACCGCCGACTCGGGCCTGTCCGTGACGCTCGTCCACGCTGTGGGCCGTTCCAAGGCGCTGGAATTGCTGCTTCTTGACGAGAAGATCCCCGCAGAGCGCGCCAACGACCTCGGGCTCGTTACTCAACTGGTTGCTCCCGAGGATCTCGACGCCGCTACGCAGGCCCTGGCTGACCGCATGGCTAGCGGCCCCACGGCCTCTTTTGTCGCCACGAAGAACTTGGTGAAGCGCGCCGCCGAGACCATTGCCGGAGCTTCGGAGGAGTCCGTGGCTCAGGACAAGTTGGGGACGACCTCTGATCACCTCGAGGCTATCCAGGCATTCCTGGACAAGCGGCCGCCGAGCTTCACCGGGCAATAGCGGCTGGAAACTGGTGGCGCGGCTGGCTCGCCCGCGGTAAAACATTGCACCTGGTGTAAATATTCACTAGGTTTACTTCTGTGAGTTCCCATATCCCGTACTTCGACGCTTCCGTCGAAGAAGCTGGATTACGCGAACGCAAACGAATTGAGACCCTGTGCAGTATCGAGGATCACGCCACCCAACTGGTCCTCGACAACGGCTACGAGAACGTCACCGTCGATGACATCTGCCACGCCGCTCACATTTCGAAGCGCACGTTTTTCAACTACTTCGACTCCAAGCGAACCGCCACACTAGGGCGGCTCCACACAGACATCAGTGACGAACTGCAAGACGAATTCTTCGCCACCTCGGCCAACGAGCTCATCAAGGGCATTATTCGCTTGATTCTGCAGCAAACCCAGCTCAACGAAGGCCGCTCAGAAGAGTTCATGGCCACCTTGCAGCGCCGCCGCAAGAAAATCATGCACGCCAGCGAGGAGCTGGCCGCGGCTCTGGTCATGTCAATGATGCGCCAGCTCGATCTGGTCTCGCTCCTGGTAGGGCAGTACTTCGACCGTCACCCCGAGGCGCGCCGACTGCCCAAGGTGGATGCCGAACAAGAGTCCCGCATGCTCGTCACGATGGCACACTCTGCCATCCGCATGGGCACGCACTACTGGATGAACGGCACGTCATCATCACACGCCGAGCTCTACAATGCCTGTGTGGGCGCACTAGGAACGATGGCCTACGTGCTCGATCAGGAATACTGCCCCGTCCACTCGCCGAAAGTAGCCCCCGCCGACAACCAGCGCGCTGTTAGCGACAGCGGTCCTCAGGCGCACAACGAAGGAAAAGAATCATGAGTCAACCCCACAAGACGACTCCCGCTGCCGAGGACAACGCTGCCAATTCAGGGAGCCAGAAGACCAACATTGCCGCGGTGATGGCTTCCATCATGATGGCAATGCTGTTGGCGTCCCTCGACCAGATGCTTTTCGGCACCGCACTGCCGACCATCGTCGGTGACCTTGGTGGCGTCGAACATATGTCGTGGGTCATCACGGCCTACCTGCTTATGCAGACCATTACGATGCCGATCTATGGCAAGCTCGGCGACCAGATGGGCCGCAAGCCCCTGTTCATCGCCTCCATCGCCATCTTCCTGGTGGGTTCGGTCATGGGTGCGTTGGCGACCGACATGACCATGCTGATTATCGGCCGCGGTATCCAGGGCGCGGGCGGCGGTGGCCTGATGATTCTGTCGCAGGCCATCATGGCGGACGTTGTCTCCGCCCGTGAGCGCGGCAAGTATGCCGGCTACATGGGAGGCATCTTCGGTGTGTCCTCAGTGCTCGGCCCCACCCTCGGTGGTTGGTTCACGGATGGCCCCGGCTGGCGCTGGGCGTTCTGGATGAACATTCCGCTGGGCCTACTGGCGATTGCTGTGACGATCTGGGCTCTGCACTTGCCCGCGCGCAAAACGAAGCTCAACCTCGACTGGCTGGGCATGCTGTTCATGGCATCGACGGCCTCGACGTTGATTCTGTTCACCACTTGGGGAGGTAACCAGTACCCATGGGGATCCCCGGTGATCATCGGCCTCATCATCGGCTTTGTTGTGTCCTTGATGCTGCTCATCGCGGTCGAGCGCAAGGCCCAGGAGCCAATGATTCCGCTGGATCTTTTCCGCAGCCACAATTTCCGCATGATTACGCTCGCCGGCCTGTGCATTGGTATCACGATGTTCGGCGTGATGGGGTACATGCCGACCTACATTCAGATGGTCCACTCGTTGAACCCAACGAAGTCCGGTTACATGATGATTCCCATGATGATCGGCATGCTCGTGATGTCGATTACGGTAGGGCGCTATGTCACGCGCTCGGGTCGCTACCGAGTGTTCCCGCCCGTGGGCATGGTGATCGTCGGCATCGCGCTGGTGCTCTTCCACCGCCTGACCCCGGATACCTCGCTGTGGTACTTGGGGATGTGCCTGTTCCTGCTGGGGCTCGGCCTTGGTATGACGATGCAGATTCTCATCCTGGTCGTGCAGAACTCTTTCCCGCTGAAGAAAGTGGGCGTGGCGACCGGTACGAACAACTTCATCCGCCAGCTCGGCGCAGCGCTGGGTTCGGCCCTTGTGGGCGGTATCTTCTCCAGCCACCTGTCGACGTTGATTAAGGAACGAATCCCAGCCGCGATGGCCGAGCTTCCACCGGAGATGTCTGCAAAGCTGCAGGCGCAGGAACAGTCCAGTCATGTGACGGAGGGAAGCCTGACCCCGGCCATCGTCAACCACCTGCCCGGACCAATCCACGACGTGTTCGTGAACTCGTACAATGACGCGCTCACCCCGGTCTTCCTCATCATGTTGCCGTTCTGTATCGCTGCGTTCGTGCTGCTGGTGATGGTGAAGGAAGTCACGCTGCGCACCACGATCGACTAGGGCCGCGGCGAGTTTCACAGGTTTGTCGCTGCTCTTCCCTTTCTGAGCGAGATTATGAGCAGAACCAAACTGACGAGAGAGGCGGCACCCATCGCCACCAACACCGCATCAAGCGGCAGCGAGTTGGTGGCCAGGGGCGCGGCAGCGGTCATCACGTAACCGAAGATGTAATACAGGGAGATTGCCGTGGATTGACGGTGATCGCTGGCCACATGAGCGGCGATGGACAATGAGCTTCTGAAGCTCAAGCCCTGGCCAATGCCGACGATGGTTGTTCCCGCCCACAGGATCGGCATTGACCCGCTCGATGCCGCGTAGGCAGTGACGATAAAACCCGTCCCCAGGGTAATGAGCCCCACGGTAGCCATCGGTTTGGGTGGGAGCGCCAGGGTCACTACCTGTGCGACGGCGGACATTCCCAACATCGCCGAGGCCAGCGTGGCCATGTACACCTGGGAAAAACCGCGGCCGTCGATCATCAACGGGACAACGCTCTGCCATAGACCATTCGCACCATAGGCACCGCCGATCATGGTTGCGCAAATAATGAAGATAAACAGGTGCGATGCGGTGGCGAACAGGCGAGATTCTTCGCGGCTGAGAGTGTGACGCGTTGTTCTTCGTGTGGTTTCCGGAAGCCTGGCCAGAAGGAAGGTGATAACGCAGAGGAATACCAGGTGCAGGGCAAAGGGAAGCTGAAGCTTGAAAGGTAACCAGTGAGCGACCATCGCTGAGGCAAGGGGGCCCATGGCCAGCGCGCCCGAGGTCACAATTGCGCTGATCGCAGCGCCGCGCTTTGCGGTGCTGAGATCACCAAGTGCGGAGGTGAATGCGCCCGTACAGATGCCGACGGCGATACCGCTGAGAAGCCGCCCCGCATAAAGGAACCCGGGACCCGTAGCCAACAGGAATAACGCGCTGGAGCTGATCGAAAGCAGCGCGGAAGCCATGATAACTTTCTTGCGCCCGATCCGGTCCGCGAGGTGACCGAGGAACAGCAGGCTGATCAGCACGCCTGCCACGTACATCGCAAAAACAATCGTGGTCGCACCGCGCGAAAGATCCCAGTCCCTCTCGTAGATCGCATAGAGTCCCGAGGGGAGTGTGCTGCCAATGACAACCTGGAACATTCCGGCAGCGAGCACCCACAGGCCCCACCGGCTACCCGAGTGTCGCGCTGTGGTGTCCATGTGACGAGGCTAACACCAAAGTTTTTTTAGCTACTTACTCTTGATAGCTTCCTGCCTCAATGCCCAGAGCGGGAGTGGGGACAAAACGTACGTGGGGTGGCGTCGGAGATAAAAGAACACCACCCGCACCGGGGAAAACCGGAACGGGTGGTGAAGACTTGGGGGCGAGTCGCCCTGCGACTAGCGCTAGAGGATTACTCGCTCTTGGCCAGGCGGCGGGAGATGATCTCGATCATGATTTCGTTCGGGCCGCCGTAGATCGGCTGCACGCGGGAATCGAGGTAGTGCGTAGCGATCGGGTACTCCATCATGAAGCCGTAGCCACCGTGCATCTGCAGAGCCTGGTTAACGACCTTGATCTGCAGCTCGGTGGTGAGGTACTTAGCCATAGCGCCGGTAACCTCATCGAGGTTGCCCTCGACCTTCTCCATGATGCAGGCATCAACGAAGGACTGAGCGGACTGGATCTCGGTCACCATCTTGGCGAGCTCCCAGCCGTAAGCCTGGTGATCGACGAGACGCTTACCGAAGGTCTTGCGGTCCTTGCCGTGCTGGAAGACCAAGTCGAACGCGCGGCGGGAGGTGGCGATGGAGCCCACGGCGATGGACAGGCGCTCTTGAGCCAGGTTGGTGCGAAGGTAGCCGAAAGCGGCGCCCTCCTCACCCAGCAGGTTCTCCTTGGGAACGCGAACGTCCTCGAAGGACAGCTCGGCGGTGTCCTGAGACTTCAGGCCAACCTTCTTCAGCGGACCGGTCTTGGTGTAGCCCTCCATGCCATCTTCGATGATGAGCATGGACACGCCAGCGCGGCCCTTCTCCGGGTTGGTGACGCACACGACCAGGGTGAAGTCAGCCTGAACACCATTGGAGATGAAGGTCTTGGAGCCGTTGAGGATGTAGTCGCCGTTGTCATCCTTGCGGGCGATGGAGCGGATGCCAGCGAGGTCAGCGCCGGCGCCTGGCTCGGTCATGGCCAGAGCGGCGATCTTGTCACCGGCGCAGAGCGGCTTGAGGAAGCGCTCCTTCTGCTCATCGTTACCGAAGCGGGTGAGGTAGGGGATAACCAGGTCATTGATGGTCTGGATGCCCACGATCACGGAACCGGAGTCTGCCTCGGCCAGCTCCTCGGAGAGGATGGCGTTGAAGCGGTAGTCGTTGGCCATTCCGCCGCCGCCGAACTCCTCGGGGGCCATCATGCCCAGCAGGCCCTGCTGGCCGGCCTTCTTGAACAGTTCGCGGTCGCAGAAGCCCTGCTCGTGCCAACGCTCAACGTTGGGGGCAACCTCGGCCTGGACGAAGTCGCGAGCAGCCTCGCGGAACATGTTGTGCTCTTCTTCGAAGATGGTGCGTGGCAGGTAGTTCTTCATGATTTCCTTTCAGTTCCTTCGTTGCGGGACTCTTGGGGGAATCCCTTGGTCTCGAGTGGCTGGGGCTCGTCCATGGTTCGTGCATGTCCTGCCCGGTCACTGGGGACGCGGAGTGCGAAGGAGCGGCGTGGATTCAGTTGGGTTGAGTGCGGGTGCAATCGAATGCGGTCGAGTGCTGTGCAGCATGAGAGCCATCGGAATGTGATGTGCGTCTCTGCATTACTTATGAACATAGTAACGCTTTAAGTCTACCGCGCAAGAACTCATCGGGGGGAGGGGTGGAAGGAGGGTGAAGTGACCCCGGGAGACCCCGGAATCGCGCGCCTCGATTGCGCCTGTGACCTGCGGAGAAGAAATTAGCAAACAAAAGTGTTGCGTAATTGTTGACAGGGCAGGTGAGGTATGACTAACCTGATCAATGTGTCACAGGCTAGTCACCTGAGGCGCACTGCAGTTGTGGATAGTCCGCTTCTGAACAGCAACGTCAAAACGTCGAAGTGCTGCACAGTGCTCATGGCGGAGCTGCCGGGTTTACTCTTCTCCCCGTGCTCTCCCCGTGGCAGTGCAGCAGGCACCTCCTGTCGGTGGATTTGCTTTCTCGTCGCACCCACCGGCGCCCCCGGAGTCATCCGGGTCGGCACAGAGACATTGTCATCTCTGTCGTCGCAGGCGACGCTGTTGAACAGATGTGGATGAAGGATCGCCTCAACGCTGCGGCAGACTCGTCAACTGTCGCAGCGAGCGATCCTCAAAATAGTAGGGTTCTAAGGCTCGTCACCTTAAACCTCACAATGGGCGGGGCGGACAGTACCGAAAAGGTCTTGTCCGCCCCGCCCATTGTCGTCGTGTCACCGGAGCCGGCGCGCGGGGTGCCGCTAGCGCTCCGCCGCCTTCTGCTGACGCTCACGCTCTTCAGCCAGTTGACGGCGTGCCTGGCGCAGCCAGTCCGGCTGATTCTCCAACAATGCCTTGATATCGGCCGTGGTCAGCGGCTTATCAACGCCGTTGTTTTTCAGCGCGGTGATCGTGATGCCCAGCTTGCGCGCCACCTCGGGCCGCGGGTGCGGGCCCTCGCGGCGCAGTTCCTCCAGCCATTCCGGGGGATTATTCTGCAGGGCCACGAACTCGTCGTGGCTCAGCGGGGTGTCCTGAAACGACTGCGGTGCAGCGGGCAGGTAGATGCCGAGCTTCTTCGCAGCGGTCATGGGCTTCATCGGCGGACCGGACTTTTCTGAGGTACTCACACCGGCCATCCTATCTGCGCTCATCCACCCGCGCCCACACGGGGCATCGCCTGCGCACCATAGGAACCATAGGATGGTGGCATGACTCAGCAATTCCTCCGCGTGGTGTTTAGCCCCGGTATCGCCCCGGACAAGTGGTTCAGCCGCTTCAATCAGCGCGTCGATGGGTGGGCTATTGCCTCCGCCCAAGCCGATGATCCCCTGCGCTACATCGATGCCGGGGCGGCGGATATTGCCATCGTCCGTCTCGGAGTGTCGGCGGGGGAGACTGGTGGCGTCGATAATCGAGACCGACGCCACAAGGTTCATCTTTACGATGAGCAGATAGGTATTGCAGCGCCGAAAGACCATCCAATAAAAATGGAGAAGTCTGTGCAATGGTCGGAGGTGGGTGACGAGACAATCATGTATTCCACCCCTTCCGATGGGAACGTTTCGGTTTCTGCTGTGCGGGAGGCTCTCCAGGTGGTCGCTGCCAATGTGGGTGTGGCCATTGCTCCGCGCCCGCTATTGCGTGGGATTAATCAACCCGGTGTGGTGCACCGAGATGTGTATGGAGTTCCAGATTCGGTGGGGGAGACGGCCGTGGCGCTGGTATGGCTGAAGGGCCGAGATGACGAGGTAATTCAGGATTTTGTGGGGATCTGCCGGGGCCGCAAGGAGGGGAGCTCGCGGCATAGCTCACCGCAGAAGGCGGGTGCGCCTCGGGGCGGCGCAAAGAAAACGGGCGCGAATGCGCGGAACAATCAGCGCAAAGAAGGCGGGAAAGGTGCGCGCGGTTCCAAGGGTTCTCGGGGTGCGCAGCGAGGTCAGCGAGGTAGTGGCGGTCGCCGATAAACGGGTGAGAATTTGGCGGGGATGAAACTTTTTTTGGGGTGCTTGATAGGTCTAGTAGGTGGAGGAGTGCCCCATTCCTGCCAGAGAAATGCGGCGGATGTGAAGTGCAACCGAAAGCGATTCGCCGATGAGGATGTGACCTATCCGTTGGTCCACCGGGGGCAGCACATGTGTTATTTCATCCTTGATGCACAATATTCTTCACGGAATTCTGCAATAGTATTGCGATTTGGTTGCAATTGTATAAAGGAATCCCATGAGGGTCCTGTGTCTCGGTATAAAGGATGGGGTACACGTTTTTCGAGGAAAGGTGATCCCCTATGACCCGCAAGACCGGTCTCCGTCGTTCTGCACTCGCTGTCGCCGCTAGCGCTTCGCTGGTGCTGGGTCTGGCAGCATGCTCGGACGATAACAACGATTCCGCTGCCTCCAACGTCAGCTCCGCTGCTGAGAAGGCCACCGACGCTGCTGGCAGCGCCGTCTCCAGCGCCACCGATGCCGCAGGCAGCGCGGTCTCCAGCGCTACCGACGCCATGTCCGACAACGCCGAGGGCGACAAGATGGTCGAGGCTGACTCCGTCGACGGCCAGAAGCTCGAAATCCCCGCCGCTGTCAACGATGCCTGGAAGAAGGCCGACGGCAAGGACGGCAAGTTCGGCGGCCTCGTGGGCACCGAGTCTAACGACAACGGCACCCTGGTGACCTTCGAGAACGGCATGATGACCTACAGCAAGGACACCGGCGCTGTTCCGCTGATCGGCAAGATTGGTGAGACCTGGGTCAACGGTGGTGGCCTGGACAACGCACTGGGTCTGCCGACCGCTCCCGAGGAGGGTAGCGCAAGCAATGGCTGGACCCAGCAGTTCCAGAACGGCTCCATGGAGTGGAACAACAAGAGCGGTGACTGGGGCGAGACCATCGTCATGAACTAGTCGAACTAGTCGCTGACGACGTTCCAGCAGACAAGTTTCAGCCTCAACGTGAGGTAGATAACCCCAGGTGAGGGATCACACGCGATCCCTCGTCTGGGGTTTTGTCGTGTTAACCAATCGTTCATCTTTCAACAATGTAATTTCCACTTGCTCCTCCTACCGTGGGCGGTGAAACGCAGGTTTCCCCTACCCACACCGAAGGAGTGCCATCCCCATGGCAACCACCACCTCTACCTCTCCCTCCACCATCTCTGCCCCTTTATCCGACGCCACCACGCAGGCCCCATCCTCACTGCGGACCTACGTGATTGACACGTCGGTGTTGCTTTCCGACCCCTGGGCGCTGTTGAAGTTTGCGGAACACCGCATCATCTTGCCCGTCGTTGTGGTCAGCGAGCTCGAGGGTAAGCGCCACCACCCCGAGCTGGGATGGTTCGCCCGCCAAGCCCTAGGGCTGCTGGAGGACTTCCGCCACCACAACGGCCGGTTGGATCAGCCGTGCACCGTCAACGCCGATGGTGGCACCGTGCAGGTGGAGCTCAACCACGTGGATCCTGCCGTACTGCCCTCCGGGCTGCGCGCCGAGGAAAACGATCACCGCATTCTCGCCTGCGCCCTGAATCTCCGCGCCGAGGGGCACACCGTGACCCTCGTGACCAAGGACGTGCCGTTGCGCGTCAAGGCCGGTGCGGTGGGGCTGGACGCCGACGAGTATCACGCCCAGGACGTGGTCTTGACCGGCTACAACGGCATGGCCCGGGCTGAAGTCCCGTCGCAGATGATCGACCAGCTTTACGACACGGCCGAAGCCGACCTCACCGGCGCGCTGACCATCGACAACAAGGAGATCGACGAGCTGCCCGTGCACTGCGGGCTGCAGCTCACCGCAGGCAGCCAGTCGGTGCTGGCCCGCGTAGTGGGAGACGGCGTGGTGCGCCAAGTCCCCTGTGACCTGGAGGCCTTCGGGCTGCGCGGCCGCAGCGCTCAGCAGCGCGTCGCATTGGATCTGCTGCTCGACCCCGAGGTGGGCATCGTGTCCCTCGGCGGGTCGGCAGGCACTGGAAAGTCTGCTCTGGCGTTGTGCGCGGGTCTGGAGGCTGTGCTGGAACGCGGCGAGCACAAGCGCATCGTGGTCTTCCGCCCGCTCTACGCCGTGGGCGGCCAGGACCTGGGCTACCTGCCCGGCAGCGAGTCGGAGAAGATGAACCCCTGGGCGCAGGCGGTGTACGACACCCTAGAGGGCGTGGTCAGCGACAACGTCCTCGACGAGATCGATGACCGCGGGCTGCTCGAAGTCATGCCACTGACCCATATCCGTGGCCGCAGCCTTAACGATAGCTTCGTGATCGTCGACGAGGCCCAGTCGCTGGAACGCAACGTGCTGCTCACCGTGCTGTCCCGGCTCGGGCGCAACTCGCGCGTGGTCTTGACCCACGATGTCGCCCAGCGCGATAACCTGCGCGTCGGTCGCCACGACGGTATCCAGGCGGTCATCGAAAAACTCAAGGGCAATCCGCTGTTCGCCCACGTCACCCTGCAACGCTCCGAGCGCAGCGCCATCGCTGAGCTGGTCACCAACTTGCTTGAAAAGGGATAGCGTATTCCCGCAGCGCACGCGCACCGCATGCGCACCGCACGCTTCCGGCACCGCTCTGAGTAGCGTAGGTGGTTCTATTTAAGGCACAATCTTTGTCATGACCTCCGCTGAGAAAACTGCAATCTCCGTCCGGTTGATGGAGGAGAAGGATTACCCGCGAGTCAGTGAGATCCTTCAGGCTGGCATGGACACCGGCGAGGCGACCTTTGAGCGCTTCGCTCCGGAGACCTGGGAGCACTTCATCGGCCACCGCGTGCGCAATCTAGCATTCGTGGCCTACGAGGGCGAGAAGCTGATGGGGTGGATCACCGCCACGCACACCAGCCACCGCGAAGTCTTCGACGGTGTGCTGGAAGACTCCATCTACGTCTGCCCCGACGCGGCGGGCAAGGGCGTGGCAGGAAAGCTGCTCGACCACCTCCTCGAGGAAGCCGGCAACCAGGGGTACTGGTGCATGCAGTCCAGTATCTTCCCTGAAAACGAAGGCTCGGTGGCCCTGCACGCCTCCCGCGGCTTCAAGCAGGCCGCCAAGTTCCACTGCATGGCGCAGATGACCTACGGGCCTAAGGAAGGCCAGTGGCGCAACATCGTCGTCATGGAACGCATCCTGGAAAACGGCCCCGCCTGGGAGGCCTACCAGAAGTTCATGGCCGAGGAAGCTGAGTCTTAATCACCCGCCCCTAACCCCCTTCACGACCAACCCCCACCAGCCCTACCGATGCACGGCACTCGGAAGACAGGGCGGGTGGGGGTTGGCGTCGAAAAAAGGAGGAAAACCCACAGAACAGAGGCTATTCCACCGTTTCCTTGAGGTGGTCCTGGCGCACGAAGGACAGGATCAGCGCGGCCACAATGGCAGCCGGGGTGAGGGCCATGAGAGCCGGGGTCAGGCCATCGTTGTAGCTGGTGATGATCACGTGGGCGAGCTCAGGAGGCAGCTTGTCCACGATTGAGGGCGTCAACTGGGAAGCACCACCGTGCGCGAACTGCTCCGCGTACGGCTTCACCGCAGCCGGACCGGCCTTCGCCGCCATCTCCTGCAAAGCGGCAGGCATGCGCTGGCTCAGCAACTCGCCGACACGGTGGATAAACACCGAGCCGATGATGGCCGAACCTGCCGCGCCACCGATCTGGCGGAAGAAGTTGTTCGTGGCCGTCGCCGTGCCCACGATGCGCACCGGGAACGCGTTTTGCACGATGAGCACCAGCAACTGCATCGTCAGACCCAAGCCCATGCCCATGAGCGCGAGAACCAGACCCAGGTGCACCAGCGAATCGTCAGCCGTGAACCCGCCCATGAGGAACGTGGCAGTAGCCGTGACCAGCAAGCCCACCACCGGGAACCACTTGTACCGACCCGTGCGGGAAACGTACTGGCCGACCGTGACGGACGTGACAATCATGCCGGCCATCATCGGGATCATCATGAGGCCCGCCTTCGTGGGCGACATGCCGTGGACCATCTGGATGTACGTCGGCAGGTAAGCCAAGGTGCCGAACATCACGACACCGGCGATGATGCCGGCCAGGGTGGTGAGGCTGAAGTTGCGCACGCGGAACAGACCCATGGGGATCAGCGGTTCCTTCACGCGCCGCTCCACGAGCACGAACGCTGCGCCGAGGATGACCGTGGCCGCGATGAGACCGATGATGATCGGGGAGTTCCACGGGTGATCGCGGCCTCCCCAGGTGAGGAAGAGGATGAGGCAGGACGTGGTGCCAGCCATGAGGATCGTGCCCGGCACATCCAGGTTGGCGCCGCTACCGCGCTTCGGCAGCTTGAGGTTGAAAGCCACCATGACCAGCGTGATAATGCCCAGCGGCAGGTTGAACCACAGTGCCCAGCGCCAACCGGGGCCGTCCGTGAAGAAGCCGCCGAGCAGCGGGCCGAGCACGGAGCTCAGGCCGAACACGCCGCCCATGATGCCCATGTAGCGGCCGCGATCGCGGGCGGAGACCACGTCGGCGATGATGGCTTGCGCGCCGATCATGAGGCCGCCGGCGCCGAGGCCCTGCACGCCGCGGGCGAGGATCATCATCTCCATGTTCTGCGCCAAAGCACCGATCGTGGAGCCGATGAGGAACAACACGATCGCCACCATGTAGAGGGGCTTGCGGCCCATCTGGTCGCCGAGCTTGCCGTAGACGGGCATGCCGATGGTCATGGTGAGCAGGAAGATCGTGATGACCCAGCTCATCTTGTCCACGCCGCCCAGGTCGCCCACGAGGGTGGGCAGGGCGGTGGAGAAAATCATCTGCCCCAGCGAGCTCATGAGCATGCCCAGCATGAGGCAGCTAAAGACGAGGGGCACGTTGTTATCGGCGGAGGCGCTGCCGGCGACGAACGTTTCTTTTTGCGCGCTCTGCGTGGCGGGCTGCTTCTGCGATTCCGCCTCAGCAGTGGTGGTATTTGTCATTCTGCGTGTTCTTTCTGTGCGGTGTGAGGGAGGTCCAGTTGCTCAGGCATGGCGCTGAAGATCCGTCTGAGCAGTTGGAAACCGGTTTGTGCTGCATCGTGGTTGTAGCCTGGTTCGCCGCGAAGGACGCTGAGGTTCGATCCGCTCCACAGCACGATCGTGATGGCCGTGACGGTGAGGAACGCTTCCTCCTCGACCGGGCAGATGTCTGTTGCCAGGCGATTGTCCGGATAGGTGCGGAGGTTGTCCTCGATGACGGCGGAGAGCTCTGTTCGGGCCTTCTCGAACGTCGCCATCTTCGCCATCGCCAGCTCAGGGTTCCGGTGGAGTAGTTCCACTCGGCGTTCTGCTATCTCCGACGCCAGCATGGGGTTAATCGACCGGGAGTCCTCGAGTGCCGCGTCGCGCAGCCTCCGGGCCGCGACGAGGTTGAGTACTCGTTCCGCGAGCGTGTCGTGCTCGGAGGGGCCCATGTCCTTGATGGCTCCGCGCTCGTCCTCGGTGAGGGGAGTGGGTAGCTTGCCCACGGCGACGTGGTCTTTGGACGTGAAGTAGTTAAAAAATGTTCTGCGGCTGATGTCCGCGGCGGCGCAGATCTCGTCCAAGGTAACGCAATCGAAGGGTTTCTCGAGGAAGAGGCGGGTGGCCTCGTCCTCGATCCTCAGGCGGGTTTCTCTGCGTTTGCGCTCACGCAGCCCTAGCTGTTCCTCGCATTTATTCACAAGATGCAAACATACACCCAGTGCAAAATTTTAGCCAGTGCAAAAACTGCGCGAAGGTCGAGGGGACACGAGGGCAAGGCAAAATAGCGAAAAAGGCACGAAAAAACCGGCGCGTGTTGCCCACGAATCCTTGATGATTCATGGGGCACACGCGCCGGCGTGGTTCCTACCTCACGGCAGGTAGGAGTGTGCGAGTGGACTTACTTGTCGCGGTCGGTGTTGGCCATAGCCAGCACGTCGAGGCGCTTGTCCAGCTCTTCCTCGGTGAGCTTGTCGCCGTCCACGAAGCCCAGGTCGATAACGGTCTGGCGGATGGTCTTGCCTTCCTTCAGAGCGGTCTTGGCGACCTTGGCGGCGTTTTCGTAGCCGATGGCGGAGTTCAGCGGGGTCACGATGGACGGGGAGGACTCAGCCAGTTCCTTCATGCGGTCGGCGTTCGGCTCGATGCCGTCCACCAGCTTCTCAGCGAACACGCGGGCGGTGTTGGCCAGGAGCTTTGCGGACTCGAGCACGTTGCGGGCCATCATCGGGATGAAGACGTTGAGCTCGAAAGCGCCCTGTGCGCCACCGAAGGCCACAGCAGCATCGTTGCCCACAACCTGTGCGGCAACCTGGGTTGCGGTCTCGCACAGCACGGGGTTGACCTTGCCCGGCATGATGGAGGAGCCCGGCTGCAGGTCCGGCAGGTGGATCTCGCCCAGGCCGGTCAGCGGGCCGGAGCCCATCCAGCGGATGTCGTTGGCGATCTTGTTGAGGGACACAGCGATGGTGCGCATGGCGCCGGAGAACTCTACGAGGGCATCGCGGTTAGCCTGAGCCTCGAAGTGGTTGTGGGCCTCCTGGAGCTGCTCCACGCCGGTGAGCTTCTTCAGCTCTTCGGTGACCTTCGCGCCGAAGTCGGCGGGGGTGTTCAGGCCGGTGCCCACTGCGGTGCCGCCGATGGGCAGCTCGCCCAGGCGGGGCAGGGTGGCTTCAACGCGCTCGATGCCGAGCTCGATCTGGCGGGCGTAGCCGGAGAACTCCTGTCCGAGGGTGACCGGCACGGCGTCCATGAGGTGGGTACGGCCGGACTTCACAACCGTCTCCCACTCCTTGGACTTGTTCTTCAGGGAGGTGTGCAGCACCTTAAGGCCGGGGATCAGGTCGTTGACGGCAGCTTCGGTGGCCGCAACGTGGGTTGCGGTGGGGAAGGTGTCGTTGGAGGACTGGCCCATGTTCACGTGGTCGTTGGGGTGCACCTCAACGCCGTTGTTCTTGGCGATGGAGGCGATGACCTCGTTGGTGTTCATGTTGGAGGAGGTGCCGGAGCCGGTCTGGAACACGTCGATGGGGAACTCATCGTTGTGCTTGCCGTCGGCGATTTCCTTGGCGGCGGAGATGATGGCATCTGCCTGCTCGTCGGTGAGCAGGCCGCGGTCCTTGTTGACCTGGGCGCAGGCTGCCTTCAGCAGACCCATGGCGCGGATCTGAGCGGCCTCCAGGGGGCGGTCGGAGATGGGGAAGTTCTCCACAGCGCGCTGAGTCTGTGCGCGCCACAGTGCCTTGGCAGGCACCTTAACTTCGCCCATCGTGTCGTGCTCGATGCGGTAGTCTTGGCCGTTCTGTTCGGTCATGTGACGATCACCTTCGTTGTTGTGAGTTGCTGAGAGGTTTTTGCAAAAGGTACATAGATCCACCGGAAGTTGCCGGTGGGTGCTGGGGCCACTACGCGCAACCGGGGAGTTGCTGCAGAGGCCCTCTGCCTTAGTGCAGCTTAGCTGCGCGTGTAGTCCAGCACGGAGTAGGACTGCAGCTTCGCCAGCTGGTGCTGGGACTCGATGAAGCGGATCGTGCCGGAGCGCGAACGCATGACCAGCGAACGGGTCGTGGCGGAGTTGCGCATGTAGGACACGCCGCGCACCATGTCGCCGTTAGTCACGCCCGTGGCAACGAAGTAGCAGTGCTCGGAATTGACCAAGTCGTTGGTGCCCAGCACGCGGGTGAGATCGTGGCCTGCGTCGATGGCCTTCTGGCGCTCGGCTTCGTCCTTCGGCCACAGCTTGCCCTGAATCTCACCACCCATGCACTTCATGGCGGCCGCGGTGATGACACCCTCCGGGGTGCCACCGATGCCCATCATGATGTCCACCGAGTTCGTGGAGTTATCCTGCGCTGCGGCCACAGCACCGGCCACGTCGCCGTCACCGATGAGGCGCACCTTGGCGCCGGCCTCGCGGATGTCGCGGATGAGGTCGTGGTGACGGGGGCGATCTAGCACCACCACGGTGATGTCGCCGGGAACGGTGCCCTTGGCCTTGGCCACGGCCTTGACGTTGTGCTCCACCGGGGCCTCAATGTCGATCACACCAACGGCCTCCGGGCCCACGGCGATCTTCTCCATGTAGAACACGGCGGAAGGATCGTACATGGAGCCGCGCTCGGCAGCGGCGATCACGGAGATGGCGTTCGGGCGACCCTCGGCCATCAGGGTGGTGCCATCCACCGGGTCTACAGCGATGTCAACAGCGGGACCGTTGCCGGTTCCCACGTGCTCGCCG
Organism: Corynebacterium falsenii; assembly: GCF_020099275.1. Classification (NCBI taxonomy): domain Bacteria; kingdom Bacillati; phylum Actinomycetota; class Actinomycetes; order Mycobacteriales; family Corynebacteriaceae; genus Corynebacterium; species Corynebacterium falsenii. The sequence goes on along the minus strand of NZ_CP083646.1, from coordinate 2,301,848 downwards.
TTGAACAGCATGGGGGCTTCATCCTTTTCGCCCTCGCCGATAACAACGATGCCGTCCATTTCAACGGAGTTAATCATCTGGCGCATAGCGTCCACTGCGGCACCGTCGCCGGATTCCTTCTGCCCGCGACCGACCCACTTGCCGGAAGCCAGGGCAGCAGCCTCGGTGACGCGCACCAGCTCCATGGCCAGGTTACGGTCAGGAGCACTGGGATTGGGGGATACGGCAGGTACCACGTTGGAATCTGAGGACATGCACACCATCTCATTTCATTTCATGCCCGGGGCTAGGCCCGCGCGGTCAACACTTGGTCACCTTTTATTGTTCCACTGTTAGCAACAGCGCGGGGGGATAAACCCACCCAACCAGGGGAGAACACAACATAACCGGGGGTACCGCCGCGCCTCACGCAGCTCACGTGACTGCGGGGCGTACACCGGTACGCACTGGCGGGATGTTCGGGGAAGGGTGGGGATGTACAGAAAAGTACAGAGGAGTGCAGGGAAGTGTAGGGATGTGGAGGTGCGGGTGGCCTTCTGCGATAATGGGAGGGTGCAAATCCAAAAGCCTCGCGCATTCCAGTCCACAAAAGACATCGTCCTGACCCTGGGCGTGCTTCTTCTGGCCACTTTCTTGGTGGTGGGTTTCACCGGGTTGTGTTCGTTTAACCCGGGTCCCCCGGAGCAATCCAACTCGAATGTGCAGAAAGTCGATGCCGATACGATCCTCAAGATGGATGCGCGCGGCCTGAATATGCCGATCCGCAACCCTCAGATGCCCGAGGGATGGGTCACCAACTCGGCCCGCCGCGTGATGGTCGGTCAGCAGCCCTCGAGCCTGGTGGGCTGGGTGGTCGATGGCGACCAGTACGTGTCGCTGACGCAGACCAAGGCCGACTACAAGGCCGCCACGAAGCCCGATGATTCCGTCCGCTCTGAGGCCGGATCCGAGGATATCGACGGTCTGACCTGGCACATCTTCAAGGGTGACGACGAAGTCCGCCCCATCTGGGTCGCCGACACCGGCAAGGTGCGCCTCATCCTCGAGGGTCTGGCCTCCGAGGACACGATGCGCACCGCCGCACAGAAGGTCACCGAGACTAAGCCGATCGAACCGAACGTGAAGCTCTAGCTTGCTTATCTAGTTCTCCGCCTCGCCGGAGTTTGAACCGCCCTGGTTGCGCTGATCGCGCTGCGCCAGGGCTTTTTCAATGCGACTCGACGCCCCATTGAGGTAGTCCTCGCAATACGCCGCCAGCTCCTCGCCGCGCTCCCAGTAATTTAGCGACTCATCCAAGCTCATCTGCCCGAGTTCGAGAATCCGCACCACCTCGATGAGCTCATCGCGCGCCTCCTCGTAGCTCAGCTGATCGATCGGGCGGAACTTCTGCTGCTCACTCATTACTGCTGTCCTTCGCTTTCTGGTGCTTCCGGTTGGTCTGCGTTTTCTCTGCTGTTGCTGCTATCTGTTTTCTTATCGACGCCACCAGGCGCCGCTTGCACAGCCATCGCCGCGGCTGTCACGGATCCATCGGGCACGCGGACCCGCAGTTGGCTTCCCGGCTGCACGTCATCGACCGTGGTCACGACCTGCGGACCAGAGCCATCGCGGGGCACGACCTGAACGATGGAATAGCCGCGAGCCAACGTCTGTGACGGCCCCAGCGCATTGACCTGCGCCTTGAGGGAGGAAATCTGGTTGCGCATATCCCGCACCGTCACGCCCAACGCGCGGTCCTTGCGCCGCAGTGCCTCGCCAATGAGCTCCTGCTGCCGGGTGACGGGCAGCATCGGGTCGGCCATCGCCGGGCGGGAGTAGAGCTGCTGAAGGTTGCGCTTTTCGGAGGCGACCCAGCCGCGCAGCGCCGCAGAGCTGCGTTGGCGCAGTTCACCAATGAGTTGCCGCTCGGCAACCACGTCCGGAACCACGCGCTTGGCGGCGTCGGTCGGAGTGGCGGCCCGCAGGTCAGCAACGTTATCGAGCAGTGGCGAATCCGGCTCGTGGCCAATCGCCGAGACCACCGGCGTGCGCATGCGCGAGACCTGGCGGATGAGTGCTTCCTCGGAAAACGGCAGGAGATCCTCCACAGAGCCTCCGCCGCGGGCGACGATGATGACATCCACGCGCGGATCGTCCTCCAACGTCTGCAACGCCCGCACGACCTCAGGGACAGTGTTGGGCCCCTGCACGGCGGTGTTGATTACCTCGAACTGCACCTGTGGCCAGCGATCCTGCGCGACAGAGAGCACGTCGCGCTCGGCCGCCGAGCCGCGGCCAGTAACTAGGCCCACGCGGTGGGGGAGGAACGGCAGCGCGGACTTCAACCGCGGGTCGAATACGCCCTCGGCGGCCAAGGCCTGCTTCAATTGCTCGATGCGCGCCAGCAGCTCGCCCACGCCCACCGGGCGGATCCGCGTGACCCACAGCGAGAACGTGCCACGACCCGCGTAGAAAGCAGGCTTGCCGTACATCACCACGCGATCGCCGTTGCGCAGCGGCGTGGGCAGATCCCGCAAGGTGGCTGTGCTGGTGGTGATCTGGATGGACATTTCCTGATCCACGTCCCGCAACGTCACATACGACAACTTCCAGGTGGACTTCATGTTCACCTGGGTGACCTGACCTTCGACCCACACGTGCCCGAGCCGTTCGATCCACTGCTTCACCTTCGAGTTCAGCTCGTGGACCGCCCACGGCGAATCGGCGGTGTTCGCCTGGTGCGAGTTGGGTGGCGGTTGAGATGCCGGTTGGGATGCCATGGTTAAGCATTGTAAAGACTGAGGTGGACAACGGTTACTCCCGCGCGCCGGAGCCTGTGGATAAGTGTTCGTTTCTTCCACTACTTTTCTACTACAGTGGTGCCCATGACTACGCCCAGTACCGATACTCTGACATCCACGACCACCGACAATCCCACGGTGGGCACCGGTAACGACAAGCAGGTCTTGCTCGCCGCTCCCCGTGGATACTGCGCCGGCGTGGACCGCGCAGTGGAGACGGTGGAAAAGGCGCTCGAGAAGTTCGGCAGCCCCCTGTACGTGCGCAAGGAAATCGTGCACAACAAGCACGTGGTCAAGACTTTCGAGGACCAGGGCGTGATCTTCGTGGACGAGACCACGGAGGTTCCCCGCGGCGCCAATGTGGTGTTCTCCGCCCACGGAGTCTCCCCAATGGTGCACCAGCAGGCTCGGGAACTGGAGCTGAAGACTTTCGACGCCACATGCCCCCTCGTCACCAAGGTGCACCACGAGGTGACACGTTTTGCCAAGCAGGGCTACCAGATCATCCTCATCGGCCACCACGGCCACGAAGAGGTGGAGGGCACCGCTGGGGAAGCCCCCGACGTGGTGCACTTGGTCGACGGTAAGGAAGACGTTGACGCGTTGGACTTCCCCGAGGGCACCAAGCTGATCTGGCTGTCGCAGACCACGTTGAGTGTGGACGAGACGATGGCTACCGTGAAGTTGCTGCGGGAGAAGTTCCCGGAGATCCAGGATCCGCCGTCTGATGACATTTGCTACGCCACGCAGAACCGCCAGGTGGCGGTGAAGGCCATCGCCCCCAAGGTGGAGCTCATGATCGTGGTGGGCAGCCAGAACTCCTCTAACTCGAAGCGTCTGGTGGAGGTTGCGCTGCAGCACGGTACGAAGAACGCGTACTTGGTGGATTACGCCGAGCAGGTGAAGCCGGAATGGCTGGAGGGTGTGACCAAGGTTGGTGTGACCTCGGGAGCATCGGTGCCGGAGATTCTGGTGCGTGGCGTGCTGGAGCTGCTGGCTGACAACGGCTTTGAGAACGTCGAGGAAGTCACCACGGCAACGGAGGATTTGATCTTCTCGCTGCCGCGCGAGCTGCGCCCGCCGCGGACGAACCGCTAAGCGCTATCACACACTGATGCGGCGCATGACTGCCGCGCACTCAAACAGCCAGTGCCGCCTCATGTTTATTCGTGAGGCGGCACTGGCTGTAGTGGTCTTGGCTCAAGTACTCGGTGGCTAGTATTCGGAATCGTGGGAGATGTAATTCCGCGGGGCGCTGCGGCGCTCGGGCAGTGGCATCCGGCGACGCTGGGCGCTGGCGCGCAATTCGTCGACAGTCCGTGTGCGGGAGATGGGGTTTTCTGCGCGAGCCTGCGCCTGCTCCCGTGGGGTCCATTCGGAGCGGGAGGTGGATGTACCCCGCTCTCCGGTGACCGCGCGGTTGTGGACGCGTGAGTAGCTTTCGCGATTCTTCCGGTCAGCGTCCGCGCGGCGGCGTCGAGCAAGAGCTTCCTTAGCCTGCTCCCGGCCCAGCTTTTCGCGGTAATTCCACCACCGGAAAATACCGATACCCACCGCGATGAAAAAGGGGATCAGCAACCACATGAAGTGATCAACCGTGGGATAAATCGACGTAATGAGTTTCGTCTTTTTACTATTCGCCCCAGTCGACCCCGCCGAGAACCACCCCACGAACAGGGTGCCCAGCAGGAAATACAGGGGCAAAGCGGCGACCGTAATAAACAGGCCGCGGGCCTCGACCAAAACGGTGCAGACAATGGCGGCGATGGCGAACAACACGAAGAACGTCTCGGGGACCGTGTTTTCGCTCATGCCGAGAACGAGCCCCGTGATCGTCACGGCGATCATGACCAGAAGCGGCGCCCAGACCGGGAAGAGGCTTCTCCGGTCGGCAGACCGGCCAGACGGTCGCGCGGCAGAGGAGCGCGCTGCGGGGCGCGCATGCTTCCTACGCTCGTGCGCGCCTTCTCGGCGGTTACGTCTTCTTTCGCTCACGGGCACTAATGCTACTTTCCTCGCTGACTTATCCCAATTATCTAATCAGAGTCTCAGCTTTTACCGCGGAGGCGGCGGAGCATGTTGCCAAGTTTGCTACCCGAAGGTTGCTCATCGTCTTCGGTGGAATGGCGTGGATGGGAGGTTTCGGAGGATGTACCTTCGGGAGTGATGGTTCGGGTAGTGCTGGTCTCGGACTCATCCCGCTCCGCTGCTACGACAGACGATGTGGTCGCAGATGCATTGGTTGATTCTGCGGCGTCGATCGCGTCCGCAGTTCCAACGACACCAGCCGAACCGGTATCAGCCGAGTTACTGTCCGAGTCCGAATGAGCAACATCGTGAAGGTTGCGGAACGCATTGTTGCGGAGAGCCTGCCATCGGCGGGCAGCCTGCTCGGATTGTTCGCCGGTCAGCGAACCTGCCCGTGTGGCGAAGGCGATTTCATCCGCGGTCTTTTCACCCGTGGCCAGGTCGGTGAGATCACCCATGTAACGGAAGATAACCGCCAACATCGCTGCGGTCGGAACAGCCAAGAAGGCACCCACGATACCGAACAGCGCTGAGCCCAGTGTCACGGCAAGCAAGATAATCACGGCGTGAACGTTCATTGCTCGGGACTGAAGAACGGGGGAGAGAACGTTTCCTTCGAGCTGCTGTACAGCAATGATGATGGCGAGCACGATCAGAGCCGTCGTAAAGCCATTAGCGACAAGGGCCACAAGGACGGAGAGCGTACCGGCGACGAAGGCGCCGACAATTGGGATGAAGCCACCGCAGAAAGTAAGGAAGGCGAGGGCCCCGGCGAGGGGAACGTTCAGGATGACCAGGCCTAGTCCGATGAAGAAGGCGTCGATGAGACTGACGATTGCCTGGGTGCGGATGAAGCCGCCGAGGGTGTTCCAGCAGCGGGTAAGAACCTCGGTAAGGTGCCAGCCAACGCGGCGGCCAGTAACTCGACGAACCATGGGCAAGAAGTTCTCGCCATCCTTGAGGAAGAAGAACGTCAGGACCAGCATGATCAGGAGCGTAGCGAGCATCGATACCGTCTCGGCTGCACCTGTGGCGACAGTTGTAGCGATATCCCCGGATTTGTTCTGAATCCAATTCGTTGCCTGGTCGAGATAATCGTTGAACTGACTTTCCTGAAGGTTCAGCGGGGGACCTTGTAGCCAGTTCTGAATGGTTCGAACACCGCCGTTTGCCTGGTTGATGAGTGTTCGACTTTGGTCCACGGCGCCGGGAGCAATGAGGGCAAAGACTCCGGCTATGAGGGCGAAGAACCCGAGGATGGTTACGAGGACAGCGAGAGCCTTAGGGAACTTGGCCTTCTGGCGGAGGAAGCGAACCACCGGCCACAGGACGGTACAAACGATGATGGAGAGCACCACGGGCAAGATTCCGGCCCAGAGCTTGCCGAAGGCCATGGCGGCGAGGTAAGCGGCCGCAATCATAATGATGAAACGAACACACCAGCCTGCGAACCAGCGAACGGAGGTGCCAATGACTTCCGCGCGGTCGCGAAGTTCGGGCCGCAAATCTTCATCGACGGCAGACTTTGCTTTGCTCGGTTCGGGTTGATCCTCAAGAGGTTCGGCGTCACCAGTGGTTTGCCGCGCGGTCTTCACCTCACTGGCGTAGGCCGTGCCGAGCTTTCCGACCGTTTCTGACGGCTCGGTGTATACAGCAGGGTGGACCTTCTGCTTATGGTCGTCGGGAATCGGCAGTTGGGCTTGGGGATCCAGGCGATCAGATCCTGCGAGGAAATCTGCGAAATCGCGGTCGCTGTGATTTCCGCGGTTTGTGCCGCTGTCGTGATGTGGACTCATTCTTCCTATTCTGCACTATGGTGGCCGAAAATAAGCAACGGGAGGGGCTGAGAAATCAGGGCGGATTCTGCGCCTTTGGACGGTGACTTCCTTAACCTCCATGCAAGAACCGCCGCCGAGTTGTCTCGGCGGCGGTTCTTAGTGCGTGGATGTTTTGTGTACTGGGTCAGCCGGGCTACATTGTTGCCGCGCCCTGGTGCATCAACGTTTCATCGTCGGTGCCGGGGGCGTTGCCGAGCTCGCCGGAAGTTTCATCATCATTGTTGCTGAGGAGGATGACGGAGGCCACCAATCCACCCCAGATGACGAGGATGAACAGGACCATCAGCAGGATTGCGGGAGCGGTCATTAGTGATCATCTCCTTGAGAGTGAGAGGTTGTGCCTGTCGGATTAGTCGTGGTGCCGGGAGCCCCGGCGGGCACGGTGTTGGTAGCGGAGCTCAGGGGATTGGGCACACCCTTCGGGCGGCCCTTCGGCGGTACACCGTAGTCGGTGCTGGGCAGACCGTTGAGGATCTGGTTGCCGCGGAAAGGAACGATGGACCACAGGATGGCGCCGACCACGATGAGGATGAGCACCAGCCAGCCGAACAGGAAGATCGTGCCGGTGGAGTAGCCCTCGTAGGGCTCGTTCAGCAGGTTGCGTACTTCCTGGAAGAGGAAGAATGCCAGCACGGCCGGGGTGATCACGAACACGCAGGCCTGCCACAGGCCACCGACGCGCACGGAGGACACGGCGTTGAGGTGCTGGTTGATCTCGCTGCGGCGGCCGAGGATCCAGCCAACCACCACGGTGGCGGTAATCGCACAGAACACGATGCCCAGATTGTTGGTGAACTTGTCCATGATGTCCAGCGTGATCAGGCCGGTGGTCGTGGAGAACAGCAGGATGGACGCGATTGCCATGACGCCACCGATGGAGATAGCGGCAACCGGGCGGGAGAGGTTCAGCTTGTCCTTCACAGCGGAGATGACCACTTCCATGATGGAGATCAGGGAGGTCACGCCGGCCAGGAACAGCGATGCGAAGAACAGCACACCAAAGAGCTCACCGAAGGGCATCTGGTTGATGATTGTCGGGAAGGCCACGAAGGCCAGACCGATGCCGGAGGAGGCAACCTCGTCCACGGGCACGCCGGAGCGTGCGGCCAGGAAGCCCAGGGTAGCGAACACGCCGATGCCCGCCAGCACCTCGAAGGAGGAGTTCGCGAAGGCCGTCACCATGCCGGTGCCGGTCAGGTTGGTGCGCGGCTTGAGGTAGGAGGCGTAGGTCATCATGATGCCGAAGCCGATAGACAGGGAGAAGAAGATCTGTCCGTATGCGGCGATCCACACCGAGGTATTGGTCAGCACGCTCCAGTCCGGGGTGAAGAAGGCGTTGAGGCCGTCCGCTGCGCCGTCGAGGAACAGCGCGCGCACCACCATGATGATGAACAGCACGGTCAGCACCGGCACGAAGACCGTGGTGATGCGGCCGATGCCGCTGTTGATGTTGGTGGCCAGGGTGAGGATGCAGATGACCCACACCACGATCATGGCGATGAGGATCGGCATCACGAAGTCGCCGCTCCATGCCGAGGAGTCGTCGACCTTGAGGAAGTCGCTCATGAAGTACTCGTCGGCCTTCTCGCCCCAGGCCTTGGTGATGGACTTGATGGTGTACAGGCCAGCCCACGCGATGATGGCTGCGTAGTAGATGGCGATGAAGAAGTTCACGCCGACCTTCAGCCAGCCGATCGGCTCCGAGTAACGGTTGATGCGGCGGAAGGATAGCGGGGTGGATCCGCGGAAGCGGTGACCCACGGCGAGGTCGAACCACAGCAGGGGGATACCTGCGGTGAGTAGGGCGACCAGGTAGGGGATCAGAAAGGCGCCGCCGCCGTTGTCGTAGGCGACGTAGGGGAAACGCCAGATGTTTCCCAGACCCACGGCGGAGCCGATGGCTGCCATGAGGAACACCAGGCGGGTGTTGAATGTCTCCCGAGTTGCTCGGGTCGAACTTTGATCTGTCATAGGTCAAACTTCCTCAGCGGCCCGCCGCAGCGACGTGGGCGGGGAGTGAAAACGTAGTGTTCTCACTATATGTGCCATGACAAGTTTTAATATCATTTTGCTGCATTTCACCTGAGAAATTCATTGGAACGTTCACCTTCGAGCGCGCCTCGCATTCCCGCCCGTTGCCTGTGATGGCCTGGTTCCGACAACGGATTCGGTACTCCTCGTGGCCGACCCCGCGCCGGGACACCGTAATCGGAGCTGGGCAGCCCGTTCACACAGACGCCCTGTGGGTAGGGGATTACCGTCCACAGCACCGCTCCGCCGGCGATAACCAAGACAATCAGCCAGCCAAAGGTGAACACTGTGTCCGCTCCGTAACCCCCATAGGGCTCAGTGGCCAACGCCCGTACCTCGCGGATCAGGAAGAAGGCGAGGACTGCTGGCGTCAAGATAAAGACGCTCGACCGCCACAACACGCCCACCCGCAGGTGGGATACGGCGTTGATGTGCTGGGAAACCTCTCGCCGGCGCCCGAGCACCCACCCCACGATCACCGCAGACATGATTGCGCAGAAGACAATCCCAATGTTGTTCGTGAATTTGTCCATAATATCTAGGGTGACGACGCCACTAGTCGTGGAAAACAACACAGTAGACAGAAGGGCCATCATGCTGCCCACCACCACGGCGACGCGGCGGCGCGATAGCCCGAACTTCTCCGCCACCGCCGAGGCGACCACCTCCATCACGGAAATGAGGGAGGTGATTCCGGCCAGGAACAACGAGCCGAAGAACAATACGCCGAAGATCTCTCCAAAGGGCATCTGGTTGATGATCGTCGGGAAGGCCACGAAGGCCAGACCGATGCCGGAGGATGCGACTTCGTCCACAGGAATGCCAGCCTGTACCGACATGAAGCCAAGCGTGGCGAACACGCCAATGCCCGCCAGCACCTCGAACGACGAGTTGGCGAAGGCGGTAACCATGCCCATGCCCGTGAGGTTCGTACGCGGCTTGAGGTAGGAGGCGTAGGTCATCATGATGCCGAAGCCGACAGAGAGGGAAAAGAAGATCTGCCCGTAGGCGGCGATCCACACGGAAGTGTCGGTGAGGATGGACCAGTCGGGGCTGAAGAAGGCATTGAGTCCGGTGGTGGCGCCGTCGAGAAACAGGGCACGAACGACGATGATGGCGAACAAGCCAATGAGGATGGGGACGAAGAACTTGGTGACCCGGCCGATTCCCTTGTTGATATTCGTGGAAAGAACCGTGATACACAGCGCCCACACACCGACCATCACCAAGAGAATAGGAACAATGAAGTCGCCAGACCACACGGAGGAATCATCGGCCTGGAGAAAATCATTCATGAAATGCGAGTCTGGGTGATCGCCCCACGCCTTGGTGAAGGACTTCCACGTGTAGATGCCCGCCCACGCGATGATGGCCGGATAGTAGACCGCGATGAAGAAATTGACGCCCACCATGAGCCAGCCGATCGGTTCTGCCTTCCGGTTCATTCGGCGATACGCGAGTGGGGCGGAGCCGCGAAAGCGGTGCCCCAGCGCAAGGTCGAACCACAACAGTGGAATACCGGCGGTGAGTAGGGCGATCAGGTACGGGATGAGGAAGGCGCCGCCGCCGTTGTCATAAGCGACGTAGGGGAACCGCCAAATGTTGCCCAAGCCCACAGCGGAGCCAATGGCGGCCATGAGGAAGACCAGGCGAGTATTGAAAGTATCCCGAGGGGTGTGAGTCGGGGAGCGTGTCATGGAGGTGCCTACCTTGGGGTGCTGGAGGTGCGATGCTCCCCGGGGTGTTGGGGGCATCGATGAGTGTCCGGACACGGTAGAACGCGTTGGGTGGGATGAGTGGCGAATCACGGTGGACAATGTGGTCCTGTTGTGCAGGTGGTCTAGTGCGCGGGGGAGTATGAGCCCGTAAACAGTCCGATTGCCCACCGTGCGGGGTTGGCGTGGCTCGGTGATGAGGGCGATATATCAATGTGGGAACAACAATTGTCGTCCGTGGTCTTTTCTGTGTGGCGCCTGTCGTGTGGAGCTTCCTGTATGGAGCTCCCTGTATGGCGCTCAGGGGTGGTTCGGCTCGTTATCGGTGGCCACGATAGGATGAGCAGTGTGACTTTGACTCTCGGAATCGTCGGCTTGCCCAATGTTGGTAAGTCCACCTTGTTTAACGCCCTGACCCGCAACGATGTGCTGGCTGCGAACTACCCGTTCGCCACCATCGAGCCGAACGTCGGCTTGGTGGAACTGCCAGACCCGCGCCTGACCCGCCTGGCCGAGATCTTCAACTCGGAGCGCATCCTTCCCGCCACGGTGTCCTTCGTGGACATCGCCGGCATCGTCAAGGGCGCTTCGGACGGCGAAGGCATGGGCAACGCCTTCCTCGCCAACATCCGCGAGGCGGACGCGATCTGCCAGGTTGTCCGTGCTTTCTCCGATGACAACGTGATTCACGTTGATGGCCGGGTCGATCCCGCGAGCGACATCTCTGTGATCGAGACTGAGCTCATCCTCGCCGACCTGCAGACCATTGAAAAGGCTCTGCCGCGTTTGGAGAAGGAAGCCCGCAAGAATAAGGAGATCGCCGAGCAGGTCGAGGGTGCCAAGACTGCCCAGACGATTCTCGAAGATGGCCGCACACTGTCCTCTGCCGCCACCAACGGCGAGATCGATCTGGCGAGCGTCCGTGATCTTCACCTGATGACCGCCAAGCCCTTCCTGTACGTGTTCAACTCGGACGAGTCGGTGTTGCTCGACGACGCCCGCAAGGACGAACTTCGCCAGCTCGTCGCTCCGGCTGACTGTGTGTTCCTCGACGCGGCGACGGAGGCCGAACTGCTGGAGCTCGACGACGAGGAAGCCGCCGAGCTGCTGGAATCGGTGGGGCAGACGGAGCCGGGCTTGCAGACGCTGGCTAAGGCGGGCTTCGAGACTCTGGGGCTGCAGACGTACCTGACGGCTGGCCCGAAGGAGTCCCGCGCGTGGACGATCAAGAAGGGTTCCACCGCCCCGCAGGCGGCGGGCGTGATCCACACGGACTTCGAGCGCGGCTTCATTAAGGCTGAGATCGTGTCCTTCGAGGACTTGGACGAGGCGGGCTCCATGGCGGAGGCTCGCGCGCACGGCAAGGTCCGCCAGGAGGGCAAGGACTACATCATGGCCGACGGTGACGTGGTGGAGTTCAAAACTGGATTAACGTCTGGGAGTAAGAAGTAATTACCCATGGATAATCACGAAGATAAAATAATCGACGGAGCTGGCGAAGTGTCGTTACCTCCTCTTACGCTGGAGCTGTTCCAGCAAGCTGCCAGGGAGTTTGCTGATAAACTGTCGCGCCACGATGTTCCTGAGCTGTATGGTGTCACCGACGGCAAGGCAGTGGGTACCTGGGTCGAGGCGCGGCTCAAGTCGTTCTTGGAGGAGAGCTACAACTTCGAGATCGGTAATGCTGCAAAAGGACTCGACTTCCCGAGCCTGAACACTGACCTCAAGGTGACCTCTTCGCGGCAGCCTCAGTCGTCGTGCCCGTTCCGTAACGCCAGTCAGAAGGTTTATGGGCTCGGTTACAATCTACTTGTCGTCGTGTACACGAAGACTGATGACGTTGAGGCTCAGACAGCGCGTCTGGATATCGATCACGTAATCTACATTGACGAGGACCGCACCGGCGATTACACGCTGACCCGGATGATTCGGGCCATTCTCGATGACATGGGTGACGGGCCCCATGACCGGGATGTCGCAATCGACGAACTGGACGCGCTGTTTCAGGACAAGAACGTACCGCTCGATGATGCCGGCCGCATCACGCTCGCTGAGCAAATCGTCGCTGACCCGCCACTGCAGGGCTACATCACCATCTCTAACGCGTTGCAGTGGCGGCTGCAGTATAACCGTGCCATTAAGGCAGCAACGGAGAAGGTCGCCCTCCCCGAGGTAGTTGATCTGCGCCACGCCGCAGCCGGTGATGTCTCCAATGGCTAATAATGAGTTCGGTGACTTTCAAACCCCGTTAGCCCTGGCAAAGCGGTGCTTGGAGGTTCTCAATATCTCCTCCGATGCCCGCGTCCTCGAGCCCACGTGCGGTGTGGGGGCGTTCCTGCAGGCTGCACAAGAGTTGGCTCCAGGTAGTGAGCGTGTCGGTTTGGAGATCAACGAGGTTTATGCCGCAGAGGCCGGCCAGTGGGGGCGGGTAACCCAGGCAAACGTGTTCGACAATCACGTGGGGAACACACTTTCATGGGATACTGACGGGCTGTTATTCGTGGTCGGCAACCCTCCGTGGGTCAACTCCGCGGACCTTGCTCGCATGGAGTCGGGGAATATCCCGAAGAAGGAGAACTTCAAGGGCGCTAAAGGGCTCGATGCCATGCTGGGCGGCTCGAACTTCGATGTGTGTGAATACATCATTCTGAAGATGCTCAAGGAGCTCGCCGGGCAAACATTTAGGTTAGGCATGCTCTGCAAGACTCAGGTGGCACGCAATGTCATCGAGCATGCGCACCAGGTCGGCATCAAGATCAATGGCTCAGGCATCTACCCGATCGACGCGAAGAAGTGGTTCAACGCAGGCGTGGATGCCTGTTTCTTCGTGGTCAGCGTCGACCCACACGCTCCGGCCAGCTACCACGCGAATATCTACGGGGACCTGTTCGACCCGGGGGAGACCCCGGCTAAGGCTTTCGGTGTGGTCGATGGGGTCATGGTCTCTAATGTGCAGCGTTATGCTGAGGTGCGCCAGGCCGACGGAACCAGCCCTTACACGTGGCGATCAGGCCTCAAGCATGACGCATCAAAGGTTTTCGAACTCAAGGCAGCACCGGAGCCGACAACTAAGGCTGGTGAGGTCCTCGATATTGAGGAGCAGTACCTGTACCCATTCCTGAAGAGCACGGATATCTTCCGTGGCCGTCATCGTGAGCTGACGAAGTGGGTGATCGTTCCCCAGATGAAGTTTGGCGACAATACAGACCACCTGGAGCACACCGCTCCGCGGTTGTGGAGCTACCTGACACGTAACGCTGAGGTGGTGGACGGACGTAAGTCCTCTATCTATCGCAACCGGCCGCGGTTCTCCGTCTTCGGTCACGGTGACTACACGTTCGCGCCGTACAAAGTCGTGGTGTCGGGACTTCATAAGGAACCACGTTTTCGTCTGGTGGCTCCACTGGCGGACAAACCCGTGGTGATGGACGACACGTGCTACCTACTGCCGTTTGAAGATGGCACTGAGGCGGCTATGGTCACCGCTGTCTTGCAGTCGCAGCCGTGCGTGGACCTGATCGAGTCGCTGGTCTTCTGGGACTCTAAGCGGCCGATCACCAAGAAGCTGCTGGCGCGTCTCGATCTGAACCGTCTGCAGATCGATGTGGATGAGGTGCTTGGTCAGGCCCTGACCGTCGCCACTGAGGCGGGCGTCGAGTTCGACCCTGCCAGGGCAGCAGACATGCCGGGTCGGTTCGGCCAGCTCGACCAGGAGCCGCAGAACGTACTGTTTTGAGCTGGTCACCCGCACCCTTGACCCCTATGTAACCAGAGGTTTAAGCCATGTCGAGTTCAAAACTGGATTAACGTCTAAACGGTAATCTTAGGGGCATGAACCCGCCACCACAAGACACTCGCAAGGCCGCCATCTACCTCCGCATCTCGCAGGACCGCGAGATGGACGGCTTGGCCATCGACCGCCAGCGCGAGGACTGTGAGAACCTCGCAGCATACCGACGCTGGGACGTTGTCGAGATCTATGTCGATCAGTCCGTCAGTGCTACCGACAAGACCAAGGTCAGGCCCGCGTACACACGCATGGTCACGGACTACGAGGCCGACAGGTTCAGCGCCATCATCTGCTACGACCTCGACCGTCTCACGCGCCAGCCGCGAGAGCTGGAGGACTGGATAGACCGGGCCGAGAGCCATGGCCTGGCACTGGTGACCGCCAATGGTGACGCCGATCTAAGCACGGACGGCGGTAGGATGTATGCCCGCATCAAGGCTGCCGTCGCCCGCGCAGAGATGGAACGCAAGTCCGCGCGCCAATCACGCGCACAGAAACAACGTGCGGAACAAGGACGCGCGCCCAAAGGTGTGCGGCCACTCGGCTATTCCGTTGACGGTGACGTCATTGAGAAAGAGGCCTATGCAGTTCGCGCGATTTACTCTTCGTTCGTCTCAGGAGGCACGCTCCGCGGCATCGCTCGTGCGTTAAGCGGTACACCAGAGGATGGACGGAGCCAGATCCCGACGGTCACCAAGCACACACGAACACTCGCGCTCGAGCGCAACGCCAAGCGCGTCGCCGAAGGTCTTGAGCCCAGGCCGGTGCCTGCTGACACGCCGTGGGACCCGAGCAGCGTACTCGGCATCCTCAGAAACCCGAGGTACACCGGCTATTCGGCGTACACGCCGACAAAGGCCCGTCGGCAGGCGAGGCTTGAGAACCGGGCTCGTGTCGAAGCTGGAGGGCCCTACCGCGGTAAGCGCAAGGACTGGAGACAGTTCATCGTCACCGACGAGGCCGGTCAGCCCATCATGGGGCAGTGGGAGTCGCTGATCGACGTGGAGACCTGGCACACGGTGCAGGCAATTCTCGACGACCCGAGCCGCGCGACCACCACAAACATAGCGAGAACGCATCTGGGCAGCGGCATCTACCGATGCGGCGTCGACGGGTGCGAAAACCGGGTGAGAAGCGCGAACCTTGGCGGTAAGACGGGCTACCGGTGCAAGACCAAGGGGCACGTCAACCGCACGGCAGAGGCCATCGACACCTTTGTGCAGGCCGTCATCGCCGAGCGACTACGACAGCCTGACGTTCTGGAGACAGTACCTGGCAGCGAGGGCCCACGATTCACAGAGATCATCGGCGAGATCGACATTCAGCACGCGCGGATCGCGCGAGCTGAACGAGACTACGACGAGGAGCTGATCGAGGCCGCCGACCTTAAACGCATCCGTGACCAGTCTAAGCAGAAGATCGACACATTGGAGACTGAGAAACTCACACTGGCACACGGGGCCACGACCGTCCCTCTCCTCAGCACAGACGACCCTGCGACGACCTTTCTAGAGGCAGACCTGGACACACGCCGGGCAGTGATCACGGCACTGTGCACCGTCACCCTTCATAAGGCGAGACAAGGGAAAAAAGGTTTTGACCCGAGCTCGGTCACCATTGAGTGGAACTGACCTCGTGCATCCCAGCTGACGCTGTCTTGTGCAGTGACAGGCCTTCCCTGCACTAGATTATGGATGGAATCGATCCACACCACGAGGCTCGGTCCGCGGAATGCGCCACGTTTCCCGGCCTAAAAGTTCGCCTGCGGGCCGGAGGGGCCGCGGTGACGTTCCTGCCAGCTCCGGTCTTCCCGGCCCATTTTTGGACTATCCATGCGCTCACGGAGGCGCCGAGCGCGGAGCCGGTTCTCCTCGACGGTGCGGTTGGCCAGGTCGCGCTGCGCCTGGTTCTTCACCCACAGGGATCCGTGCTCACGCTCACGCATCCCTGCTATCTTCGGGCTCTGCTCGCAGAGCCGGTCAAGGAAGTCAGCGTCGACCTGTTTCATGGCGTCGCGGGTGTCGCCGTCGAGTACGGCTGGGTTGAAGTCGGGGATCGACTTCACCGAAGAAAGCATTTCCTCTGCATCGACGAGCGCGGTCGCCGCACGGGCACGCTGCTGAGCGGCGGCCTCACGGTCAGCCACTACAGCCTGGCGCTCCCGCTCGGCTTCGGCCACGAGCTCGTCGGCTTCCTCCCGTCGACGACGCGCATCGGCCTGAGCCTTCTGCAGCACCTGATCCGCCGCATCCTTCGTCTGGGCCGCGTAGTCGTCAGCCTCGCTGCGGATGCGGTCGGAATCACTCTGCGCCTCAACCGTGCCGGCAGCCTTCGCCAGACGACGGATCTCTGGCGCCTCAGCCTCGGCGAGCGTCTCGGTGGCCCTCTTTTCGATCGTGGCGACCGATTCCTCTCGGGCGGCCCACTCAGTCCGCTTCTTACTGACGTGGTCGTTGAATTTATCCATCTCAGTGCGGAGCGAGTTTTCACGACCAGCCACAGCCGTTTCACGCTCGCTCAGAGCCTCTTCGCGCGCGGTCACCGCTGCCTCACGCGAGGCCAGGTCCTTGAGCCGGTCACCGGCCTCCACGACGTTATCGGCGACCCGCATGTCATGCATCCGCTGGCGCAGCTGCTCGGCCCTGTGACGACGCAACTGGGTCTTGCCCAGATTCGACCGCTGGCTGTCCACGCGCTCCATCGTCGCCACGTAGTCGATGCCGTGGGCCCGGGCGACGTCATTGATGTGGCTGCGCATCTCGTCGTGTCGCTCGGAGTAGTTGCACTGAGCCTCGGATCGGGTCGGGGAGTGGCCGACGAGCAGCTGCTTGAGAGAGAGCTTTCTCTCCGTCACGCCGCCCGGCAGCTCACGCTCGTCACCCACAGGGACGGCGAAGATCTGGGCATGAGGGCTCGTCTCATCATGATGGATGTGGTCGGAGACGAGGCTAGCTTTCGTACCGTCGACATCCATCCACTCGTGGACCTTGTCGATCATCGCGCGCAGAAGCGTGTCCGTCGCCTCCCGGCGTTCGGTGATGGTTCCGCGCCAGCGGTCTACGTCCTCACGACCTTCTTCAAGTTCGATCTGAGCACCCTCGGCGTCAAGCTGGGCCTCGTAGAAGTCCTCACCGGTTATACGAGCCGACTCCAACGCCTCAGCGAAGTGATCGCGGCGCCGCTCCAGCTCCTTAAGGTAGGCCACCGCGCCGTCCTCGAAGGTGTCCTCGAATTGACTCCAACTGGGCCCGGTGAACTTCGGATCCAGCTGCAGCACGAACTCAGCCACGTGTGCCGCGTTCGATGGGGTGCCGCGCGGGGTGTACTCGCCTGTCTTCTTGTTCAACCGGGCGTGTTGGGCTTGGGACCACCGCGCCTCAGCCACGGCGTACATCTGGCCGATCGGGTTCGGCCCCGTCAGCGGTTCACGTACCCCGTCAGGCCAAATGTAGGACTCGTTGCGTGCTGTCATCGCGGCGTTGATCAACTCGTTGCCGTGCACCGCCACGATGCCGGCTTCTTCTTCCGCTTCACGTCCGTTATGGCGCATCCTCGGCTTGACGTCCGCTTTGGCGACACCCTCCCACCGGAGGACCGTCGAGTACCCCTCAGACATCCGTGCCCCCGTCCCGTCCATCATTCAGTCGTCGCGTCCGCGCCAGTTCCACTTCGCCCATCGCTGGCCCCAGCGGATGACGTCGTCCCCGCACGGTCCAGTCGATCAGCTTTGGTGCACTGTCTCAGCCCCGACGGTGGGTCCACATCGGTGCCCCGCTCGCCAGACACGGCCGTTGTTTCGTTCCTCACCCCGGTCACGGTCTCGTCGATCGGGCCGCCTCTGTGGCCCCCGCTTATCTCTAACCCTGAACACGTGGAGCCTCTCGCTCCGCTACTCCACATGCCCACGTTTAGAGATAAGCGTAACACACTACCCTTATACTCAGTCGCTGGCGCTCCATCGTAAACATAAGGGGCGTGCCCTGCCGGGGGCTGGCCCTGACTAGCCCAAGCCCTCGCTCGCTCGGTTTGTGCCATTCAGGGCGGATTTTTAGACCCCTTCGTTGCTGCGACTCTCGCAACTTCGGGGTCAAAAATCATGAAAACGACCCCCTGCAGATGCTCTCTGCAAGGGGTCGCCACCACGTGGTCACGGAGGCCACGTTGCCTAAGTTACGGGGTCATTTCTGATCCAGTTTCCGGGTTAGAAATGACCCGATTCTGACCCGCATTCCCGGCCCCAGAGGCCTGCTCCAGAATCTTCTTCGCAACCTTGATATCAGCTTTGAGGCGGGTCACATCATGGCGGATCTGGGCCAGCTCCAGGGCCTCGATCTCATCCTCGGGCAGGGTGCCGGCGTGAGTGGTAATCAACTCAGCCAGCTCCTCGCGTTCAGCGATGAGCATCTTCTGCTCCAGCTCGGCCAGGCGACGGGCATGGGCCTGCTTCTCGGCGTCGATCTGGGCCTGAATTTCGGTGGCAGTAGCCATGATGGTTGGTGTCCTTTCGGGGGGTGTTGTGGGCTGAATTCGGGAGGATGCGAGGTGCGTCAGTGTCGCCGAGAATAGGCGGGGCACGGACACACTCCCGGTGCGGTTTCGGTGATGTCATGCCACATCACGGTCCATGTCGAGTACCCCCTCGACGACGCTCTCCAGTAGGTTCATATCCGCATTGTCGAGCACCCGCACCCGCCTATCCCGCTTACTCATGTGGTCCCACTGAGCGCGGGTGAAAGTGCCATAGCCGAGACCCGACAACCAGGTGAGCTTGTCGACCACAGACAACTTCGACGCCAGCACCGGCAGGGACCATAGGCCTTCCTTGTGCCCTGCTACCAGCTCAGTCACCAGGGCATCGTTGGCAGTGCGCACACGACGCCCTTTCACAGAGCTAAACCGCTTCTCCCAGGTGCGCCAGTCATCACCAGTCCGCAGACATCCAGACGGTCGGTCTTCGCCCACGGTTCCGGGACGCACGTCCTGCATATGACGGGCAATTCCACGAGCCCGCTCATAGTCAGTGACACTCTTCCAGGGCACCGTGCGAAAGCCCGCTAACTCATGCCCGTCGACGATATCCACGCGGAGCGTGGACATGTCGGGACGTCGCTTCAAATCGAAGTCCAGGGTTGAGACGTGCGGTTCACGCGTCACTGGGTAAAAATCCTTGCGGTCTTCAGACCGGGACAGCTCCCGGAACGTGGGAAATGACGTGTACGGATTGGGTACTTTTCCTTCGCGCGAAAGTGCGGTGGCACGAAACCACCGTCGTTCTTCTAGACTTTCGCGCTCTATGCTTTTGGGGTCTTCAGCCCAGCCTTCGCCAGCACCCCACCGTCAGACAGAGAGACGTTCCCCCGGGTCGAAAGATTGATCAAATCGTCCTGCTCGTGCTTGACCTCCCACACGGTCGGATCATCAGCCAGAGCCAGGCGGGTGTCGCGGAAAACATCAGCGATGCCGAAGCACTCCAATGCTTCAATTTTCTCGACAGCAGTGATGAAACCGTCCGTGGTCACGGATAGAATCTCAATCTCGTTGGCCATGGCCAGCAGCAAGGCACGCACCAAAGACGTAGTCATGGACGCGTGGTACGGACTCGTGATTGCGGACCCACCGATGGACTCCATCCGCTCTTCCCATGCATCCCAGCCATTCCGCTCGGCCACGTCCTGCGCGAGCTTGCCGTAGCCGGAATTAGTCCCGACCTTGATGGTCTGCTCTTCAAGCGACTCTTTGCCGAAAACCTCCTTAGCGAAGGCCCGATCAGCGACCATCTGCCGCAACGCCGATCGGAGAGAACGAGAACCATCCTCGTTCTCATCCGGTGCGTCCATCACGCACATCGTGTAGCCAATCTGCACGGCTACCCGCGCCCCCAGCTGCAGGGTGAGATACAGCTCAGGCCCGGCGCACCAAGCGCCTTCAAAACCTTGATACCCGTTGACATCATCGCCCTGGGCAGCACCACACCCGTGAGAAGTCAGCGGGTAGATCACAGAGTCACCAGAGCGCACTGGCAGGCACGGGGTCACGGTGTCACCAGGGAACTCCCACGAGGCATAGACCACCATCGGCGTGATCGGCCCACGGTCGAAATCATCCAGGGTGAGATCCCGGTCCTTGATCACCCTATCGATCGCTCCCCCTACGTAATCGACATCATAAATCGAGGCCATCGCTGACGGATACGCGGACTGGATGTCGTGGTCATAGGTCGGATACGGGTGATACCCCGGAGCGATACACCCGTTCCACCCACCATGGAAAGCCTTCTTCCACGCAGTGTGGGTCTGATTCGCGTCACCGTCCACTGGCGCGAGATCGCGCACGGCGTAGTAAGACAGACCATCATCACCGTCGTTGCCCTCGGCCTGAGCAGTCGAAAGCTCCACGAGACCCTGAAATTTCATGCGAAAATCAGCCGGTGAGTCAATCCCCCAGTAATCCATGACACCATCACGGAGGGCACGGGCACCACCACCGGAAATCGTCACCGGAGGCACCGTGTTCAACCCCCACAGGGCACTCAAATACTCCAAGACAATGACCGAATCGTTAGCACCGTATTCCAGGAACTCCACGAGATGATCACTGCGTAGAGCGCTCATGTCCGAGATCGACTCACCGATATCCAACTTCTCTACTCCGCAAGACTCGCCCAGCGCAGCAAGAGTCTTCTGACCGGGGGCCACCTGCCCCATCGTGTCGCGGACGATGACCGACATCGGCAGGGGGTGTCCCCCTTTGAGTGGACACGCAGGATTGATCAAGCAGCGGGTGCCACGGTAACAGCCGTGGCGCGGTGTTCGAAAGCTCTCGGCGATAAGTAACTGATCCCGGAGTGCCGACGACGTGTGTTGTACCTCGTGATCCACCGGAACACCTCCCGTCGACACTGAACCGGCGACGCCCAACCACCAGAACCTTGCAGCGTCTCCCGCTTCAGCGAGGCGTTGAACGACTCAGCCATCGCGTTATCCGCACTCGATCCGATCCGGCCCATCGACTGGCGGATCCCCAGCCTCCGGCACGTGGTCTGGAACGCTGAGCAGGTATAGACGCTGCCGTGGTCCGAGTGAAATATTGCCCCGTCCAGGGAGCCTCTCGTGCGTGCCGCGTCCTCAATCGCGTCCTGGACGAGACTGGTACGCATGTGGTCCGCAAGCGAGTAGCCGACCAGACGCCTGGAACAGACGTCGATGACCGTGGCCAGGTACATGAATCCTCCTTTCCCGCAGGGCAAGTAGGTGATGTCGCCGATATAGAGCTGGTTGCAGTCCTCGGCGGTGAAGTCTCGGCCGACGAGGTCGTCGAAGACCCTCGCGTCCTGGTCCGGGATGGTGGTGCGTTTCTTCTTGCGCAGGTTCACCCCGGCGATCTGGTGCTGGCGCATGAGACGTTCGATGCGTTTGTGGTTGACCGGCGTGGGCGCGGTGTCGTTGATTTCGGCGGTCATGCGGCGCACTCCGATCGTGGCGTCGAACTCCTCGTGGTAGTCCCGCATCTGGGCCACCAGCACCTCATCGGCGTGCTGGCGCTGCCTGCGGGCAGGCTTGCCGTCCCGCCACTTGTAAAAGCTTGACCGGTTCAGATTAAGGACATGACACAACCGCTTCACCGAGTAGGTGGTGGCGTAGTCGTCAACGAACTGGAAGCGGATCACCAGGTCGTCTCTCCCGCGAAATACTTCGCGGCCTTGCGCAGGATATCGCGCTCGGTGGAAAGCTTCTGGGTCTCCGAGCGCAGGTGCTGGACTTCTTTGCGCAGGCGCAGCAGCTCGTCGGTGGGGTCCTCGGCGGTGCGGCTGGGCTGGACGCCGCGGGCCCTGCGGGCGGCGTAGACCCAGTTCTTCAACGTCGCCCGGCTGATGCCGAGGTCCACGGCGATTGAGGAAAAAGAAGCGCCCTTGGTGTCCTCGTAGAGCCGGACCGCGTCGGCTTTGAACTCATCGGTGTAGGTGTTCTTCGGCATGGTGGTCTCTCGCATTCTCCGGCCCATTCTGGGCCAGGGTCAGCGTGTCCACCAAACAGGGGACGGCCCCGCATCCATCGGGAACCGTCACTACGACCTCCCCGGTAAACCACACGGATAGGGTTAAGTCCCACCAGACCGCCACTGGCACTAGTCACGCGCCGAAGAAGATCGTTGTACTTCTCACCACCGCGACGCTGCCGTGAAGGTCGGGCGAACGCCGTGAGGTCAGCCGGAAGGTAATGACCTGCCAAGACCAGGGGGACACGATGCTTAAACAGTGCATCGAGCGACCCTTTGTAATCACCGCTCTCCCAGAAATCTCGATGAGCGACACCCCGAGGGTGGAGCCCTTCAACCAACCGATGCAGGCCGGCGGCGCGGACGACGATGTACAGCGCGTCTTCCACCAGGATGCGTTGCCGCTGCAGCGGCAGGATCACCACGTCGATACGCACACCCTCGTCGGTGGGATCGAGGCAGCAGAATTGGTAGCTATCGATCACCCGCTCAGTCTCACTGACGTAAGTGAATTCGGTGTCGAAACCGATGACATGCGAGCGCTGTCCAGTGCCCATCGACCGGACCGTGGCGAGGTCTCCGAACGCCGGGACCGCGGCCCCGGCGGGGTCGCACGTTGGCTGTCCTTTCAGGCCAGCCAATCTGCTCTCCCATAGGGGATTTTGGCCTGAAAGTGTTCGAATGACCTGACCAGCAGTTTCAGAGCTTTGTTCGAATGAATCCGTGGGGCGGGTCTCCGAGACCCACCCCATATTTCCCCGCTCCACACGACGGATCAGGACGCTGAAAAATGAGGCGTTCTTGACATCTGGATTACCCAGGGAGACGTCAACCAGGCGGGCAGTCCAATCGGTATCCTCCACGTCGGAGACGATCGACAGGTGCGTCTTTTTAATGCCGCAGGGTAAACTATCATTAGAACCAGAACGTTCGATTTCCCAAGAATCCCCGTCCAGGCTGGCGGGGTTTTTCTTTGTGCTCATTGCTGGCCACCGCCCAGGAGCCGAGCGAGACGGTGGATCTGCTGATCACTCAGCGGGGGAGCAGCGGCGGCGATGCGGCTCACGGCCAACTCGATATCCTCAAATGTCGGCTGGCGGCCGGTGGGGCGCTTGAGGGCCTCGAGGTCGGCTCTCTCGATCTTGATGCGCCCACCGATTTTGCTGGCGCGCAGATACCCCTCGGAGATGTACTTGCGGAGGGTGGAGTAGCCGCCGAAACCTTCGGCCACCGCATCCTGCAGGGTAAGAAGTGTTTTCTCGTCTTCTAGTGAGGGTAAGGCGAATGCTCCCATGGCAACTCCCGGTAGCGTTTCACCTTCCGTCAAGAAGGCGCTACTGGAGCCAATCGGCGCTCCGGCCCGGGGTCCATCCCCTCAGGCGTGTTCGGCGAGCCCGTTCCGTCGCGCGGGCCAGTGGCGACTATGCCGCCAGACGTCCAATCCAATGACGCCCCAGGCAATTACTCCCGTCATGCTGTAGATGAAGGATAGTCACACCAGCACAACGTGACGCCAGAATAACACGGATGGGCGGCCCAGAGCGTGACTGAGCGCTGTGAAGTTATAGTTATGTGAAACGTAGTGGTCCAGTTCAACATATAGTGCTCTGCCGTAATTACTCTTCTGATATTGATCAATTTGGGACTGCGCGTTCAGGTATAAGGAATCGTTTATCCATTAAACTCTCTAAAGCTGGATCTGGAGCGACCGTAGTTTATGGGGAGTAACTTGCGCGACTGGAGGCGTATCCTGTGAGGACTAGAGCAGGCTACATTGACCGAAGTAAGCTGAAGAACTGGGCCGATACTCGTCATTCGGAGTCTGAACTCCCGCGTCTGGTTCGTCGTCTCATCCTTGAAACGACACCGGGGTTGGTCGAGCTAGGGATGCCCGCAGGCGACGGTGTGGCGGCAGGGGATTGGGACGGTTCTGTTCGGGCAACCGAAGCGACGGCTTGGGTTCCAGATGGTTTGTCGGTTTGGGAGCTGTCGGTTAATTCCAGCCCTAACAAGAAGGCCGATGAGGACTATTCTAAGCGAACAGAGACTCCAGACGGCACACGGACCGCTGAATGCACCTACATCGAAGTGATCCTGCGCACTTGGACGGCACGGGACAAATGGGCTACAAATAAGCGAAACGACCAGGTCTGGAGAGACGTCAAGGCTTTCGGGCTTGATGATATCGAGACCTGGCTTGAGGCCGCCCCAATTACATGGGCGTGGCTGTCGGAAGAACTGGGGCTTTCTCCATACGGACTTCGCACCGGTCTGACCTGGTGGCGAGACTGGGCAGCACAAACGAATCCAACATTGATACCGAAAGTTGTGCTCGCCGGTCGAACTGACACTGCCAAGGATCTTGAAGACCGGCTTGGTTCATCCGGCTCCGTCACTACGATTGCTGGCGCCTCGATGGAGGAAGTGTGCGCCTTCATCGCTGCGATCGCCGTCAACCTTGATGACCAGGGCAGCGGCCAGATGCTCGCACGGCTCGCATTCGTCGACGACATATCCACATGGAGGCAGTTGACAACCTCGTCCCAACCGCTTGTCTTGGTCCCTCGCACGCCCGAGTTGGCAAGCGAGATCCCCGCAGGTACTGTGCACAACTTCTGTGTGCCGGTTGTCTCCAACGAAGGTGCCGACGTCACACTTCCAGCGTTGGATGCTGCTGAGGCAGCAGTCGCGCTGACGAGCGCCGGAGTCACAGATAGAGATAGGGTCGATGAGCTCGGTAGGCTCGCACGGCGAAGCTTGACCGGTCTGCGGCGAAACTTGGCTGTAAAGGCCGTCCTGCATCGACCGACCTGGGCTGATGCGAGTCCGTCCCGAAACTTCCGATCAATCCTGTTGGCTGGCTCCTGGGGAGACAATGCAGAAGGGGATCGTTCGATCCTCGAGGTGCTCACGGGAACCGACTACGAGTCGTTTAGAGAGGCGATCACAGGAATAGCCGACAATCCTACCGATCCTCTGGTAATCCGCACTGGCGAAGCTTGGCATCTTGTCTCACCGGTGGATGCTTGGATGCTGTTGGTGTCGAAGCTGACTCACGATGACATGAAGCGGTTCGAGACCATCGTCGAGAGGGTCTTCGCAGAGGGCGATCCGGCCCTCGACCTGCCGCGGGACCAACGGTGGAGAGCATCGATTGATGGCAAAACCCGTCGCTACTCCGGTGACCTCCGCCGCGGCCTCGCTCAGTCGCTCGCTCTATTGGGAATGTACGGCGAAACTATCGTCTTGTCGGGTGGAGTATCAGGGTCAGACTTCGCAAACTATCTGGTTGGGAAGCTACTCGAATGGGCGTCGACAGATGATACCGGGCGAGCGTGGCAATCACTAGCTGACATCTTGCCCCTCCTCGCTGAGGCCGGGCCGGACGCCTTCCTCGATGCGGTCAGTGCAGCAACAGCGGGCGATGCCCCTCTATTGGCCACCATGTTCCAGGACAACGCCGACGAACCGGGAATCTTCTCGGGCGGAACTCCCCACAGCAATCTGCTGTGGGCGCTCGAGTGCGTGTCCTGGTCCTCTAATCATTTCGGACGTGCTGTCGATCTCCTGGCACGCCTTGACGAGATCGATCCGGGTGGTCGGATGGCTAACCGTCCCGCGGCCTCTTTGGCTGCAATATTCCGCCCGTGGCATCCAGATAGCTCTGTCGATCCTGACCGGCGACTTATTGTCCTCGACACGTTGCGCCGAAGACGCCCTGGCGTCGCCTGGAAGTTGGAGTGCAGCATGCTTCCTGAGGGGCACGGGACACATTTCCCGATTAGTACACCTGCGTTCCGAACTTGGAGGCCGGACAAACTATCTGTGACATACGGCGAATTCTGGAAGATGACGACCGCCGCGGTAGAGAGTTGCATCGAAGATGCTGGTCAGGATGCGCAGCGCTGGTCAACGATCCTTTCTCACACGGCAGAGTTACCACCAGAAGACCGAGCGCGAGTGGTGGATGCTCTCGAATCGATGGCCGACCAGCCGCAGTTTACGGCTGACTTTCGAGAAGCGGTGTGGCGAACCCTGGTGGACCTCATCGGCCGTCATCGCGAGTTTCCGGATGCTGCCTGGACACTTCCCGACGAGGAGCTCGGCAAGCTCGACGCACTGGCAGCGCGCTACCAGCCGAAGTCCGCGTATGTCCGACTGATCGGACTCTTTCAATCATGGACTCCGTATATCGGCGCTCACAGACAAGATGATTATGAAGCCTTTGAACGTGAGCTCGGGCGCCGACGCGTCCAAGCCGTAGAGAAGATCGAGGCCGAGGGCGGTTTTGACGCCATCACGAGACTGGCACGAGACGCGTCGGTGCCGGGGGCCGTTGGTATCGCCTTGGCGAAAATCGGCTCGTCGCACGATGATGAATTGCTCGGTTGGTTGACGTCTGCCGACCAGGATCTCGCCAGCACCGCGATGTCGTATTTCTCGACTCGCTATTCCCTAGAAGGTTTCGCTCTGATCACAGACTTCCTTGAACAGAGCGATCTTACGGTCGATCAACGTGTTCGACTCCTGCTTGTCGCGCGCGACAACCTCGCGGAGGTATGGGCTCTGGTTGATACGGACCCGGATCTTGAGGCCCGGTACTGGAGGGAATTCCAGACAATCGGCTTGGGGCAAGACATTGACAAGATCGACGAGATTGCTGAGCACCTGATCCAAGTTGGCCGCCACGCCGACGTTGTACATCTCATGAGCATGTACACCTACATCGACAAGGACGGTCCGCGTCCCCAGGTAGCGAAACTCATTGTGCGAGCACTGGACGGGCTCCTGGCAGATCAAACTCCATCTGCCGCTGCTCGTGATCTATCGTCCTATGATTTTCAGCGGCTCTTCGCCTACCTCGAAGCTATGCGCGAGCACCTTGAGCCTGGCTGTCTTGTTCGACTGCAGTGGTCGTACCTTCCGGCGCTCGGCTATGACGCGAGAGTCCCAGCGCTATCCGAAAGTTTAGCTGCCGACCCTGCAAAATTCGTCGAGATCGTGTGCGCTGTTTACCGTGCCCGGCCGAGCGGTGAGGACGAAGAAGGCGCCGAGGACCCGGCTGGCGAAGAACAATGCGACGCTTCCCTGACAACCAGTGCGTACCGCTTACTCAATGCATGGGACACACCGCCCGGCCTCGTCGATGGCGTCATGAATGCCGAGGTGCTTCGAGCCTGGCTTGATCGAGCTATGGAGCTCCTGGCTGAACGAGGCCGGACCGAGGTCGGCCTGCAGCAGATTGGCCAGGTTCTCGGCCACACCCCACCAGACGCTGACGGCACCTGGCCGGGCAACGTCGTGCGGGATCTCATTGAAGAAGTGCAGCTTGATCACATTGAGACCGGCTTGTACCTCTATATCCTTAATAGTCGTGGAGTTACTAGTCGCGGCTTGGAAGACGGTGGCGAGCAGGAGCTCAGGCTTGCTGCGGACTATCGAGTCAAGGCCCAAGCATTCGCCGACATCGCGCCTCGGGTGGCTGGTTTGTTTAGGAGAATCGCTGTCTCGTACGAAAACGACGCACGACGGAACGAGGAGGACGCAGAACGTTTCCGGCGCCGGCTGCACTGAGCGGCATAAATCGCGTCACGCAGCGAGTTTGCAGGACACTGTGAGCTGGAGTGTGTATGCACATCGCTCGAGACGTTATAAGGATATGGAATGTGGTTGAATTCAGGTTCAACGTCTAAAAAGGTCGTCTGACCAGGGGTTTTACCTTCTCGGCTTCCTGTTGGGGTCGACGGATGAGTTTCGATCTACCATCAGTTGCTGAGCGTTAACCTCGAGTTTTCATAGCGGTATGGTCTCGATGGGTGGGAGGCATAGAGAAAGGTGCTCCTGGCCTGGGATGATACGGGGTGTTGAAGCTCGTAGCCATCCACTGGAAGGAGCACCTTTCAAGTGTCCCACCCTACCTTGTTCTTCTACCCCCGCCCGCGCGTGGACATCGCCCCGGTTCCAGCGGTCTCGCATGCTGGTGCGGTGCTGCTGACCGACGCGATCCACGCCACCGGCCTCGCCTCTTCGCTGCGGGAAGCACTGGCTCCGTGGACGAAGCCGCTGGCCGAGCACCACGCGGCGAAGGTCCTGCTGGACCTCGCACTCACTCTCGCAATCGGCGGGGAGCATGCTTCGGATACTGATCTGCTGCGTTGCGAGCCGGGCCTGTTCGGTAATGTCGCCTCGGCCCCGACGATCTCCCGCACGCTCACCACCCTCGCCCAGGACGCGCCCACCGTGATCGAGGCGATCTCGAAAGCCCGCCGGGCCGCGCGTGAACAGGCCTGGGCCCTGGCCGGAGACCATTCTCCGACTGTGGGGGCGAGCGTGAAGAGCCCGCTGGTCATCGACCTCGACGCCACCCTGATCACCGCCCACAGTGAGAAGGAGCAGGCCGCACCGACGTTCAAACGCGGCTTCGGATACCACCCGTTGTGTGCGTTCCTTGACCACGGCAGCGACGGGACCGGGGAACCACTGGCGATCCAGCTGCGCCCCGGCAACGCCGGCTCGAACACGGCCGCTGATCACATCACCGTCACCCGTGACGCTCTGGCCCAGCTGCCTGCGGGCCTGCTGGCTCGGGGTGGTCGGGGATCGAAGAAGATCTTGATCCGCACCGACGGGGCCGGCGGCACCAAAGACTTCCTGGCCTGGCTCCAGCGGCAGCGTCTGGCCTACTCGGTCGGGTTCACCCTGCCTGCGAACGCGCCTGACCTACTGGAACGTATCGACGAGGCAAAGGCGTGGACCCCCGCCTACGACAGCGAGGACGAGGGGATCCGCGAGGGGACATGGGTGGCGGAGCTGACCGAGCTGCTGGATCTTCAGGGTTGGCCGCCCGGGATGCGGGTGATCGTGCGGAAGGAACGTCCTCATCCTGGGGCGCAGCTGCGGATCACCGATCACGAGGGGATGCGCATCACCGCGTTCGCCACCAACTCCCCGCGCGGCCAGCTTCCCGTCCTGGAACTGCGGCACCGTCGCCGTGCACGCTGCGAAGACCGGATCCGTAACGCCAAGGACATGGGCCTTGAGAAGTTCCCGCTGCAGGGCTTCGCGCAGAACCAGATCTGGTGCCAGATCATCCAACTCGCCTCCGAGCTCGTCGCCTGGATGCAAACCATCGCCTTCACCAGGCACGACGCGAGGAAATGGGAACCCAAACGGCTCCGCGCGCGGTTGTTCGAGATCCCCGCGACCCTCGTGCGCCGCGCCCGGCACAAGGTCCTCCACCTCGCCGAACATGCACCCGAAGCCGTGAGGGGCCTGACCGGCGTCAACCGGCTCCGCACCACCGTCGCACAGACCTAACCCGGCGAGACCACCCGCCCCTACGACCAGCAGCTCCTCTTCTCGGGAGTGGAACCCGACCGCCTGCAACGGACACTGCGACGATCTGTCATACCCGAATGCCAGAATCAGCAGCTCAACACCGGCAACGACGCCGACCCACCCCGCTCACCAGCCCCATGAAACATCGAGGTTAATGGCGCTGACCTTCGCTTTTAACCGGCCCCTGCGGAACCTCCGCAGGAGCCGACTGCCTCCCTAACGGAACCCAGGGCGCTTCACCAGCGCGTTGGTTCCAGCACCGAGGTCGTGGCCGGGGCAAGCAGTGCCCGGAGCTGCCGACGCTGAGCGACCGAGCAGTGTTTGACTTGCGCAGGTGGAACCCGTATCCTCGAAGTAACACGACAGGCTCGCTTCTCTAGATGAGACGCGGGCCTGTTCTCTTTCTACCCCCGGGTGCCGGGGACACCAGGACGATGCGCACGTGACGACCCCGAACAGCACCTACGCCAAGCCGTTCCTCACGGTCCCCGAGCAGATCCGCCGGCTGCGCGGGCGCGGCATGGACTGCGGAGACAACGCCTACGCGGCCGAGGTCCTGCAGCGATACGGCTACTACCGGCTCTCGGGTTACTGGCACCTCTACCGTGACCGGCCCGCTCCTCCTGCGCCCCGGTTCGACGAAGAGGACCGCGAGATCCGCCTGGACACGTTCGTGCCCGGGACCGGCCTCGCGCACGTGGTCTCGCTGTACGAGTTCGACCACGAGCTGCGCATGCGCCTCGGCGACGTCCTCGGTACCGTCGAGACGGCCTTCCGGTTCTTCATCGGCCACCGGCTCGGCAGGATCGACGCGTTCGCGCACAGGCACCCCTGGGCGCTCGGCGCGACGAGGCAGGAAGATCCCGGCGCGCCGCCCGAGCCGACCGCCGCCTACCGCGAGTGGCTCGAGGAGTACGACCGGCACGAGCAGCGCGCCCGGGGCGACTTCGTCGTACATTTCCGCCAGCAGTACGGTCCGCACCTGCCCATCTGGGTCGCGACAGAAGTGATGTCCTTCGGAGTGCTGAGCAGCCTCTACGACCTGATGCTGCAGCCCGACCAGGAGATCCTCGCGGCACGGTTCCAGGTCCGCACCGCCGACGGCCACGGAGATCGCGGCGCTCTCGGGAACTGGCTCAACAACCTCAGGAACGTGCGGAACATCTGCGCCCACTACGGCCGTGTGTGGAACCGCGCGTTCGATGTGCTCATCGACGCGCCGGGGCAGGCTCGAAAGGACGCCGACGACCTGCTCGCGTCGCTCGCGGAAGAAGGGACGAACAACAGGCTCTACGGAGTGCTGCTCGTATTGCGCCACCTCCTGCTGAGCATCGCGCCGGAGAAGGGCGACGTCGTGGACCTGGCCGACTTCGTCGAAGAGAAGTCCCGCACCGTCGGCTTCGGCATGGAGCAGCTCGGATTCCCCGACAGTTGGAGGAGCAGCCCGATCTGGGATCGGGCCTTCGCGCTCGACCGCTCACCGATGATGGCCGCGAGCCTGCTCGACCGAGCCGAGTGCATGACCGCCGCCGAGACCCGCGCATCGCTGACGGGGGCGGAAGTGATCGACGCGGAGCGGACACGTACCCCGGCGCAGGCGGCGCGCGCGAAGAAGGCCGCCCAGCGCAGCCTGCTGCGGACCTACCTCAAGCACAACGTCGTGATCGAGGTCGAGCTCGGAGGGACAAAGTTCTATCCGGCCTTCCAGTTCCGCGACGGGAAGATCATCGACGCGCTTGCCGAGATCAACCAGGCGCTCGCCCGGTCCTGCGGAGGCTCGGATCCGACCGACGTCGCCAGGGCGCTACTGGACTGGTGGCAGACGCCGCACCCGGACCTGCCCCATGGCGCGGATGGCTCGGACCGATCACCCCTCGAGCTGCTGAGCTCGGCCACCGAGGAGGAGTTCGCCGCGGCGATCGACGAGGCGGACGCCATACGCAGCTTCGTCGTGCCGCACGACCTTGACCGGGGCAATGCGTGCGAGTAACGCTACGTGTCGGAGTGCCGGGGCACGAAGACCCATCCGCGAGCTGACTCGCGTCGAGGTGGAGGAAGGCGCTGGCCGAGGTCAAGGACAGTCGTACGGCGACCTCGAGGCTATCGACGTCGGCTTCGCGCCCGAGTGCGTGGCCGGCACATCAGGTGACAGTCTTCAGACGTTCGCTAACTGCGGCGACGTGGTGGAGTTCCGTTTCAATAACTAGTGAGATTCGTTGATGATTCTTGTCGAGTGTTGAGTCAGGACTAGTGCCCGGCGCTTTTGCAAGGGACCTACCCCCGTAGTTGTGCATCGTCCGTCGTGCGCCGCTCCGCGGTGGGGAGGAGCCCGATGGGGCGCGGGATTATGCCCATGGAGACGTAGGTCGTGTCCGCCTCGGGGTGATGCGCCGCTAGTTCGGCTCGCTTCCACGACAGAACGAGGAGCCGGCGCAACGATCGACGTGGACGACGGCTCCGCCCAAGGGGACTGCTGGACGATCAGGCAACAACTTCAAATTCGTGCCACTAGGCGCCCCCGAACTGTATAGAGTGACGCCTACCGGGAGGGAGATTCGAGTGTCGGAAAGCGGACCAGAGAAGAGACTGAAGTTCTTCGGCCTCAGCGACTACGGAACCTTCTGGCAGGCCGACCGCCTCCTAGAGCTCGTCCGTGAATTCGATGCTACTCGTGGCGATCAAGGCATAAACGACATCGTTGAGTTGCATCATCTCGCGTTGTTCCTAGAACACAAAGTTCTCCCGAAGGACCTGGCCGAAGCAGAGCGAGACGCGCCTCTGGCGCACCTCCCCGAGATCCGGAAAGTCATCGGCAGGTTTTTCGGCAAAGTGACTGACGCCACCTTCTCAACGCTCGTTCAGGACGTTGACTTTCAGTACCGCACAGACGTCCTCGATCTCCTCGGAAAGAACAAGGTCTTCGAGCGCTGCATTGACTCGATCGTGCTTGCTGCACTTCAAGAGCAGAGTTTCCACCCGCACGATCTGCTCTCATGCCAGGCACTCGTGCGTGCCTACGACCAGGAGATTCGGGCCCTGCTACTCGCTGGGCCGCGCAATGCTGAGCTGCTTGCGCGGAAGTTCCTCCAGTCCGAGGGGCGGGATCCAATCCATCTTCCGAAGAGCTTCACTCCCGCGGATCAGCGTGGCCTGTTTGACCGCTACCTCGATGAGGAAGAGCCCAACCTCAACTTCGTCATGCTGATCGCATCCGCACGAGCTGACAAGAACACCGGCGTCGATGCACGACTGAAGCTAAAGGCTCGTCGCAAGGCAGATGCGCTCACGAAGAAGATGTTCGAGTCCACGGAGGGGATCAAGACCGGCTGCGAAGTGGGCATCTCGGCCGATCAGGTCGAAGAGGTCGTCCAGTCTTTGGACGGCATGGTTGGCAAGTACTCCTACAGTCGAACCTGGCTCACGGAGAACCTCGACTACCCGACTATCCTGAATAACTTCGTTCACCTGTTCCAGTTCGCCAACGACCACATGCTCCTGGAACTCCCTTCCTACGGAGCGCAACTTGGCGTCTTCGAGCGGTTCATGGGTACGCCGGGCAAGGGCGACTACCGGACGGGGGCGGCGTTCAGGCTCCAGGACCAGGCGTCCTTGCTCCAGACCTTGATGTACGAGCGCTTCCTCAGCTCCGAAGGTATAGAGCTCGAGTCGGTCATCGCTTGGTTCTTCACGGACTACCTTGAGCAGGAGTTCGGTGCCAAGGGGCTGAAGTACCGCGCCTCCAGCCCGACCGCTACCTACCTTGAGAAGAGCCGCCATCTGTTCTCAGAGATGGAGAGCGTCCTCAAGCAGTTCACGCTGCATGTCGACTACGGCGAGGTTGGCCCGGAGCTGCTGACAATCACATCGGAGCAGCTTTCCTACGGCGACATCCCGAGTCAGGTTGTGGATAAGTACGCCTACGTTGCCAACAACGCAGACATCCAAGGAATTCAGCACCTGCTCTTCTCGGACCAATCCGGATTGGTGCACATCAGCAGCGATCTGGAGGCAGAGAGCTTTCTGCACTTGGTCATCGCCAATGACATCGCCTACGACCAGTTCCACGAGTACCAACAGCGCAACATCGACTTCCTGGTCGAGAAGGGCATCCTGACCGGAGATCGTGACCGAATTGCGTTTGCAAGCGCGCCACAATTGCATGTGCTCAAGGAACTCTGGGAGTGCGAGGTGACGAGCTGTCTCCATCACTCGGCGGCCGGCCAGAAAGCCATTGACGAGATGGTGAGCGCCGGATGGCTGACGCATCGATCAACGCTGCTCAGCGCCGCGGAGGTCAGCTACTTCAACTACTTCCTTAACGATAAGGAGTTCAGCAACGGACCTAGCCTGCGCAACCGCTACCTCCATGGATCACAGGCAGACGGTGACGACGACCGCGTTCACCGCCACACGTATCTAACAGCGCTCCGCCTACTCGTTGCGCTGATCATCAAGATCAACGATGACTTCTGCCTGACGGATAACGCCGTGCTCGCGAAGGAATAGGGGCCGACCGCTGGCATGGTCGAGCCCTCTTCAGATCCCTAGTATGTGGCGTCTCAGCCGGGTTCCCTGCCGCCGTGATGGCGCGCTACCGCCTTCGTGGCGTCCTGCAGGCTGACCCACGTCGAGGGTGAGCCTGTGTCCCCTGATCAGTAGCGAGCAGTGACCGTGGGGGGGGGGGAGGGCGCACGTGAACCCCGTGTTCAGATGTACCTATGTGCCGGAACTCGGTGGAGTTCCGCTTTTCGATCTAACCTCTGAAGCTGCAACTCCTCTTGATCGAGGCTCTTCAGGGTGGCCTGCGCGAGGTCGGCCAGCGGCACGTCGGCGATTCGAGATGTTGATCAGACGCACGATGACGACGGCCGTAGGCTTGGGGGCATGCCAGAAGTCGCGATCGAGATCGTTGCGCACGAGGAACTGACGTCCAGTGACCTCGAGGGGTTGCGTCGACTCTTCGATGCCGAGTACCTGGATGACTTCGGTGAGTGGGACCCCGATATGCCGTACGGGTATGCGCCTCACGCCGTTCATGTCATTGCACGGAGAGGCGGGGGGATCGTCGGGCATGTTGGTTGGGCGAGGCGGACGATAGCCGTCGGCGGTGATGAGATCGAGATTGGCGGTGTCGGGGGAGTACTGATCTCTGATGTTGTGAGGGGTGAGCGCGTCGGGGGTCGGCTCATGGGCGCTGCTGCGGAGTCGATGAAGGTAGCCAATGGCGTCGCATTCGGGTATCTCGGCTGTCGTGAAGAGGTGGTCTCGTTCTACGCCTCGTGCGGCTGGACTCGGATCTCTGCTGCGGAGCGTTCGATCGATACGTCAGGCCGACCTCGCGAAGACCCGCCGGGGCAGCCGTTGCTGATCCTGCCGGTTGAGGATGAGATCGCCGATTGGCCGGTGGGTGCGGTCGACCTGCGCGGTCGGGCCTGGTAATCGGTCGTAAAAGGTTGGTCTGTGCCGGAACTCGGTCGAGTTCAAGTTTAATGTAACCTGACAGGTGAAAAACAAAACCCCCGGTGACCGTGCAGGTCACCGGGGTTTTGTCGTTATGAGCCGGGCGATATCGGCGTGCGGCTGACGTAGAGGCCGCACCAAAAGTCACGTCGTCATGATCGAGGTCGTCGACGGCGATAGCTTCGGCATCGAGGTCGATGATTATGCCGGCCAGATCGTCGCTGAGATCGTCGACGTGCGGGGCGAGGCGGCGCGCTAGGACAAGAAGGACGTCGATCAGGGTGTCGATGGCGAGATCGGCGATGACGAGGTGACCGTCGGCGACGCGGCGGATGCGGCTGTCCACGTCGGCGACGGGGGCGGTGAGCCGGAGGCTGCGGCAACGGCCGGCGGTGTCGGCGGCCATGAGGGCGGGGGTTTCGAGGGTCATGGCGGGGTGCTCCTTAGAGGGCGCGGAACACAAAAATTCCGCCGTCGTCGCAGGTAGCGGTGATGTAATCGTGGGCGAGGTCGTCGGCGAAGCTGTCGTAGTCGAAGTAGCGCCGGGCCGTTTCGCTGGCGCCGTCGAGGATCCCCGTTTCGTCGACGTGATTGTCGGCGAACTCCCGGAAATGGGTCCATTCGCCGCAGTAGCGTTCTTGGAAATCGTCGACGGTGGGGAGGTCGTCGGCGTCGACGACGTGCGCGCCGGTACCCGTCCACGCCAGAAAGGCTGGCCGCTGCCATGTGTCGACTTCTGCGATGCGGGCACCCCATGCCGCGGCGCGGGCCGGATCCATTTCTCCGCGTTCAGGTATATTTTCATGATCGAAAACCCATAGTTCTTCGCAACCGCGTGCGGTTATATCGATGCCGCTGCCCGCGTGCAGGCCCGCGACGGTGACGTCTGCGGCCTCGGTGGCCGAGTACCAGTCACCGATGAGATCGCCCGCGTTGTAGCAGCTCAGACAGCCGATCCATGCTCGAGCTTCGATGTCCGGGCGGTACAAGGATGTACTCACGATCTTCCTCCTTCATGCGCCGCCTTAATCGAACTGGTGGTCGATGATGATTAGCGGCAATCCCGGACCCGGGCGCGGCCCCTGCCGCGCCGGCGGTGCGCGATGACGCGCAGGAGGGCGGGTTGCAGCGGCGGGACCCTGGGGTGATGGTCACTACGGCGCCACTCGAGTAGCCACTGGAAAGTGCGGTTCAGCGCTGGAAGTGAGGCCCGGAGGCTTGCGGGGGGTGGCCCGGATTCTGGGGGGATTGAAATCGGCAATCTCCCCGCCGCCCCGGCGCTCTGACCTGCGGCAACAGTGCCGCTGGGGGATTGGGGGGATTGGGGGATGTTTTGAAATTTTACGCGCGTGCGCGCGAAGCGCCTTCGCGTGCGCGTACGTGCGCGCACGCACGCATACATGTGGGAGGTGAGCGTTTAATCCCCCCGATCCCCCCGGTGCCTGAGTTTCGAGGTGAAAGCCCAGGTGGGGCGTGGTTTTCGCCTGGGGGGTTGCCGATTTCAATCCCCCCAGCATCCCCCCAGGCGGGATTCAACCCCCCGGCCCCCGGATTTTGCCGTTGGTTGACCATCTATTACGGCGTGTGTAAAATAAGGTGTAGAGTGAGGCTCCGCTATTGCAAGGGGCTTCGCCGGGTATTACACCTCGTGCGCCTGCCCGGTTAACGCGACCCCGGGAGGGTGGGGACTAAGGGCCCCCGCTGGTAGCGACAGAAGGCACGTACAAAAGACAAGACGGCGGCCAGGTAGGGAGACCCTCTCCCGTAAAGCAGACACGCACCCACACGGGGCCTGGAGAGAAACCGGCAACAAGCGGCCCGCCCTGGGAGAATCCAGCATGTCTAGGACTCCTGATGTCTTCTTCTCGCGTTGTTTCCTCTCCGACGCGCGCTTCCGATGACGAGCTCTTCGCGCGCGAGGCCGCTGCTTACGTCGGCCACACCTATGAATCTTTGGCCGCACTGCGTCATCGCGGCACGGGCCCCCGCGTCTACCGGTACGACGGGCGCAGTCCCGTGTACCGCCGGGCTGACCTCGACCGATGGCTTGCGGCCACGGACTCGGCTCTGACGCCCGAGATCGAGGCTTTCGCGCGCCGCGCGGCGGCCGAGGCGCCTCCGATGACCGCGGCCCAGGCCGCGGCCGTCGCCCGGATCTTCCGTGGGGGCGCGGCGTCATGACCGAAAAAAAGAGCCCCGCTGCGGCTAACGGCGAGGCCCCTTCGAACGAGATCGTTCCTAGTCTGGGACAGATTTTACCGCATGGCGGTGCCCGGGGGCAACTGCTCCCCGCGCACGTCGATGAGCTGCGCGCGTCGGCAATTCCGCTGGAGGTGGCCGTGCGGCACGGCGTCTACAGTGCGGAGACCGTTGACGACCTGCCCGAGTGGGGCCGGTGGATCGGTGAGCGCGATGGCGCGCTGCCGGCCCTGGTCTATCCGATGACGGAGTGCGACGGCACGGTGACCGGCCAGGTGAAGCCGCATCCGGGGTCGGTAAAGGACAGGACCGGCCGCGAGCTGAAGTATGTCGGGCCGTCGAAACGGAGTTCCGGGGCACAGCCTCCGCAGCTCCCTGTGGTCCGAGAAGTCGACGACGCGGACACCGTGCTCATGGTCGAGGGCGTCAAGCAGGCGCTCGCGGCCGACGCATGGGCCGCCGATGACCTTGCCGTTTACCGGATTGCGGGCATCTGGGCGTGGAAAGCGGACGGTTCTCCGACGCCTCATCTGGCCGCTGCTGTGGCCGGGCGCCGTGTCGTCATCGTCGGCGACGCCGACGCCGCGACCAACGCCGCCGTCTACGACGGTCTGACCGCGCTGGGCAAGGCGGCTGGTGCCGCCGGCGCGACGTCTGTGGCGTTCGCGTGTGTGCCCGGCGCCGGCAAGGACGGTCTCGACGACGTCCTGGCAGGCCAGGTTGATGATGATGCCCGTCGCGCGCTGATGGCGGAGCTGGTGGCGGGTGCCGCGCACAAGCCCGCTGATCTTTCCGCGGCGGCGTTGAAGGAGCTGCGCGCGGAGCAGCGGCGCAAGGATGCGCGGCGGGCCATTCGCGAATCTGCAGGTGATCGGGTGGATGTCGAGTTGGTCGGCGATCACCAAGTCGACTGCATGGCCGTCGCAGATCTCGTTGTGGCCCGTGTGGGTGGCCGGAAACTCTTCGTCCGTGGAGGTGGGCTCGTGGAGAGGGTTTCGGTCGGAACCGAGGTGGCGTTGTCCGAGGTCGACGGGGATGACCTTCACCGCGTGGCGCTCGGCGTGGTACGGCTGATCGGCACTGATCGCGAGGGGAACCTTGTTGTGGTGCCGGGCCTTAAGCGTGATGCGGTGGGTATTGTCCGCGGTCACGTGCGCCGCCGTTTGCCTGAGGTCGTCCGCGTGTCGACTGCGCCAGTCGTGCGAGAGGATGGTTCGATCGTCACGCGAGACGGGTTCGATGAGGCCACCGGTGTTTTCGTCGATCTCGCGGATGACGTGCGGAACCTCGTGGTGCCCGAGCATCCGTCCGATGCGCAGATCGAAGATGCGGCGCGTCTCCTGCGTGACGGGCTTTTCGAGGTCGACGGCACGGACGGTTTCGACGGCTGGGTTTTCGCCTCCGAGGCCGATCGCACCCACGCGATCGCGTTCTTACTGACGTGCTTGACGCGCTCGGCGATGCCGTCGGCCCCGATGATGGTGCTTGATGGTCTTCAGCGCGGCGTGGGAAAGGGAGCGTTGATCCAGACGGTCCATCGGGTGGCGTACGGCGGTCCCGCGACCGTGATGGCGGCGCCGGCGACCAACGCGGAGCTCGAAAAGCGGGTCACGGCTGAGCTGATGGCCGGGCGCTCGCTCATCGTCCTCGATGAGGTCATGGATGGTTCGACGTGCAAGCTGCGGTCGCCCGCGCTTACCGCGGCGCTCACGACGCCGGTTTGGGGCGGTCGGCGACTGGGCAGGTCCGAGGCCGTCGGTCTCCGGCAGGATTCCGTGTGGGCGGCGACGGGTAATAACGTCGACATCCCCGGTGACATGGTGCGGAGGATCTTGCCGATCCGTCTGTCCAGTGACCGTGAAGATCTGGACATCCGGGACAATTTTCGGCATGACCTGGACCGCTGGGTGGGTGAGCATCGCGCGGACCTCCTTGCTGCGGCGCTGACCTTGGTGCGTGCCTGGTACGACCGCGGGCAGCCCGGTCACCCGCGTCGGTTTGGTTTCGTCGGATTCACCGAGTGGCAGCGCGTCATCGGCGGGATCTGTCACATGGCGGGCCTCACCGGGTTTTTGGACGGCGTTCTGGAGGTGCGGCGCACGGCCGACTCTGAGGCCGTGGACTGGGCCGATCATCTCGTCTGGCTTGAGGGAGCTGCGGCCGGTCTGCAGACGGCGCCGCGGTTCACCGCACGTGACGTGCTGGCCGCGGCGAAGGCTGATCCCGATGCCGATGCTCCGTACGGGGCGTCCTGGGAGGATCTCGACTCCAGGAAATTGGGGCGCCTGTGGAAGGGGGTCGCGGGCAGGTGGTTCGACGGTCGGCGGATCGTTGCCGACGGCAAGGCTCACGGCAATGTCGCCGCGTGGCGCGTGGAGTCCCGGGTGCCGGTGCCGGTGTCGGCCCCCGCGGTCCCCACGGAACACATGCAGGTCAAGGGTCGTGACGGCCACGTGGAGACCCATGTCCGGGTGATGCCGGAGATCGAGGGCGAGTCGATCGCGTCGATGGGCGGTGATCGCGATGCGTAGGCGGGGTGTCCTGTACTTCGACTTGGAGACGGCCGACGCGGACCGCCTGCACGACTACGGTGAGGGCTTCGTGCGGCTGGCGGCATGGGCCTGGGACGACGGGCCGGTGACGGTCACCGACGACGTGGACGCGCTGGTAGCGGAGATCGACCGTGCGGCCGTGGTCGTCGGCCATAACGTGCTCGCGTTCGATCTGCCGGCGCTGGAGCGCTGCCACGGTCTTGATGTCGACGCGCTGGTCGAGGCGGATCGGGTGGTGGACACGCTCTTGGTGGCTCGCCAGAATGACCCGCCGCGCGCCGGCGGCGTGGATCGCGGCCGCTACCGGCTCAGCGAGCTTGGAAAGCGCCTAGTCGGTGCCGACAAGCTGGGCGCCGATGCCGGCGGATCGGCGCTCAAAAAGCTCGCCGATCGCCACGGTGGCTACGACCGCATCCCCGTCGACGACTCGACGTATCGCGCGTATGCCGCCCAGGACGTCGAGCTGACCCGTGCGGTCGCCGCGTGCCTGCGCGTCGACGCCTACTGCCGTCGCGAGATGCGCGTCATGTGGCGTCTGGGCGTTATCGAGCGGCACGGGGTGCGCGTGGCCGTCGATGTCGCGCGCGACAGGATTGCAGCTCAGGAGGTCCGCCGTGGGGTCGCGATGCGTCGGCCGGCGGATCTGACGGGCATGCCGCTGGAGGGGAAAGCCCCTCACGCGACGGCCGCCGGGAAGACCGCGATTGAGGCGGCCATGGTCGCGTGCGGGGTGAATCCGCCGCGGACGCCCAAGGGCGCCCTGGCGACGAACCGGGACGCGCTGGCGGAGCTTGCCGCCGCCCATCCCGACAACGGGGCGCTGGCGGAGCTCGTCGATGCATTGGGCACAGTGACCGGCGAGCGAGGTTTCGCCGAAACGGTGATGAAGCACGTGACCAGCGACGGTCGCGTGCATCCGCGCGTATCGGCGGAGCAGGCCACTGGCCGTATTTCGGTGACGCGGCCCGGGCTGACCACCAGCGGGAAGCGCGATCGCAAGGCGCTGATGGAGCGGGCCCTCCTCCTGCCGGACGATGACGATCACGTGCTGATCGCCGCCGATCTGTCGCAGATCGACGCCCGCGCGATGGCGTTGCTGAGTGGTGATCCTGCCTACATCGCGGCCTTCGACGACGGCAAGGACTTCCACTCTGCAATGGCCGAAGCGATCTTCGGCACGGACGGCTGGGACGGTGTTGGTCGGCATCCGCGCAGGTCGGATGCAAAACCGGTGACGCACGGGTCCTCCTACGGAATGGGGCCTGCGGGGCTGGCGCGGTCGGCGGGCATCCCCGAGGATGAGGCCGCCGCACTGCTGGCCCGTCTCGACCAGCAGTTCCCGCAGCTCGCGGCGTATAAGGCATGGATCCGGGAGGAGGCGCGACAGCAGATCCTCCGCACGCCCATTTGGCCGGACGATGCGGATTGAGCCCGGACGGGAGTGGACGCAGGCGCCCGCGGCGATGGGCCAGGGAACCGCGCGTGATCTGATGATGGAGGGCGTGCTGCGACTTCCCGGCTGGCTCGCCGACGGGCTGCGCCTTGTCGTCCACGACGAGATTTTCGTCAGCGTGCCGCGTGCCCGCGCCGACGAGGCTCGGGAGGTTCTGCTCGATGCACTCGAGCTCGGTGGCTGTGCGGCGACCTTGGGCGAGGCTTCGATCTACATCCGCGCCGACGTGTCGCCGCCGGGGCGGGATTGGCTCGATTGCTACCGCGAGGAAGTCCCGCAGTGGCCGGAAGTCGCGCATGAGCACCGCCGGCTGCCGTCCTGTACGGATCCGGCCTGCGCATGGCACAACTCCGGAGGTGCACCATGAGCGCCACCCCGATCCCCGCGCGTGGTCCGCCCCGGCGGCTGTTGCAGGAGAGACAAGAGACATTGCGCCGAACTTGATCGGCGATGCGGTGAAGAAGATGAAGACGAAGACGTCGGGAGATAAGACCAATGGCTAAGAAGATGACCAAGCGGGAGCGGATCGAGCAGAAGATCGCTGACGGTCTCTCGCGGCTCGATGCGGAAATCGAGATCGCGAAGGAGGACGCGGCCGAGAGGATCGCTCGGCTGGAGCGGCGGCAGGCGCGCGAGCGTGCTCGGATCGAGGCTCGCGCCGTCGAGATCATCCGGCGGGATTTTGCGGACGCGTGGACGCATGCGGAAGACGCAGCTCGGGCGGAGCTCGATGCGGAGCGCGCGAAGCGGTCGGAGGCGCGCCGCCGGGCGGCGGAGTCCTCGAGGACGGATGAGCCGCAGCTGGCGATCGGCGACGGTCACGGTGGCGGTGATCAGCCGTGACGTCGGCGACCGGAATTTCCGGCGGGCTTTGCCCGGGTGACACCGCTCTGCGGTGTCGTCGGGAGGGGTCCCGGGGAGGGCGCAAGCCCTCCCCGGCAAGCAACAGATTTCCGACGAGCGCCAGCTATGTCGGACAATCTGTCTGCTTGCGACCCTTCCCGGAGAGCATCAGGTGTGACGTCAGCGCCGACGAAGGAGGCGGTGATGGCACAGGCGAACCGGGATCGGCGAAGGCCGTCGCTTGATGCCCGCTTCACGGCGAGATTCGGCGAAGCCGAACTCGCGGCGATGTCGGCGGCGATCGCGCCAGCGATCGACAGCGGCCCTGCGGGCCGCTCAGCGGAGCTCGCAGAGCTCCGTACCGAGGTCAACCACGTCGGAGTGAATCTGAATCAGGTCGTGCGAGAATTCAATGCGGGCCGTCTCAGCGGTCGCGATTTTCGTGAGCACGAGGATCTGATGGCGGCGCTCGGCGAGGTGGCGTCGGTGATGCGGGACGTCCGGGAGCATCTCGGAGGTAGGTCGCGATGAGCGTCACTCACATCAGGAAGATCGCGCATACGAGGTCGGCGGTCGAGTACGAGGTGCTCGGCGGCAAAGGGACACGGCAGCGGCGGGAAAACATCGCTGCCGGGACCGACCGCATCGCCGCGATCACCTGCGACCGGGCGACCGCCGATGAGTTCGTCGATCATGCTGAATTGATGGCGGCGGCGCACGGTCGCAAGGTCGAGACACTGAGCTTGATCCAGTCTTTTCCAGCCGGCGACTTCGATGTCGGCAATCGAGATGACATTCAGGCGATCAATGACCTCGGGTACATGCTGGCGAAAAGGTTGTACCCCGATTCCGACGCACTGGTGATTACTCATTTGGACGGCGCCGGCGGGCACCCGCACAACCACATCAAAGTGATCAATCACGATAAAAAGACCGGCAAAGTCCCCACCAACACGCTGCACTGGCAGGTAGCGAAGGCAAACGACTTGCTGATGCGAGAGCACAGCCTCCGCGTCACGGAGCGCGGTAAGCGCAGGGAACAGTCGACGTGGGAACACCGCCGTGACGGCGCGGCGGTGACCGCTTTCGAGCAGCGGCTCGGCGATCAGATCGAGGAGATCCTGGCCGACGAGACGACGAGCGCGGCGATCTTCAAGGAGCGGCTCGCGGAGCGCGGTATCGAGTTGGTGGAGAAGCGACACACGATTAAAGCATCGGCCGACGGGAAGTCGCCTGAACGCGAGTCGGTCGGGTGGACGTACAAGATGCGCGACGAGACCGGCGACAAGCCCCGCATACGCCGCCGCAAGGCGAGTGTGCTGAGCGACGAATGGTGCTGTTGCAAAGTTGGGTCAGGGTCGAAAAGCCCAACCTCAAGACATTAGT
Organism: Corynebacterium falsenii; assembly: GCF_020099275.1. Classification (NCBI taxonomy): domain Bacteria; kingdom Bacillati; phylum Actinomycetota; class Actinomycetes; order Mycobacteriales; family Corynebacteriaceae; genus Corynebacterium; species Corynebacterium falsenii. The sequence goes on along the minus strand of NZ_CP083646.1, from coordinate 2,258,440 downwards.
TGTCCTTGCTCCGGGGTGCTTAAGCCGTCTCGAAGACCCGGTTGACGATCACCGCGTCTGGGTTCGGTTGCCCGTAGGCAAACACCGTGCCTTGCTCTTTCCGCAATGAGTGCATCGCCTCCATCCCTTTCAACGTCCGATATGCAGATGTCCGGTTCTTAAACGCGCCTTTCGGCCCGAGGATCCGCTTCAGCCGACCATGGTCGCCTTCCAGGATGTTGTTGAGGTATTTCACCTGCCGGTGTTCCACTGTTGGCGGGCAGATTCCCTCCGCCTTCAACTCGGATATTGCCTTGGCCAGAGCTGGTGCCTTGTCGGTGTTGATGACCCGCGGGGATCCGGCTGTCGTATTCGATCGCAGCGTCTTGGCCAGGAAACGCTTCGCTGCGGCCACGTTCCGCTTCGGAGAGAGGTAAAAGTCCAGGGTCTGGCCACCGGCGGTGATTGCCCGATAGAGGTAGCACCACCTGCCGCCGACCCGGATATAGGTCTCATCCACCCGCCAGGAACTGGCCTGCCAGTCAGGTACCTGCCGGTACCACCGTGTTTGCTTGTCCAGCTCAGGGGCGTATTTCTGGACCCAGCGGTAGATCGTGGTGTGATCGACCGGCACGACCCGCTTGGTCATCATTTCCTCCAGATCGCGGTAGCTCACTCCGTAGCGGCAGTACCACCGCACTGCCCACAGAATGATGTCACGGGGGAAATGACGACCGGAGAAGATACCCATGGCTGTGATTATTTCACGTCGCTCTTCCTACTGCCCCAATGAAGTGCCCCAGGTTTTGTTCCGTCTGAGTAGATGGGAAAATCTGGAATATGCCAAAGAAATTTGGCCAGGATGCGAAGGATCGCGTAGTCCGTCTCGTAGAAGACCGCATTCTGGCAGAGAACCTTTCGATGTATGCCGCGTGCCAGGCTGTGGCACCGAAGTTGGGCGTGTCATGGCACACAGCCCGGCAATGGACACAGGCCGCTCGCCGCGAAAGCCGAGTTGCTGAGCCTTTGCCCGTAGACCTCGTTGCAGAGGTAGCCAAGTTGCGCCGTGAGAATCAAGAGCTTCGCGACACCAACGAGTTATTGAAAGCCGCATCGGCTTTTTTCGCGTCAGAACTCGACCCACAACGTCGGAAATGATCCAGTTCATCGATGAACACCGGGATCGTTTCACAGTCGAGTTCATCTGCCAGACGTTGAAGAGCAATCGCGAAGGAGGCTTCATTACCTCTCGTGGGTACCGCCAATCCAAAGCTCGAGGGCTGAAGTGCCCGCAGTCTTCGCGACGCTGCATTGCTCGAACATATAAGTACTGTTCATAGCGCCAATTACGGAGTCTACGGCGTTCGCAAGATGTGGCATGCTCTCCGTCGAGACGGCATCGATATTGGGCGTGAGCAGACCGCGCGTCTGATGCGCCTTGCTGGCGTTACCGGCAAGGGGAAAGGCCGGTCTCCTGTGACGACTCGCAAGCCCAAAGGTCCGGATCCGCGTCCAGACCTAGTCAGGCGAGACTTCAAGGCTCAGCAACCGCAAAAGTTGTGGGTAGCTGACATTACTTATGTGCGTACCCGGAAAGGCTTTGTGTACACGGCGTTCGTGACAGACGCGTTCTCCCGACGGATCGTCGGGTGGGCGCTATCGGATTCGATGCGTACCGAGGCGTTGCCGCTGCAAGCGCTCAACCAGGCGATCATCAGCGCAAAGGAAACCTCAAGCCTGATCCACCACTCTGACCACGGTTCGCAATACGTGAGCATTGTCTACAACGAGCGACTTGCGGAATATGGGATTACTGCTTCTACCGGCACGGTGGGCGATTCTTATGACAATGCGCTGGCAGAAAATGTTAGCGGTTCCTACAAGAACGAGCTGATTCATACCCGCACGTGGTGCGATGTGGTGGACGTGGAGATCGCCACCTTCGAGTGGGTTACCCGGTGGAACGAGTCACGGCTCCATCAGTCCTTGGGATACCGCACGCCAGCTGAGGTTGAATCAGAGTTTTGGAGCCACAACCCTGCCCAAGGAATAATGGAAAGTAGGGCAAATGCCTAGGAACAAAACCTAGGGCACTTCACAGGCACAGATTCAACAACCACACAAACACAAAAAGGGAAGACACTAAAGCCGCGCGGAAACAGGCTCAGAAACACAACACCGTCGGGCCGACGTTCGCCCCTCGTGGCAACAGTTCAGCAACAGCTGTATAGTTCAGTGCATGCTGACTATTTCTTCGCGCTTGGACGTGATGAACAGATTGGGTCGGGCGATGGCCGATCCCACCCGATCCCGTATTCTCCTGACCCTGCTGGGCGGCCCGGCCTACCCGGCCGCTCTCGCCCGGGAGCTGGAACTGACGCGGTCAAATGTGTCGAACCACCTCACTTGCCTACGGGACTGCGGAATTGTGGTCGCCGAACCGCAGGGGCGGAAGACCCGCTACGAGATCGTCGACGCCCATCTTGTCCAGGCGCTGAACTCACTGCTGGATACCACTCTGGCTGCCGACGAGAATGCCCCATGTATTGACTCGGCATGTGACGTGCCCGGGTGCGCCACCGGAGAGGGGAACAGGTAAGTGGTAACTGGTCTCCTGGGGGCGGTTGGTCTGTTTATCGCCACCAATATCGACGACATCATCGTGCTCTCGCTGTTCTTCGCCCGCGGGGCCGGTCAAGCAGGGACCACACTTCGGATCCTGGCCGGGCAGTACCTTGGTTTCGCGGGCATCCTCGCAGCCACGATCCTGGTCACCCTAGGGGCGGATGCCTTCCTGCCCACCGAGGCGATCCCCTACTTCGGGTTGATCCCCCTGGCCCTGGGGCTTTGGGCGGCCTGGCAAGCCTGGCAGGGAGACGATGACGACGACGATGACGCGAAAGTCAGCGGAAAGAACGTAAGCGCCTTGATCGTCGCCGGGGTGACCTTTGCCAACGGTGGCGACAATATCGGCGTCTATGTCCCGGTTTTTCTCAACGTGGATACCGCTACCGTTATCATCTACTGCGTCGTCTTTCTGATCCTGGTGGCAGGCCTGGTCCTGTTGGCGAAGTTCGTGGCCACCCGTCCACCGATCGCGGAGGTTCTCGAACGCTGGGAGCATGTGCTGTTCCCGATCGTTTTGATTGGCCTGGGCATCTTCATCCTCGTCAGCGGCGGCGCCTTCGGCCTTTAATAAGCTCATCCCCCGTGCCTCCTTTGGACTGGATGATGGAGACGATATGCGGCATAAGCCCCGCTTAAAGCGGGGCGTGATCAAGACCTGGGAGAGACTTGTGCGTACATGTACGCCTATGCGTATGCCCGCCCGCGGTGCGTTGGACGCGGAGAGGTAGGGCTCAGGCCACGGCCATGTAGAAAACACTCCCTAGGGCCCCGTCGGGATGCGAGACCCCGGCCGCGACGTGGGCAACCCGCCCACCGTGTTTTCAGTACAGTCGGACTCAACCAACCAAACAGTGGCGCCGTTTCAGCTGAGGCGGCCGCCCTGGCGAGGAGGACACATGAAAGCATTGACCTGGCAGGCGTCAAATACGGTGAGCGTGGAGGAGGTCCCGGACCCACAGATCCAGGAACCCACCGATGCGGTCATCCGGGTCACCTCGACCGCCATCTGCGGATCTGACCTTCACCTCTATGAGGTGCTGACTCCGTTCATGGACGAGGGCGACATCATCGGCCATGAGCCCATGGGCATCGTCGAGGAGGTCGGCTCAGCCGTCACCCACATCAAGCCGGGGGATCGGGTGGTCATCCCCTTCAACGTTTCCTGCGGGCATTGCTTCATGTGTCGCCAGGGCCTGCAGTCGCAGTGTGAAACCACCCAGGTCCGCGAATACGGCACCGGCGCGCAGTTCCTCGGTTACTCGCGGCTTTACGGCTCGGTGCCCGGCGGACAGGCGGAGTACTTGCGCGTGCCGCACGCGGACTACGGGGCGATCAAGGTTCCCACCGTCGGTGAAGACGAGCGCTACCTGTTTCTTTCCGACGTCGTGCCCACCGCCTGGCAGGCCGTGGACTACGCGGCGGTCCCCGACGGCGGCTCGCTGGCGGTGCTGGGCCTGGGCCCGATCGGCCAGATGAGCGCCCGGATCGGCAAGCACCTGGGATACCGGGTGATCGCGACGGATGCAGTGCCCGAGCGTCGCGCCATGGCCGAGCGTTACGGCATTGAAACGCTGGATTCCTCCGAGGACGGCGTGGCGGAGCAGCTCAAGGATCTGACCGACGGGCGTGGCCCGAACTCGGTGGTCGACGCCGTCGGCATGGAAGCGCACGGTTCGCCGGTAGCCAGCGCGGCCCAGGCAGCCGTCGGCAAACTGCCGTCGCCGCTGGGGCGCGCAGCAATGGGCAGGGCCGGGGTAGACCGGATGAGCGCGTTGTACACCGCCATCGACTCCGTTCGCCGTGGCGGGACGATCTCGATCAGCGGCGTATACGGCGGCATGAAGGACCCGATGCCGATGCTGACGATGTTCGACAAGCAAATCCAGCTGCGTATGGGCCAGTGCAATGTGCGCTCCTGGACCGAGACGCTGCTGCCGCTGGTGGACGATCCGTCCGATCCGCTGGGCGTGCTCGACCTCAAAACGCACACCGCGTCGTTGGAGGAGGCGCCGGCGATGTACGAGAAGTTCCAGAAGAAGGAGGACGGCTGCATCAAGGTGGTGCTCAAGCCGTAGTCCGGTCACGCAATTGACCTCGGACCCCGTCGAGGATCAGGGTCAACCTCTTTTCGGTGGACCCCTGTGGAGACGGAGTGGATAGCGCGGTTTGGGTTAGGGCGTGGCCCCTAAAACACGCAGCCAAGTCCAGACCATTTGCCAGGGGCCGAACTGCTCGCAGGGCAGCTTCATCGGCTGTTCCGACGGTTGACCTCAATAGCTGCGATCGTCTTGCAAAGCTCATTCGTTCAAATGGGGAGTCTGGTGTGAAGCTGCGTCCGACTGTTGACACTCAGTGGTTCGACAAGTTTGAGTAGCTACCGTTGAGCGCCAGGGCGTTGCACTGTAGTTAGTTCGTGGCTAACTCTGGGGGTCTCTACCTCTGCAACAGAGCCCGCCCCTCGGCTAATAGCACACACGCACGCGTGTGTGCTTGAAGAAGTCTCACACTCACTGACCCACTGTATTCAACTTCTACGTACCAGAGCTCGGAGAAAATCAGCCCCAGTCTTCCAGCAGACTCTTGAGTGATCTCAGCAGGCACCATGGTGCCCCTGTAAGAGTGGGTTTCTCTAAAAGCTAACTGCCCAAAAGAGGGGCAGGGGAACCGTGTATTGCTTACGGTATTGCACCCCCTAGCTCTCGGGAATCTCCTCTAGTTTCTTGAGTGCGGACATGTGATAGGCCACTGTTCTACGTGAAGCGTTCACTTCAGCTGCGATCTCCTTCCAGGTAGGAACGAGACCCGTCTCTATGTATTATTGGTCGTTGACATACTGAGAGATACGGGAACGGGTGGAACGTCCTCTAGCTTTCTTCCGCTGTTGCGTCTTTCGTAACTTCTCTAGTTCCTTTTGGGCGTACTCGCTGTCCCGATCGTTCCATCGTTCTGCGGCTTTTTGCCCGCCCTTACGTCCCATCGTGGCTAGCGCTTTGCGCTCACGGGCGTTCACGCCGTCTGCAGCACCGCTAAAGGCGGACGCCCCAGACGAGCGGTTGTTAGACATCACGTAGCCACGTACGCGGCGTGCCATAGTCACACGATCACGCTGCGGCGGCATCTCAGGCTCACGGTTATCCGCGCCAACGGCCTGGGCGATGTTGTAGGCACGTTCATAAGCATCGATGATCTTCGCGTCCGTCATCCGCTCCCCTGCCTCCCGGAGTCGATGACCGGCGGCGAGCGCGTGCCGGAATGCGGTCTCGTCTCGCGCTGCGCGCCCCTCGGAGATCCACAACACCTTCACGCCGTCGATACGGTCGCCGTCGAGCGCATCCGCGCTAGGAAGATCTGATTTCAGCGAGTCCAGGAGCGCATGGGCTTGTTGAGCTTGTTCACGCCGTGTGCGGACAGCCTCGATCAGCTCACGTCCGCTAGAGAAGTTTTGCTTCTTTGTCTCGGTGGTGTGGGCTGGTTGTCCGGTCATGGTTCTCACCTCGTCGCGCAGGTGGGCGAGTCGATCGACTCTGTGGTGTTGTACATGCCAACGATATGCCGTGGGATCGTCGCCTGTATAAAACGGCGAGCGGGAGAGCCTGTGAGAGAAAGAAGGGTCACCACCGAGTAGTTCAGCCAGAATGGTCATCACCACCCTCAAGAGACGCGCGTTAGAGGCATCTCCCCTCTCGTCGGTATAGACGGGGTCAATCATCCAGATCAGTTGGCACTTACCGTTCATCGGGTTTACCCCGATCCAGGCGGGCCCTGCATTGCCAGCAGCGAGGACAGACAGTTTCTGGCGAGCCATCTCGTCGATGCAGTTGATGGTTCCACCGTGGTGTCCTCGGCGGTCAATATCAATGACCAGGACGGCGGAGCGTTGCTTGTGCGCTAGTGCGACGTATTGGCAGCGTCTGAGAGCCGCTGTTTCGACGCGGTAGAGCTTGGGGACGGTGTGACCGTTTTTGTCTTTGCGCCAGGCAGCTTTGAAATCACGGGTGGGGCTTCCCTGCAAGGTTTTGCGCCCGAGGTGGTCAATGAGTTGTTGGCGATCTTGTTCGGTGACGCCGAATGAGCCGAGCGTGGTGGGTGTGGCACCCAGGGTGTGGGTGATCAGCTGGGCTGCGTCCCAGTGGGACTTTTTTGTGGGGCACGCTGTGAAGTGCCCCAGGTTTTGTTCCGTCTGAGTAGATGGGAAAATCTGGAATATGCCAAAGAAATTTGGCCAGGATGCGAAGGATCGCGTAGTCCGTCTCGTAGAAGACCGCATTCTGGCAGAGAACCTTTCGATGTATGCCGCGTGCCAGGCTGTGGCACCGAAGTTGGGCGTGTCATGGCACACAGCCCGGCAATGGACACAGGCCGCTCGCCGCGAAAGCCGAGTTGCTGAGCCTTTGCCCGTAGACCTCGTTGCAGAGGTAGCCAAGTTGCGCCGTGAGAATCAAGAGCTTCGCGACACCAACGAGTTATTGAAAGCCGCATCGGCTTTTTTCGCGTCAGAACTCGACCCACAACGTCGGAAATGATCCAGTTCATCGATGAACACCGGGATCGTTTCACAGTCGAGTTCATCTGCCAGACGTTGAAGAGCAATCGCGAAGGAGGCTTCATTACCTCTCGTGGGTACCGCCAATCCAAAGCTCGAGGGCTGAAGTGCCCGCAGTCTTCGCGACGCTGCATTGCTCGAACATATAAGTACTGTTCATAGCGCCAATTACGGAGTCTACGGCGTTCGCAAGATGTGGCATGCTCTCCGTCGAGACGGCATCGATATTGGGCGTGAGCAGACCGCGCGTCTGATGCGCCTTGCTGGCGTTACCGGCAAGGGGAAAGGCCGGTCTCCTGTGACGACTCGCAAGCCCAAAGGTCCGGATCCGCGTCCAGACCTAGTCAGGCGAGACTTCAAGGCTCAGCAACCGCAAAAGTTGTGGGTAGCTGACATTACTTATGTGCGTACCCGGAAAGGCTTTGTGTACACGGCGTTCGTGACAGACGCGTTCTCCCGACGGATCGTCGGGTGGGCGCTATCGGATTCGATGCGTACCGAGGCGTTGCCGCTGCAAGCGCTCAACCAGGCGATCATCAGCGCAAAGGAAACCTCAAGCCTGATCCACCACTCTGACCACGGTTCGCAATACGTGAGCATTGTCTACAACGAGCGACTTGCGGAATATGGGATTACTGCTTCTACCGGCACGGTGGGCGATTCTTATGACAATGCGCTGGCAGAAAATGTTAGCGGTTCCTACAAGAACGAGCTGATTCATACCCGCACGTGGTGCGATGTGGTGGACGTGGAGATCGCCACCTTCGAGTGGGTTACCCGGTGGAACGAGTCACGGCTCCATCAGTCCTTGGGATACCGCACGCCAGCTGAGGTTGAATCAGAGTTTTGGAGCCACAACCCTGCCCAAGGAATAATGGAAAGTAGGGCAAATGCCTAGGAACAAAACCTAGGGCACTTCAAAAGCACCCTGATGGTAAATATGTGCAGCGCCCGGAGGTGACGCCGAGTTTCGTCACAGAGGCGATTCTGCCGAAAGGGAAAGCAAGGGGCAAGCATAGAGCCTATCGGCGTTGAAGAAAGCGCAAGCGTTGTCTTTGCTCACAGAAATCTCGGACTGTATAGCTTCCCGATCTCCACACATCTCTCACTAAGCGTGCGCAGATTTACCACCGGCCGCATCTAGATAGCTGTACAACGTGGTCCGCCCCACCTTCAGACGTCGCGCAACTTCTGCTTTCGGCACACCAGCGTCCACCCACACGCGTGCCTGAAGAATCTGCTCATCAGTGAGCGCGCGAGCGCGACCCTTGTACACCCCGCGCTCTTTCGCCCGGGCGATTCCTTCTGCCTGACGCTCGCGAATGATCGAGCGTTCAAATTCCGCCACCGAACCCAACAACCCCAGCATCAGCTTGGCGATCGGGGTGGAGTCTTTCGAATAGATCTGCCCCTCTTTGAGGAACTTCACCGAGACCCCTTTGCTGACCAACTCGTCAACAATGGCGTACAGATCTGTCAGGGGTGTGTTCTCATTGCTGATTGCCATGTGTTACTGTGTCCTCAGTGAGTCGGTGAGACCCCAAGTGCCCTCGGGCAGTTGGGGTCTTTCCCTTATGGTGGAAGGTCGTGTTTCTCATCTGGGGTGGTCGCGGAATGTCCTTGTTCAGAGCTCGTTGAGCATCTGGTCCATCTCGGCGATCTCGGCCTCCTGGTCTTCAATGACCTGCTCAGCCAGAGCGATGGCCTGCGGGTTCTGGCCATCAGTGACCTCATCGCGGGCCATATCGACCGCGCCCTCATGGTGGGCGGTCATCTGCTCAAGGTAGAGCCGGGCAGCCTCGGTGCCCTGGGCATCCTCGAGGGCTGTCATGTTCTCCTCGCTCATCATTCCACTCATCCCGCCATGGTCCATCTCACCCATATCACCGGTGACCGGATCTTCTTCCCAGGTCTCGAGCATGGTATTCATCCGGTCGATCTCCGGGCCCTGGGCATCGATAACACCCTGGGCGAACTCGATGACCTCGGCCGGGATATTGTCCTTGGCCAGGAGGATTTCACTCATCTCCACAGCCTGGTGGTGATGCGGGATCATCATCTGCGCGAACATGATGTCCGCGTCATTGTGCTCGGCGGAGACCTCTCCGGCCGCCCCCGTCTCTGTCTCAGGATCCGTGGTGGCCCCGGTCGTTTCGGTGGTGTCGGGGGCGGACGTAGTGGCGATGGTCGTGGTGTCGGTGTTTTCTCCCTCAGTGTTATCTGCGCAGGCGGACAAAACCAGGGTGGAGGTCAAGGCGAGAGCGGCGATGGTGATGGTGCGCTTCATGGGGGTTCCCTTTCGGAGGTTGTGTATGGGGGAGTCGATGAAGGATTGAAAGTCAGCGGACGGGGGCTACAGAGCTCACAGCAGCCCTCTCCTCCTTCGACTCGGTCGGAGCCAGGTGGGCCGGATCCAAATCAATGCGGCGCAACAGCTGGGCGTTCAGGGCCACCACGATGGTCGAGGCAGACATCAAGATCGCGCCCACGGCCGGGGACAGCACGAACCCGATCGAGGCGAGCACGCCGGCGGCCAGCGGCACGGCGAGGATGTTGTAGCCAGAGGCCCAGATGAGGTTCTGGATCATCTTGCGGTAGCTGGCCTGCGAGAGCTCAATCATCGACAGCACTGCACGCGGGTCATCACTGGCCAGGACCACTCCGGCGGATTCCATGGCCACATCCGTGCCGGCCCCGATGGCGATACCGACCTCCGCGCGGGTCAGAGCGGGGGCGTCGTTGACACCGTCGCCGACCATGGCCACGCTCAGGCCACGCTCCTGTAACTGGGTGACCTTGGTGTCCTTGTCCTGGGGCAGGACCTCGGCGAAGACCTCATTAATCCCCAGGTCCTGGCCAACCGCCTGGGCCACCTGCTGCGCGTCACCGGTGATCATCGCGACCTTCACCCCGCGGTCCTGCAGGGCTTTCACGGCGGCGCGGGATTCGGGGCGGATCTTGTCCTCGACGGCCACCGCACCGATGATCTGACCGTCGCGGACAATATGGAGCACACCGGCCCCACGCCCGGTCCAGGCGCTGGTGGTGTCGGTGAGCTCGGCCGGGGTGGTGAGGTTGAACTCGCGCAGCATGTTCGGCCCGCCCACGAGGATCTCAGCGCCATCGACAGTGGCCCGGACCCCCCGGCCGGAGGCGGCGCTGAAACCAGTTGCACGGATTTGCCGACGGGAGGCCTCGGGATGGGCGGCCGCGGCCGCCACGATGGCGCGGGCCACGGGGTGCTCGCTGTCGGCCTCCGCGGCGGCGGCCAGGGCCAGCAGCTCGCCCTCGGTGACGCCGACAGCTGCCGCGACACCGGTGACCGCGTGCGCACCCTCGGTCAGGGTGCCGGTTTTGTCGAAGAGCACCACGTCGATGGTGCGCATCCGCTCGAGCGCCATCCGGTCCTTGATGAGCACCCCGGATTTCGCGGCCCGCTCGCTGGAGATCGCAATGACCAGCGGAATCGCCAGGCCCAGGGCGTGCGGACAGGCGATGACCAGAACCGTGACCGTGCGCACCACGGCATCGTCCGGGCTGCCGATAATGGTCCACACCACCGCGGTGATCAGAGCGGAGATCAGCGCGAACCAGAACAACAACGCCGCCGCCCGATCCGCCAGGGCCTGGGCCCGGGAGGAGGACTCCTGGGCGTCGGCGACCATGCGTTGGATCCCGGCCAGGGCGGTGTCCCCGCCGGTAGCCTCCACCCGGATGCGGACGGTGTTGTCGGTGGCCACGGTACCGGCGACCACCTTGTCACCGGTGTCGCGGAAGACGGGACGGGATTCGCCGGTGATCATCGCCTCATCGAATTCGGCGGCTCCGTCGAGGATGGTTCCGTCGGCCGGCACCCGGGCACCGGCCCTCACCAGCACAACGTCGTCGACGACCAGCTCGGAGATGGCCACGGTGCGGGTGGTCCCGTCGATGACTTTCTCGGCCTCGTCCGGCAGCAGGGCAGCCAGCGCGTCAAGCGCGGAGGACGCGGCCCCGAGAGCACGCATCTCCAGCCAGTGGCCCAGCAGCATGATGGTCACCAGCAGGGACAGCTCCCACCAGAAGTCCAGGTCAAAACCGCCCAGCCCCAGAGTGGTGACCCAGGAGGCGACAAACGCCACGGTGATGGCCATGGCGATCAGGAGCATCATCCCGGGTTGGCGGGATTTCAGTTCGTTCCATCCGCCCTTGAGGAAAGGCGTTCCGCCGTAGACGAAGATGATCGTGCCCAGCACCGGGGGGATCCAGGTGGATCCGGGGAATGCCGGGAGGTGGTAGCCGAGCAGGTGGGCGACCATGGGGCTGAAAATAACGACGGGAATGGACAGAATCAGCGACCACCAGAAGCGGTCCCGAAACATTGCGGTGCTGTGTCCGGCGTGTTCGCCGTGACCATGAACGTGGTGGTCTTCGTCCAGGGCGGAGTGCGGGTGATCGTGGGGCATCGCCTGGCCGTGGGTGTCGGCATCTGCGTGGTGTTCGTGGCTAGCATGATCCGGGTGGTGGGTGTGGTCTGTTTCCGGAGCGGGGTGATCACCGGAATGGTGGGGAGTGCTCATGACGTTCCTTTCGCTCAACCCGGTCGGGGTCGAGATGATGGGTAAAACTGATCAGGATAAGACGGTGTAGCCGGCCTCTTCGATGGCCCGGCGAACCATCTCCGGAGGTACGACACCGGTGACCGTGACGGTGGAAACACCACCAGCAGCGAGATCAATCTGGACGTCGTCGACCTGGGGGAGGGCCTGAAGGGCCTGGGTCACGCTTTTCGCGCAGTGCCCGCAGGTCAGGCCGGTGACCTGGTAGCTAGGGGAGGACCCTCCTGCTGACGAGTCGCTGGCGGCAGGGGTGGAGGCGGTGTCGGCACGTGAGGCAGGTCCGCAACAGCTGCAGCCGTGGGAGGCCATCGGCAAGAGGCGGGGCGGGGAGGTGATCATGGGAAAGCTCCTATGGGTCGGTGGGATGCGGTAACGCTCGCTAGCATATACCCCCCCGGGGTACATTTTCAAGGGGTGGAGGGCACGGCCCTCACGCGGGGCAGGGTGTGGTTACCGAGCAGCCTCCTCACTGCCGGGAGGAGACAGCGGGAGGCGGAGGGCAAACACCGCTCCGCGACCGGGTCCGGGGGAGGTGGCGGTGAGAGTGCCGCCGTGGGCCTCGACCAATGCCTTGGAGATGGTCAGGCCGATACCGGCCCCGCCGTTGTCCCGGCTGCGGGCGGCATCCCCCCGGTAGAAGCGTTCGAAGATGTGTCCGAGCTGGCCAGGTGGGATGCCCTCGCCGTCATCGGCGACGTGGATGAGCGCGGTGGACGCCCCCTGTCGGTGGACGCTGATCCGGACCTGCCCGCCGGCCGGGGTGTGCCGTAGCGCGTTCGACAGGAGATTGCTCATCACCTGGCCGAAGCGTTGCCGGTCCACGAGCACCCGGGCGGTGTCCGTAATGGTCTCGACCTGTAAATCGACGCCTTTGTCAGCATAAGCTTCCCCCGCGGCAGCAGCGGCGGTATGGAGCAGATCTCCGAGCCCTTCCTCCGCCAGGTCCAACTCGATCCGGTGTTCCTGGGCCCGGGAGACATCGTCGATGTCTTCCATCAACCGGGTCAGGCGGGTGAGTTGGTCAGCCATGATCGTGTGGGTGGCATTATTCCAGTCCACGGCCCCGTCCTGGAGACCATCGAGGTAGACCGTGAGCACCGATAAGGGGGTGCCCATTTCGTGGGCCAGATCAGAGAGCATCTGGCGGCGGACCTGTTCGGTGTGTTCCAGCCGGTCGGCCATGGTGTTGAAGGCATGCGCCAGGGTGGTGACCTCGGGGCCTGCTTCTCCGGCGGGCACGCGGATACGATAGTTGCCGGCCGTCAGGCTGGTAGCGGCGCGGGTGAGATCCTGCAGGGGGGTGCGCAGGCGACGCGATAACCACAGGCTGGCCAGCAGGGCGCTGATCAAGGCGGTGGGCAGGGCGACGGCCAGGGTGATCAGGTTGGCGTCCCGGTAGGCCTGCTCGGCATGGAACAGCTCCAGCGAGGGGTCCTCCCGGCCGGCCATCAACATATGATCATGGAACAGGGTCGGGCCCACCATCGTGGCGACGGCCGCGGCCACCAGCAGGCTAATCACCACGACCAACACCTGGGCGGTCAGGAAGCGGAAGGTCAGGCCGGGTCCGTGATTCATGGCTGCCCCACCCGGTAGCCCACGCCACGCACGGTGTCGATAAACCCCCGGCCCCGGGTGTCGGTGCCGAGCTTGCGACGCAAGTTGCCGATGTGGACATCGACGATGCGTTCATCACCGACCCAGGTGGTGTCCCAGACCTCGGTGACCAGGTCGTGGCGGGTCAGCACCTGGCCGGGGCGCAGGGCCAGGGCAACCAGCAGCTCGAACTCCGTGCGGGTGAGCTCCACGGTCGTCTCCCTCACCCGCACCTGATGGGCGACGGGGTCAAGGATGAGGTCACCAACGATCAAAGGGGTGGTCACCTGCGGTGGGGTGGTGCTGGTGCGCGGGCGGCGCAGCACCGCATGCACCCGGGTCACCAGTTCCCGGATGCTAAAAGGTTTGGTGATGTAGTCATCCGCCCCCAGGGTCAAACCGCTGATCTTGTCGTCCTCGCTGCCACGCGCGGTGAGCATGAGGATGTAGCAGTCCGAGAAGGTGCGGATCCGTCGGCACACCTCCAGGCCGTCGAGTTCGGGAAGCCCCAGATCCAGCACCACAACATCGGGGGTAAAGTGACGGGCCTCGTCCACGGCCTGGGTGCCGGTGTGCGCCTGGCGGGTATCGAAGCCGGCCCGGATGAGGTAGGAGGCCACCATCTGAGCCAGGGGTTGTTCATCATCGACGACCAGCACCCGCTCCGGGGGCGTGGCGGTGGTCGGTGTGCGGTCAGCCATAGACCCCAGTATCGCTCCGGCCAGGGGAATACCACCCTCGCTCAGTGCCTGGCGGGGAAAACTTCATCAAATCTTCAAACATCACCCTTCGACCGCCGTCACCCCTGTGCCCCACCCCGGGCCGGCGACATCGCCTCCCCTGGTCGGTTCAGCAGGCGCCACCAGGGATTTCACTGCCTGCACCGCATACCCGGGGCGGGTGGAAGGACATCGCCCACGGCTGTGGCGTGGTGTCCCGGTGGTGACCCAGCCCACCGAATTCACCCCCTTTTCGCCCTGTTATAAGACTGTGAGCAGGGTTTTTGAATTCTAGCCCGTCAGGCACCCGTGCTAGATAAAGGTATGGCATCGACCTTGAGGCGGTGTCTTCTTATGGCCTTACCACGATCCAAGGAGAATGACGTGAAACGAGCAGCGATCGCAGCCGCCGCCCTCGCCCTCGCCCTCACGGGGTGTTCAGCCGCCGACCCGGAACCCACCGCCGATGGGACGGTGTCCCAGGACACATTCCTGACTGCCCATGGCCTGGCCGCCATGGACGCGGTGGAGATCATTGATCACCTCGACCGGCAGAAGGTCACTGAGCGTCCTACGGATCTGATCGCCTCAGTACGTGCCGATGAACTGCTGCTCTCGAGCGATGACCAGGAAGTCGTGGTCGATCTTCCCGACAATCAGACGTATGTCTCGATCGCACCCTATCTCACCTCCACCCACGACTGCTTCTACCACAGCCTCACGACCTGCCTGGGGGAACTCGACAATGAGGATATCCAGGTCACGATCACCGATGAGGCGACCGGTGAGGTACTGGTGGACGAGGCAACAACCACCTTCGACAACGGGTTTATTGGCTTCTGGCTTCCCGATGATGCCACCGGCCTGATTGAGGTCAGCTACCAGGGGCGTACCGGCACCGCGGAGTTTTCCACCGCCGACGACGGTGCCACCTGTGTCACAAACCTGCACCTGACGTGATGGCTCAGCAGGGTCCTCACCTGCGCCTGCCTCCCGTGTCACTGAAATCTTGCACCAAGAAAGGTTAAATCATGATGAACGCGTTTTCCCGACGACAGATTCTGCTCGGCGGGCTCGTCCTCGCCGGCACCGGGGCCGTGGCCGCCTGCACCAGCGACCCTGGACCCGCTGCCTCGGCACCAGGTTCCTCTCTTCGCCCCACTCCCACCCCCACTGCGCTCGGTGAGCCGACGGTGCGCCGGACACTGACCGCCCGGCCCCTGTCTCTGGATATCGGCGGCATCGAAGCCAAGACGTGGGGATACGTCTCTGACACCGGGGATACGGCCATTGAGGCCACCGCCGGCGACGTCATCCAGGTCGATATCACCAATGAACTGCCTGAGAGCACCTCCATCCACTGGCATGGCATCGCACTCCACAACGCAGCCGACGGTGTGCCCGGCATGACCCAGGACCCCATTGAACCTGGCGAGTCGTTCTCCTATGTTTTTGAAGTCCCCCACGGTGGCACCTACTTCTACCATTCCCACTCCGGCCTGCAGCTTGATCGCGGCCTCCACGCCCCACTGATCATCCGTGACCCGCAAGACGCTGAGGACCAGGACGTCGAGTGGACCATCGTGCTCGACGACTGGCTGGACGGCATCGACGGCAGCAGTCCCGAAGATCAGCTGACCATGTTGACGGGGATGGACATGGGCGGACACGGAAACATGGACATGGGAGGTCACGGCCAGATGACGCACGGCACCCCGGACCGGGTACTGGGCGGGGATGCCGGCGATGTGATGTATCCGCACTACCTCATCAACGGGCGTATCCCCCGTGCTCACCGGACCTTCGAGGCTCGCCCGGGCGACAAGGCCCGCCTGCGGTTTATCAACTCCGGCGGTGACACCATCTTCAAGGTGGCCCTCGGTGGTCACCGCATGACCGTCACCCACACCGACGGCTTCCCTGTCCAGCCCTGGGAGACCGAATCGATCTACCTGTCGATGGGCGAGCGTGTCGACGTCGAGGTCATCCTCGGCGACGGCATCTTCCCGCTCACGGCTTTGGCGGTGGGTAAGGACGACCGCGCCTTCGCCGTCATCCGCACCGCCGGCGGCCAGGCCCCCCGCCCCGATGTCGACTTCCCCGAGTTGTCGTCCACCGGACTGCTTCTGTCCTCCCTGAAGCCAGCAGACCATGCACTCCTGCCCGAGGGCACACCAGACCGAGAAGTCAGCATCGACCTGGGCGGGCAGATGATGCCGTATGAATGGAGCATTCTCACCGACGGCCAATCCTCCTCCGCGACCGTGCAGGAGGGCCAGCGCCTGCGGATGGTCATGCGCAACAGGACCATGATGCCCCATCCCATGCACATCCACGGCCACACGTGGGCGCTGCCCGGCAGCGGCGGGCTACGCAAGGACACCGTCCTTCTCCGCCACGGTGAAACCATGATCGCCGACCTGATCGCTGACAACCCCGGTGAGTGGGCGTTTCACTGCCATAACGCCTATCACCAGGAAACCGGGATGATGAGTTCCCTGCGGTACGCCTAACCCCACAGCATGGTCGGTCGCTGGGGTGAGCTGGGTCGCTGCAGACTTTCCACCGGGCAGCACGATGACCTTCCTCGGTGTTGTGGTCTTCCGGGACAACCAGAACACCGTCTTCTTCCCCACCGCCCCGGAATAAGGAGATCTAATCCATGCCGAGCACACCCCGCAGGGCCGCCATCGCGGTTGCCGCGGTGCTCACCGCCGTGGGTGCTGTTGCAAAGTTGGGGCAGTAGGAAGAGCGACGTGAAATAATCACAGCCATGGGTATCTTCTCCGGTCGTCATTTCCCCCGTGACATCATTCTGTGGGCAGTGCGGTGGTACTGCCGCTACGGGGTGAGCTACCGCGATCTGGAGGAAATGATGACCGAGCGGGTCGTGCCGGTCGATCACACCACGATCTACCGCTGGGTCCAGAAATACGCCCCTGAGCTGGACAAGCAAACACGGTGGTACCGGCAGGTACCTGACTGGCAGGCCAGTTCCTGGCGGGTGGATGAGACCTATATCCGGGTCGGCGGCAGGTGGTGCTACCTCTATCGGGCAATCACCGCCGGTGGCCAGACCCTGGACTTTTACCTCTCTCCGAAGCGGAACGTGGCCGCAGCGAAGCGTTTCCTGGCCAAGACGCTGCGATCGAATACGACAGCCGGATCCCCGCGGGTCATCAACACCGACAAGGCACCAGCTCTGGCCAAGGCAATATCCGAGTTGAAGGCGGAGGGAATCTGCCCGCCAACAGTGGAACACCGGCAGGTGAAATACCTCAACAACATCCTGGAAGGCGACCATGGTCGGCTGAAGCGGATCCTCGGGCCGAAAGGCGCGTTTAAGAACCGGACATCTGCATATCGGACGTTGAAAGGGATGGAGGCGATGCACTCATTGCGGAAAGAGCAAGGCACGGTGTTTGCCTACGGGCAACCGAACCCAGACGCGGTGATCGTCAACCGGGTCTTCGAGACGGCTTAAGCACCCCGGAGCAAGGACAACTAATGTCTTGAGGTTGGGCTTTTCGACCCTGGCCCAACTTTGCAACAGCACCCTTGGCGGCAATGTAGGGGGAGAGGTTCTTCGTGGCCTGCAGACCACCGATCGAGATGATGTTGACGATGTCGCCCTTGCCCACTTCCGCGAAGTGATCGAGCTGAGCGTGCATGCCGAAGAAGGTGCCGCGAAGTGTCACGCTCATCGCGCGATCGAATGCTGCGGTATCAATCTTGGCCAGCGGAGCGGGCGGGGCACCGAGGCCGGCATTGTTTACGGCAGCGTCGAGGCGACCGTACTTGTCGAGTGCGAACTTCACGAGGTTTTCGTTGTCTTCAAGCTTGCCCGCGTCGACGAATACGAAATCGGCGGTGCCACCAGCGTCCTTGATGATCTGGACGGTTTCGTTGCCCTTTTCTTCGCTAATGTCTGAGACGATGACCGTGTAACCATCCTTGCCGAGACGTTCGGCGATGGCGCGTCCGATGCCGTCGCCCGCACCGGTGACGGCGACAACCTTAGTGTCATTACTCATAGTGTTTCTTCCCTTCGTTGTGATCTTTTGTCGGGGATTTCTTCCCAGTTGGGGGGAACAAATCCCTTTCACTATCGAGGGTAGGCGCACTTTGCGCGCTCTGCAGGAGGCAGAGACTTGGGCGGATGACAGGGAGGACGAAGTGGAGAATTTCTCACACAAAAACGAGGCACCCGACTCACCCCACATAATGCGGGGAAATCGGGTGCCTCGAGGAACGGAGAGCTACAGAAAGCTACCGAAAGTTACAGAGGGCTTCGGAAGCTTAGGCGCGGCCCACTGCGGCACCGACGGCGTCCAGACCAGCGTCCGTCATGTGCAGGATGAGGTTGTGGGGGCCAGCGGTGGTGTCGATGATGCCAGCGATCCAGCGATCGTTGGAGCACATACCGTGGGCGGCGCTCATCGGCTTCAGATCGACGAACTGCGTGCCGGTTTCCTTAGCGGCGTCGACAGCAGCCCACTGGGCAGCATCCTCGATCTCGCGGATGTTGGTGAAAGCATCCTGGATGGGCTGACCCGGGATGACGTTGAGCAGGCACACCTTGCCCTCGGGGGTGGAGATGGTCGGGTAGCCGACCACCTTGATGCGGGCGTTGGGGGCCAGCTGCTTGGCGCGGTTGATGGCATCCCGCATGGAGGCCTGGAGATTGGCCTTGATCTGCGGGACGGGCATCTTGTCATTAACGACGTAGGGGTAGGTGTCGTTAGCGCCAGAGAAGAGAACGACCTGCTTGGTAGCGCCGTTGAGCTCGCCCTTCTCGGCGGCGAGGTTCAGCTGATCCATCATGTGGATGCCGCCAGTGCGGTAGGAAGCACCTGCGCAGGTGAAGTTCGCAGCAGGGGTGCCGTTGGCAGCGCCGATGGCGTTGGAGAAGCGGAAGTCAGTGCCACAGCCCATGGTGTTCACGCGCCCACCGGGGAGAGGGATGTTGCCCTTGCCGGAGACGTAGTCAACGATGGTGGGGTTCGCTGCCAGGGAATCGCCCAGCACAACGGTGTTACCGGGGACTGCCTGTGCGGCCGGCGCAAGGCCACCCACAGCAGCAACGGCGGCGGACGCAGCCACCAAGGTGCGGGCCAGTTTCTTCAGCATGTCACTCTCCAAAATAAGTGTCGTCTAAATGCAGCAATAGAACAATCGACGGTGGCTCGACCCGCGTTACAGCTCCGTTATAAATTTCTGACGCAACACGACGCAATACAGTGAAAGGCGCGCGTGAGCTGGGCATAACGCGCGATATATCGCGCTGCACAAGGATCGAGATTCAATAACGCTCTACGCTACAGCAACGGTATCGCATCGCGAAATTTTTTACCTGCAAAACAGTGAACCTTAGTCCCGCTCGTTTCGCAAGTCACATGCGCCACATGAATCACTTTAATCCCTGAAGTAACATGCGTGGGTCTTACAGAACCAGGCTTCACAGCATCTATCGGAAAAAGCGCCTAGCCTCGGGCAGTGCGAGGTTGAGTACGCAGCGCTTGTTCACAACTCGTTCGCAGTACCCGCTCGCAGCACTTACAAGCTTTAATTTTCAATTAAGGAGAAACAGCGCATGTCTGAACTGTCCAACCGCACCATCGCCGTCATCGCCACCGACGGATTCGAAGACTCTGAGCTGACCTCTCCGCTCGAGGCAGTCAAGGCCGCCGGAGCCACCGTGAAGGTCATCTCGACTGAAAGCGGATCCATCGAAGGAAAGAACGGCACCACTGTCGACGTCGACATGACGACGGAGCAAGCCAAGGGCGAGAACTTCGACGGCATCATCCTCCCCGGTGGCACAGGCAACGCCGATGCCATCCGTATGGACGACAATGCCGTTGCGATCGTCAAGGCTCACGTGGAAGCAGATAAGCCTCTAGGCGCTATTTGCCACGCTGCATGGCTGCTTACCGAGGCCGATGTGCTCAAGGGACGCACGATCACATCCTTCCCGTCGCTGAAGACCGACCTGACCAACGCCGGCGCCGACTGGGTCGACGAGGAGGTTGTGTGTGACCAGGGCTTGGTCAGCTCCCGCACTCCGAAGGACCTGCCCGCCTTCAATGAGAAGATCATCGAAGAGTTTGCCGAGGGCGAGCACTAGAGCGCGCACTAGAGCCCGCGCAAGGCCAGCATGAACCTGCCAGCGACAATCTGGCATTGAGCGTAGGCCTGTAGAATCCGAGCGAGTGGATCCCCACGGATCCACTCGCTCGTTGTCATATCCCTTCCTAGGAGACCCCGCCTTATGTTCCATGCCGTGAGCTTCGCACTGATGGACTCCATTAACGTGCTGCTCATCGGCGTGCTCTTCGCAGTGGCCGTCATCCACCCCAACCCACGCCGCTACGGCAAGGTGGCGACGTTGCTTGTCGCGGGGGACTGGTTCGGCGTGCTGATCCTCTCGATCCCCACCCTCGCGGTGCTGCACCGGTTCGAATCCCAGATCCGAACCGCCCTCGAGTCTGCGCAGTTCGGCTGGGTGCTCGTCATCTTCGGCCTGATCAGCGTGGTGCTCACTCTTCGCGGTGGCGACCCCGCGCCCCTCATCGCGCGACTCACCAAGCCCTTGCGCGTGCCCTCGGCTGCGACCTTCTTCAGCGGTTCGGCACTGGGAATCATTCAGTCCATCACGTCCGTGCCCTTTTTCATTGGTATCGCCTACCTCACCACCACTGATCTCAGCACTGTGGTGCGCTATTTGGCCCTGGTGTTGTACGCAACGCTCGCACTCAGCCTGCCCGCGCTCTCCGGGCTAGCGCTCGGGTTCGTACTGCGCTACCCAAGAAGCTGGCTGGCTACGTTCATCGCGAACCTCCGCCATCGCAAAGACACCTTGGCGAAATCGGCGGGGTACGTGGTTGCTGCCATCCTGATCCTTTTGGGGCTGCCGAAGATTCTGTAACACCGGCTCCCAGAACACCGCGCACCTGCGAAGAACACACCATTCCCGCGGAGAACACAGAGCAAAGAACACCACACAAAAACCGGGCCCTGTCCCCGCCACAGTGTCAGTGGCGTTCGCAGAACCCGGCGAAAGAATCGTGTCGATGGTCGGTTACGTCGCGGGAATTACCTTCCCTTCGAACTCCAATTCCTCTTCCTCTGCTTCTCGGCGCATCACGGAAGCCAGTTGCTCGGCTTGGTGCGTCGGAAGTGCAAAGCGGTAGGCCATCCAGAAGATAATGGCGGAGAACACGGCCACGGTCGGGATAGCGGTATCGAAGTGCAGGATGCCCTTGCCGCCGTCGTAATCACCGATGTAGGAGATGATGGCCAAGCCCACCAGCCACGGGATGTACCACAGGCCAGCCTTGAAGGCCATGTTCACGCGGTTCAGGTGCTCGGTGCGGTTGAACACGTAGTTCAAGCCCAGCATCACAAAACCCAGCAACACAGCGAGGAACAGCTTGTAGTTCGTGTTCCAGCCCGTCCAGTACACCAGCAGGTTGGAGGAGAAGAAGCCGAGGAACGCGATGATCATGCCGCCGGGCAGCTTGAAGGGGCGCTTCGCCCTCGGCAGCTGCTTGCGCAGCGCGGCCAGCGTCAGCGGGCCGGAGGCGAAGGATAGCACCGTTGCCGAGGAGATGAATCCTGCCATCTGCTGCCACGAAGGGAAGGGGAGGAACAGCAGCAGGCCCACGAAGAAGGCCACGATCATACTGATCACCGGCGTGCCGTGACGGTTCAGCTTGGCCAGGCCGCGGGGAGCGTTGCCATTGCGGGCCATGGCGTGGGAGATACGGGCCGTGGTCGTGACGTAAATCAGCCCTGTATCAGCCGGGGAGATCACGGCGTCCGCGTACAGCAGAACCGCCAGCCAGCCTGCGCCCAGCAGCATGGCCACGCCAGCGAGCGGGTCGAAGGAATCCTTGAACGTCAGCGTGGCCCAGTGGCCGCCCATGCTGTCGATCACGCCCTGCGGCAGAACACCGATGAAGGCGGTCTGCAGACCCACGTACAGCACTAGGCAGATAAGCACCGAGCCCACCACGGCAAGCGGCACGTTGCGGCGGGGGTTATTCGTCTCGCCAGCGAGCTCAATGCCCTGGCGGAAGCCCAAGAAGGAGAACACGATGCCAGAGGTGGCGATAGCCGTGAACACACCGTGGGTGCCGTTAGAGAAGAAGCCTTCGCCAGCGCTGAAGTTCTCCGGGTGGAAGTCCATGACGAAGAAAGCCACGATCACCAGCGCGATCACGCCCAACTTCCACCACACCAGCACGTTATTGACGCGGGCGAACCAGCGCACGCCGTAGAAGTTAATGGCCACGAACACGGCCATGAGGATCACGGCCGTGACAATGCCCAGCGGCGTGAGCGTGTGAACAATCTTGTCCCCAACCGTGTTTTCTTGGGTAAATGGCGCGTACTTCGTGGCGTATTGCAATGCCCCCTCCACCTCGATGGGTGGCAGCGCCAACGCCGCGAGCCAGTTGATCCAACCGGTGAGGAAGCTGGCGAAACCGCCGAAAGAGATGTGGGGAATGCGCACCACGCCGCCGGAGAGCGGGAACATGGTGCCAAGCTCGGCGTAGCTCAGGGCAATGAACAAAATCATGATGCCGCCGAGCGTCCAGGAAATGATGGCAGACGGTCCGGTATCGCGCGCGGCGTTGAGGGCGCCGAAGAGCCAACCTGAACCGATGATGGAACCGACTGAGGCGAACAACAGGCCAACGGCACCGACGTGTCGCTGGAGCTGGTGGCCTTCGGTGTTGTGCTCGGGAACTGTGACACCGCCGTGGGAGCGGCCTGTGCCGCTCGGCGAATTGTGAGGTGCCGACATGGAGACTCCTATGGCGAAGTTTCTGGTGACCTACCCCGAAAAAACATGGGAGCGGGGCGAGCCAAGACTGATGAACCGAATTGGATAAACCGAATTGGATGAAACAAATACAGCCATGGTGGGGGCCATGCGGCGTGGCCCTGGGTGGTGGTCAACCGTCGCGATAGCTAAGGAGTCTATGCCTGTTGTCAAAATTACTAGAAGAGGCGAAGAAAGAATCTATGGCAAAATCTCGCGCACCCTCAGCTAGATCTCAGAAAGAAACTCCCGGGACGGTAATTTCCCACCCAACGGGGGCAAAAATCTCGCGCGAACAGGATAAACGCGGAGAATTCTCTAGTTGATAACTGCCCCCACACGGCGTCACTGAAGAAAATTCCACAGAAACTCCAACGCAAGATCCCGTAAAAATTCCCCCGCACCCAAAGGGTTACTTCTCCAAAAACTCCATCCAGCTATCCCACTCGCGCTTCGTCTGCGCCATGCCGAGGTCCCACGCCTCCTCGAGCTTGGCGAAATTGCGCTCCGTGTTCTGAATCTTCATGTTCTCGGGGTAGAACACCACGGCGCGGCCGCTCTTTTCCAGCTCGTTGATTTTTTCCGACGCCGCATTGTACTTCGCCGGGCGTTCAATCAGGGCCTGGGCAACTGCCGGTCTCTTGCGCAGAAGCTGCTTCACCACCTGCGGGCGCCGCAGCTCCGGCCGCACGTATCCGCGGGGCTTCGTGCGAAGGATCAGAAAACGCTCAAAACCATCACGCATGGCGGCGTCGAGAATAAGACCACCAGAATCACCAAGTGCGCCATCGACGTAATCCACGCCATCGATGGTTGGCACCGGCATGAGCCCCGGAAGCGTGGAGCTAGCGCGCACCTTGCGCATGAGGTCGGGGAGGTCGGCGAAGTCCTCGCGACCCCAGTAGACGGACTCGCCGGTATCCGCGCGGGTGGCGCCAATGCACAGGGGAGTGGGATCGGCAGCGAAGGCATCCCAATCGAACGGAAGATCGTTGCCGGGTGCGCCCGCGGTTTCATAGATGTATTCCGCGTTGAAGTACCCGGAACCGCGCAAGAGCGAACCGATGCCGCCTGTCTTGGGGTTGGAGCCGAGCTCCACGAAAGACTCGCGGGCGCGCTTACGATCACCGGAGAGGAAGTTCACCGTGTGGCTCGCCCCAGCGCTGATGCCGCCGACCCACCCAAAGTGAATATCGTGAGCCAACAGCTGGTCGATGCAGGCGGCGGTGTACGCATTGCGCATGCCTCCGCCTTCGATGACAAGCGCGACGTCCTCGGCGATCATAGGTAGCGTTAGTGTCCCTTCTTCCACGGCAGAATGTGCACGATGCCGGCGATAACGGAACCGATGATGAGGCCGGCGACCATGCTGAAGAATGTCTCAACGATCCAGGTTACCGCCCCGCCGAGGTGATGCACGGCTTCCACAATGTGGTGCACAGTCTGGTAGGGCCAGTGGAAGCCAAGCTCGTCGGCGCCAACCAGCAGGATGTGCCCGCCAACCCACAACATCGCGAACGTGCCGACAACGGCGATGACGGACAGAATCTTCGGCATTGCCGCGACCATGCCGCGACCGAACCTCTTGGCGGCATCGGAATCGCGCTGGGTCAGCGCCAGACCCATGTCGTCCATCTTGATGAGCACGCCTACGGCTCCGTACACCGCCGCGGTGATGAGCAAGGCCACGAGGATCAGCACCCCCGCACGCTGCAGAATTGGCAGATCGGTGACCTCGTTGAGACTGATCACCATGATCTCGGCGGACAAGATGAAGTCGGTGGTGATAGCGCCCTTGACTAAGGAGTCTTCCGATTCCGCGTTCTTATCCGCGGCCGGTTCATCGTGTCCGCCGCCGGTGAACTTGTCGATGACCTTCTCGGCGCCTTCGAAAGATAGATAAAAGCCGCCAAGCATGAGCAGGGGAGTCAACGCTCCCGGCAGCAACCAGCTGAGCAGCAAAATGGCGGGCAGGATGATGACGATTTTGTTGATCAAGCTGCCCTTGGTGATGCGCCAAATGATGGGGAGTTCGCGTGCAGGCGTGACCCCCTGCACGAAGCGTGGGGTCACTGCGGCATCGTCCACCACCACTCCGGCGGCTTTGGCGCTGGTACGCCCCGCTGCTGCGGCGATATCGTCAACGCTTGCTGCGGCTTTGCGCGCGATGAGCGCGACGTCGTCGAGTAGTGCGGCGAGGCCACCGGCCATGAACCTGTCTCCTTGTAGTTACCTTCGGCTGAGGCAATCCCCTTCCGGGGGTTACCTCACCAAAGATACTGTTTACAGGTTGTCCAGTGCCTCAGACACGGGGGTGGAACCGGAATTGAACTCGACGGTCTTACCGGTGAGCTCCTGGCGGTTGACAACCTCAGCCAAAACCGCGGCCACATTGCCACGGCTGACGGAATCGCCTTCCTCCGGGTTGACGTCGATCGCACCGGTCTCCTCGTCGTTGGTGAGGCGGCTCGGGCCCAGGATGGTCCACTGTGCGGCGGACTTCTTCAGGTGATCGTCGGCATCGGCCTTGGACTGGGCGTAGGGGTAGAAATCATCGTCCTCGCTGAGGCCGTGATCCTGGCCTGCGCCGAAGTAGCTGATCATGATGAAGCGGCGCTCGCCGGCGGCGTCGATGGCGCGAATGGCGGCATCGCGGTCGATGGCGTACGTGCGCTCCTTGTCGCCGCCACCGGCACCGGCCGCCCAGATGACGATGTCCTGTCCGTCGAAGAGACGACGGAATCCATCGACATCGAGTTCTTGCATGTCCTCCACGACGGCCTGGGCACCTGTGGCCTCGACCTCGGAGACATGATCGGGATTACGAACCACGCTGGTGAGTACGTGGCCTTCTTCGGTGATCTTCGGGGATGCCAGCAGGGCAACCTTTCCGTGTCCACCAAGGATAATGACGTTTGACATAGTGAAACTCCTTTCTGGTCACCACCATAGACTCGTTTCAATGAAACGCGCCACATGTATAGTTAGCTTCTAATAATTGTCCGATAATTATTGCGAACCGACACGAACAGTCTCCGGTAAGTTCTGACCGATGCTGACTGTCATCGACTGTTGCCAACTGCCACCTGCGGTTGTTAACAGTGATCAGCAGTGATCAGCAGTGATTAACGGTTACCGCAGCGGTACCAACGGCCCGATCTCGCCCTGCCCCACGCACAGGCTCGCCCCCGCCGGTCCACTCACGCGCAGAGCGATGAGGCCGCCACCGCCGGACACTCGCACCCACTGGGGTCGCAAGTCCGTCCCCACCTGCACTGTTGTGGCTCGTGCCTCCGCATCCTCGAGCGTCTCCAGCCCATTCGGCGTGGTGATGCGCACCTCCAACGGAGCCGTCGCGGCCGCGTTGAGCTGCCACGTCCACTCACCAAACGGCAGCGCACCGCTGAGTGGGATCACGCGCTGCTCGCCCGCCATGATGCGCACGCCACACCCCGGCTCAATGCCCTCGCCCGGACTCTGTTCGTTCGACGCCACCGCCATGATCCCCGCATCCACCACGCGACCGGACTCGCCGATCATTGTTGGTTCATCGATCGCGGACACGGCCGGTACACCCGTGACGGTGGAAACATGGTTGTACGGTTCCGTGAATGGGAGTAGCACTTCCAGGGGCACAGTCTGGTCCAGCAGCGGCTGTCTATCTACGTACACCGACTGGCGGAGGTTGGCCAGATACGCCTTCGTGGGGTCATCGCGCCACGCCCACACCCAGGTCGCAGTGCTGAGCACACTGATGAGGACAAAGAGTGATACCCCGACGACAGAATAGGGGACGCGCCGGGTGTGGCGTCGGACCGAGGGAGACTGAGCACCCGCCGGCGCCGGCGGGCAGGCCGCCACCGCCACGACGGCGAAAGCGAACCAATCCGTGTAGTAGTGCAGGTTCAAGGTGAGCACGCCGGACGACTGGGCGCCCGCGCGGGCCGTGACCAGCGCGATGAGGAGCGCGGCGGCGTATCCCACGATCGCGACGAGCGCCACGAGGCGAGTGCGCGGATCGCGGCGCAGCCAGACCACGACCACGACCGCGACCACGACGGCAGAAATGATCGACCACGCCAGCGGGGTGGCGGCAAACGCCGTAGAGGGGCGCCAGCGCTCCCACCAAAGGGGGCCACCGAGCATGCCCGGAATGAGCGCCCGAAAGACCGCGCCGGGCAGGGCGCCGGTGATGGACTCCGGGTTGTGGGTGTCCGGGATCTCGGAAAGGCGCAGGTAGAGCACGAGCCACAGCACCCACAGTGCGCCGGGGAGCACGAACAACGACCACTGGCGGCGCGGCAGGCGCACGAGCAGCGCGATGACAAATGCGGCGGGAATAAGGGAGAGAGCCTTCTCCGTGAACAGGAGCCCGGCGAGTGCGATGGCGGTGAACGTTATGGTGGCCGCGAGGATGGAGCGGGTGGCGACTGTCGCGGTGGGGCGTGGCGATGGTGTGGGACGCGCCGCAAGGACGCACAGGGTGACACCCGCCATGCCCGCCTGCCAAGCTAGGGCGTTGACCGCGGTGGACCACCACCCGGCGGCGGCCATGAGGAACGGCGAAAACAGAAGGAAGGTCAGCGTTACGAGGGCGGAGATACTCCGACCCCGCAGAGCCACCGCGACCCGCCACCAGAGCCAACCACACCCCGCAGTGGCGACGATGATGATGAGCGCAGGGAGCCACCAACGCAGCGGCGCAAGGTGCTGGGTGGCCCACTGCAGTGCCGCTGAAGCAGGCATGATGTGGCCGTCATAGGAACGGAACAGGACACCCCACGTGGATGGGGAGGTGGGGGAGAAGTCGCCAAAATAGGCGGGGATGATGAGGTCATCCCAGTACAGCGTGCGCTGGGAGACTTGAATGGCGCGGATCACTGTGGCGGCGACGATGAGGGCAGCAGCGGTGATGGTGATGCAGGTGGTGTTGGTTTCCCTACTGCTGCTGCGTTCGTCGCGTGCGTGAGGTGGGGTGGCAGCGTGCGCTGAGGTGGTGTGTTGTGGAGTGTGCCGCGCTGGGTGATCCGTGCGATCGCTGGCAGAGGTCGCCGAGTTGGCGGGATCATCCAAAGGGCGATTGGCCGACATCGTGATGCGTGAGGAAGCGATAGGGGTCGGGCGCGGGGCCTAACCGCGAACTGGCTGCACGGTCATGTAGGTGGCACTGCCCTCGCAACCGCGAACGTTATCCAGGCGGACGAATGCAGCCTTGGTGTCCTCCGGTGGGTAAATGCGCAGGCCATCGCCCTTGCGTGGCTTGCAGGTGGAAGGGTCCATGGGGCCGGTCTTAGTGATGCGAACGGAAGAGTAGGCGGTCTGGCCGGGTTTGAGAGTGATGGTCTCAACCTCCTGGCCGAGCTCTCGCTGGGCGGGTTCGCCAAGCTGGGTGCCATCACCACCCGTGACCATGGAAACCCCGGGGAAGCCGCGCATCTTACAGGTGGACTTGGAGGTGTTGGCGAAGACGATGTCGAGGTTCAGTGAGCCCGCCGCGCCGTTCGGCTGGTCGGAGGTGACCTTGAGGTCGCGGGTGGTGCAAAAGTTCACGGAGGTGTTGTCCTGGCGGGAGCTGGATCCGGGGTTACGTGGGGCGTTGCCGGAGTTGCCGCCGTCACTGCCGCCGTTATTGCCGTTCTGTTCCTTGTCGGAGGGGCGCGCCGAGGATCCCAAGGTCGGGGAAGGTGAATCGGTGTTCTTGTCGCTCGAGGTGTCGTCACCCGGTGCGGCCGAGGCGGTTGTGATCTTATCGGCAGCGTTTGACGCGGTGCTTGCAGCCTGGTTGGCGGACGAACCGTTCGGACCCGAATCACCACACGCCACCAATGACCCCGCGAGGATGGCGGCAGCTGCCACCACGCCGACTCGCGTGGCGGTTCCGGAAGCGGTCGACAGGACGGATCCCTTGTGAGCCTCGAAACCATTGCGATGGCTTTCAGTGAAGCCGCTGCGGTTTCCGGAGCGGCCGGAGTAACCAGAGCGAAAGTGACGGCGATGGTGACGCTGCGTAGACATGCCTTCAGGGTAGCGGTTTCGACACACGCATTGGGTGATTACCGGCTCGGATCCCGCGAAATTGACCGTTTTCGGCGATCGCTACTACGTTGCGCACGCTTATTGGTACGCGGTTGTGAGCGGGTTTCTCACGCGTTCCCGACGAGTTCTCTATGAGTTACCCACGAGTTCTGCATTTTTGATCGTCTCGATGGCCTGTGCTCGCTAGACTCGTAGGCTATGGGAAGGTTTAGTTCTATTCACAGAGCTACCTAGGTTTTCTAAGGTGTCCCGCGAATAGCGTTGTGTGACACTTGACCGCCGCCACCCCCGCTCATCCCGATTTTCACGAAAGAGGCGACAGACCATCATGGGATTCAACCCCGATTTCGATCTTTTCCAGCTGCCGGAAGAGTACGTGGCTTTGCGTGAGGCCATCCGCGAGCTTTCCGAAAAGGAGATCGCTCCCTATGCCAAGGATGTTGACGAGAACTCGCGCTTCCCCGAGGAAGCGCTCAAGGCTCTCAACGACAACGGCTTCAACGCGCTGCATATTCCCGAGGAGTACGGCGGCCAGGGTGGCGATTCACTCGCTGCGGTCATCGTCATTGAGGAAGTCGCCCGCGTGTGTGGTTCTTCCTCCCTGATCCCGGCTGTGAACAAGCTCGGCACCATGGGCCTGATCCTCAGCGGCTCCGAGGAGCTGAAGAAGGAAGTACTGCCCGATATCGCCAACGGCGAGATGGCCTCCTATGCCCTGACCGAGCGTGAGGCTGGCTCGGACGCCGCCAGCATGAAAACCCGCGCCGTCCGCGACGGCGACGAGTGGGTCATCAACGGTTCCAAGTGCTTCATCACCAACGGCGGCCGCTCGAGCTGGTACACCGTGATGGCTGTGACCGATCCGGAGGCCGGCGCCCGCGGCATTTCCGCATTCCTGGTGCACAAGGATGACCCGGGCTTCCGCGTGGGCGGCCTGGAGCACAAGCTGGGCATCAAGGGCTCGCCCACGGCGGAGCTGTACTTCGAGGATTGCCGCGTCCCCGCGTCCCGCATGATCGGCGAGGAGGGCACCGGTTTCAAGACCGCGCTGGCTACGCTGGACCACACCCGCCCGACCATCGGCGCTCAGGCGCTGGGCATTGCGCAGGGTGCGTTCGACCAGGCCGTTGCCTACGTCAAGGAGCGCAAGCAGTTCGGGAAGGCCATCGCGGACTTCCAAAACACCCAGTTCATGTTGGCTGACATGAAGATGAAGATCGACGCCGCACGCCTCATGATCTACACCGCGGCCTCGAACGCGGAACGCGGCGTTGCCGAGAACGGGGAGAAGCTGGGCCTCATGGCTGCAGGTTCCAAGGCGTTCGCCTCGGACGTTGCTATGGAGGTCACCGTCGATGCCGTCCAGCTGCTCGGCGGCTACGGCTTCACGCGCGACTTCCCGGTCGAGCGCATGATGCGCGACGCGAAGATCACCCAAATCTACGAGGGCACCAACCAGATCTGCCGCATGGTGATGGGTCGACAGATCCTCGCATAGCAGGCTTTATTACAGGCTGTTGTGGCGGTTGCGCGCAACAGTTACCTGGAATAGTTCTCTGACTGTTTCACGGGCCGCGCTGGGATGTGTCACATTCCCCGGCGCGTTGGCTGTGTCAGCACCGGCTCTGGATCTGTGTGTACCTTCACCATTCATCTAGGTAGTTTCGCGTCCTCAACCGCGAAGAGGTGGGCTAACCATTGCTGAGGCTTTCGGCCGCCTGTAGAAATGTATGCATAACCGGCGAAAAGTCCTCCAGGGAAGGACTTCCCAGCTTGAGAGCTGGGATAGCCGGTTTTGTTGTGGCTGGCCCCAAGGGAAGAACGTACTGGTTAGATGTGGTTTGATACAGGGGGCATACTAGGTGCACTTCTTCCCCTCTAGATTTCTCTGAACGGCCCATAGAGCTTCGTCGTCGGGCTCGGACACTTGGAGTGCGATCTCCTTCAAGTGGAGAAAGGTGGAGAAAGAACGCCATCTTGTAGAGACGCAGTGGGCCTGCATCACGTACATATTGATAGGCATTGGCCTTGTAGAGGAACGTTGTATCGATTCGAGGGGACTGCCGCTGGATTTCGGCAAACATCTCACTTCCGGTTTTATTACTGTCTTAGCAAGCGGGAAATCCTTTGGGGAGGTGAATTCCGTTTTGGTGGCCTCTGCCCGAAGGTGCAGTCCATTGAGCAGATCTTCTCCGTGGTCTTCGGTGATAAATGTTGCTGTGCCAACTCAGGGGTACGTTGATGCTCCTCCGCCTTGTGGGTTGGGCGATCCGTCATAGTCGAGGTCTCCGGTCGCATCGGCGTAGAGGTAAATCCGTCTTGGGGTGTGTTGTAGTCCATCGTCACTTTCTCGATTGAGCGCGGGGCGTTGCCTTTTAGGGAATGCCCATAGGGGTCATCTCGGCTGCGATTTTCTCAATGTATAGATGGACCGCGAAGTAGGACTTTGCGTTCATGGGGCCTAGACGTTCTTACAGTCCGAAGATGAGTACAACCAGAGAAGCGGCCCAGGTTGTTTTTCGGTACGGCAAAGCAGCGCATCCCGCCCTATACCTAGGCCGGAAGAGGAGATGGCAACTCGACCGATTGCCACTCAAGAAACGTTGCACCCTCGGGACTGCTGAAGGTTTGGTTGACACCAGGGTTGCTTCACAGGTGTGGAGCACGAAAGGATGTTGACATGCCGAAGATCTACAACGAGCAGTTCAAGGCTGACGCGGTCGCGCTGGTTGAATCAGGGATGAGCCGCCGACAAGTGTGTGCCGATCTGGGTGTCTCACGGTCCTCGTTACAGAAATGGGTCACTGACGCCCGCCTACAGGCTCACGGGATGAGCCCGTCAAGTGATCCGGAGGTCGCCAAGGAGATGAGCGCTGCTTTGAAGCGGATTCGTGAGCTAGAGATGGAAAACGAAGTCCTGCGCGCCGCAGCAGCCTACTTGAGCCAGGAGGCAATTCGCCCAAAAGGATCTTCCCGACCGTGGAAGCGCTGATCGCTCAGGGCAAGGCAACCCTGACGATCGCGGCTCGGGTATTGAAGTTTTCTCGCCAAGCTTTCTACAAATGGCTGGCCAGCCCTGTTTCAGGAAGGCAAGCCCAAGACGAGGAAATCATTGCCAAGATTCGCCAGATCCACGCTGATGATCCAGAGTTTGGCTACCGGTTCATTGCTGATGAGCTTCACGGGCAAGGCGTGAAGATTTCCGAGCGGCGCGTATGGCGCTTGTGCTCGAAGATCCAGGCGTTTTCTGTCATTGCTCGGCGAAAGCCGCGTGGGAGGAAGTCGGGTGCTCCGGTTCATGATGATTTGCTCCAACGCCGCTTCCACGCCGATACGCCAAACACGGCCTGGGTCACGGATATCACTGAGCACTGGACGAGGGAGGGGAAACTGTATCTATGCGTGATCAAGGACCTGTGTTCACGCACAATCGTTGGCTATGCGACTAGCGCGCGGATGAAATCACACCTCGCGGTGGCGGCACTCGAGGACGCAATGAGGAAGCGCGGTGAGCCCAAGGGCGTGATTGTTCACTCGGATCGAGGCTCGCAATTCCGATCCAGGAAATTCCGTGCCGCGTTGAAAGCCTTCGGTGCGAAGGGATCGATGGGCAGAGTCGGAGCGTGTGGGGATAACGCCGCAATGGAATCTTTCTTCGCCCTCGTGCAAAAGAATGTCCTTGACCGCAAATCCTGGGCGAGCCGGCGTGAGCTGTCAGCAGCGATCACCCACTGGATCGAACGGACTTATCACAGGAAAAGACGCCAGCGAGCGCTGGGGAAGTTGACACCCATCGAATACGAAACAATCATGAAACCAGCCGTATCAATCGCGGCCTAAAAACCAGAAGGAAAACTGTCAACCAAACCTTCAGCAGTCCCCTCACCCGTGGACCCCACCCGCGCTACAGGCTAATCGAGGACCACACGGGCAGTTCTAGACGACATCAAATGAGCACTCATTCGCGCCCCTTAACACTGGCTTAACACCTTCTTACAGCCGGTAGGCCCGAAACAGTGCAGATGGACACGGATAAACGGTGCTATGTATTCCGAAAAAGTTTCTTCTGCCAAGCATGACCAATGTAATCGTCCTACAATCGGAGCTTATGACGATGCTAAAGAAGAGAGCGAGAAATTCGCCCAATCACCGAAACGTTGGAAAGCGCTCGTTGTTCTCGCGGTGGGTTTGGCACTCATCATCTTGGACGGCACGATCGTCGGCGTATCCATGCCGACCATCATCCGGAAGCTCAATCTTGACCTTTCGGAAGCACAGTGGGTAACCAGCCTCTACTCAGTCGTCTTCGCGGCACTTCTGCTCACCGCCGGGCGCATGGGCGACCGCTTCGGGCGCAGGAAGTTCTTCCTCGCCGGTCTGGCAATCTTCAGTACCGGTTCCGTCCTGGCGGCTCTATCTGATTCGGCAAGCTCACTGATCATCGCCCGCGTCGTTCAGGGCGTCGGCGGTGCCTGCATTCTGCCCTCGACGCTGTCCACCACGAACGCCGTCTTCCGAGGCAAGGATCGCGCAGCGGCCTTCGGTGTGTGGGGTGCTGTGATGAGTGGTGCGGCCGCTATCGGCCCACTGCTCGGTGGTGTGCTGACCGAATATGCGGGCTGGGAGTGGATCTTCTGGGTCAACGTCCCACTCGGCATTGGCCTGATCTTCTTCACCCTGGCCCTCGTCCCCGACACCTCCGCTAAGTCTGAATCTGGCCCTGGTGCAGGCGCCCCCGACGGTGGGGATTTCTTCGGATTCCTGCTGTCCGCAATCGGCTTCGGTACCCTCGTGTTCGGCATCATTGAAGGACCCAAGCTCGGTTGGTGGAAGCCCCTGCAGGACTTCCACTTGGGCTCCCTGCACTGGCCCGCCAACTGGGTTTCCCGGCAGGCATCGCACTCATTATCGCGGCCGTGTCTCTGACCGGCTTCATCGTCACTGAGCTCGGACGCCGTCGCGCCAAGGACGCTGTGCTGCTGGACCTTTCGATGTTCCGTTACCCCACCTTCACCTGGGGTAACCTCACCGCCCTCATGGTGGCCGTTGGCGAGTTTGCTCTCGTGTTCGTCATTCCGCTGTACCTCGTCTCCTCCGTCGGCCTCTCGACCGTCGCCACGGGTCTGGTGCTTGCCGCAATGGCTATCGGCGCGTTCTTCTCCGGTGCTTCCGCCCGCCACCTCGCTGCGAAGATTGGCGCTCCGGGCGTGGTGCTCGTCGGCTTGGGCCTCGAGGTATTCGGTACTCTCCAGCTGGCGGCAGAGGAACGCGTTGGCCAGCCGCTGTGGCTTGTTGTCGTAGCGCTGGTTATCTACGGCACCGGCCTTGGTTTGGCTTCCGCAAAGCTGACCTCGCTGGTCCTGGGCGATATCCCAGTCGAACAATCTGGCCAGGCTTCCGCTACCCAGTCCACCGTTCGCCAGATCGGTTCCGCTCTGGGTGCAGCGATGGCCGGTGCAACCTTGTCCGCTGCGTTGGCCTGGAAGTCCGCTGACTTTGTTGGCCGCGAAGCCGAGCTCGCCAAGGCTGTTCGAGAATCCGCCGGTGGTGTGATCGTGGGACTTCGTGATCAAGGCGCACCAGCTGAGGTGGTCGCACCGCTGGCGAAGATCTTCGCTGAAGCTACGAAGGTATCTCTCTACGCTGCCGTCGTGTGCCTCGCCATTGGTCTGCTTGGTGCCCTGATGGTTCGCCGTTCCGCTGGCCCAGAGATCAACAACGAAATCAAGGACAGCGCTGACAGCGCCGACAGCACTGATGACGCTGACAAGAAGGCCAGCAAGTAGCTTGTAAGTTTGGCGCAGCTTAGCTCGCAGTTTGCTAGCAATCTGCTGAGCCCACGCGAGCGAAAGCCCAAACAGGCAGATGCGGGGCAGGAAGATAGATTTCCTGCCCCGCCTCTTTTAGTTCGCTAACGCTCAGCCGTCTCCTAGCCCCCGCCGCTGCCCCCGCCAGCCCTACTTCACCTCAGAGTGCAGCTGCACTCCCTCCTGCTCCAGCCACATCCTCGCGCTGCCGTGCAGGTAAATGCCATCCATCACACGCTGCGCCGAGGTCAATCCGGCGTGCACATCGTCCAACGCCACCACACCGGCCGAGATCGCCTCACCCAGCTCATCGAGATCCAGCATCTGAATCCGCGAGCCATGATGTGTCACCACGTCGATGTAGATGTCCTTCGTGTGCCACACGTCAGCATCCGAGTTATCGATGAGTGCGATATCGATGTAGAGGTCCTGCGTGGGGGAGATGCCCTCGAAAAAGTGGAACTTATTCACGCGGATTGCCAGGTGGGGGATCAGCCACGATTCGAGGTAGTGGAATCGCGGGTGCCCGGGAGTGGTGCGAGCCATGTACAGCACATCACCGCGCGGCGTGGGAATCACACGGTAGATATCCACCTCCCGTGTGAATCCCTTGGGGTCGATGTTTGTCATCTCAGAGATGGCGAATGTCTCTTCTTTGACGGGGTGGAGGTCAGCCATGGCGTATCACTCGCTCGCTTTCTCGTAGGGTTTCGTGCCGATCCTCATATTCGACGCCGAACCCCACGCACATACTTGACCGAGTGCAGTGACGGGTACGGGCGTGGGCAAGGGCGGGGAAGAAAAGGGGCTTGGAAAAGTCAAAACGCGGCCCATCCAGCCCTCAGCGCGTTGTCGCGCTGCAGGAGTTGAGTATGGCCCGCGTCGTGCGTGGTTCTTGGTGGTTCTTGGTGGTTCGTGGCGCCGAAGTGGTTTGCCGAGCTGATTTACGGAACTTGGATGAGAGCCGCGGTGGGGGCGTAGTTGCAGTTAGCAACGCCGGCTTGGCCCTCGTCGGTGCTCACGCCGCCTTCCAGCAGGGCGATGACGGTGCCACGGCCGGTGTCGGCGGTACCGTTGATGGTAGCGGGGCCGTCCGGGTTAAGACCGTTGAAGCCCAGCGGGGTGTGGCCGATCTTGCCGGTGTTGATGTTGATCCAGTGAACATTCATGGCGGTGTGCTGCTGCGGGGCTACCTTGCCGGTCCCCAGTGCGGTGAAGACGAAGTTCACTTCGCCGGCTTTGATGCCGGGCAGTGGCAGCGGAGCCGGGCCGGGAACGGCAGCTGCGGTGCCGATGGAGTTGTTCTTGCCAGCAATGCACTGGCCGGCGATGGTGGGCCAGCCGAACTGGGTGAAAGCGGGGCCGTTCTGCGGGATCGGCACGCCGGGCTTTCCGTCTCCGCGGAAGAAGCTCACCACGCGCAGCAGGGAGGAGCGAACCTTCTCCGGCAGCTGCGGGTTGTTGGCGAAGGTTTCGATCTGGTCGAGCACGAAAGGTGCCGGGCGACCCAGTTGGTCAACCGGGCTCTGGACGGGAACCTGGGCACTTGCGGTGGTGGGGACGACGACAGTCGGCACAGCCAGTGCACAGGCAGCGCTAATGGCGGCGACCACTCGGGAGGAACGACGGGAGATAGCCACGGGGGAGCCTTTCGAGAAAAATGTGTGTCCGGCAATGATGCCCCACCCAAGGGCACAGTGAGCTGGACGGTGAAGAACGGTGGGAAACGTCAGTGAGTTCGCTATGAATCACTCGAACTGGCAAACTCGCCAGTCACATTAGTCACATACGTAACATTTGTCACGCTATATGCAGCTTTTGCTAACAATAGCAGTTTTTCTTTGGTACGCAGAACAAACCAAAAAAGAAACCGTGAAACCCCTCCAACAAGGATCCCCCCGCCTTCCCCCTATGTCACCCGGATGCGAAAAGATGCGCGAAGGGAGTAGCCTAAGTAACGGTATGGGTAGGTGTCGCGTCCCGCCAGCACAGGCGAGGGGATGACCGGTAACAAGGCCCACGCCGCGACGCTGGCTTTACACCCAGCACCCCGTCGGCACCCCACGAATGGCAGTGTGCCGGGGCGTACGTAGGGGCGTCGAACACAAGAGAGCTTCGGCGAATACCGCACCAGCGACACCCCACCCCGCAAGTAGAAACAACACGAAAGTATTTGATCTGTGTCCTTGACTGAATTCCGCAATGTCGCCATCGTCGCGCACGTTGACCACGGCAAAACCACCCTCGTGGATGCCATGCTGCACCAATCCGGCGCATTCTCCTCCCACGGCGAGGTTGAAGAGCGCGTGATGGACTCCGGTGACCTGGAGAAGGAAAAGGGCATCACCATCCTCGCCAAGAACACCGCCATCCGCCGCAAGGGTCAGGGCAAGGACGGCCAGGATCTCATCATCAACGTCATCGACACCCCCGGCCACGCCGACTTCGGCGGTGAGGTGGAGCGCGCCCTGTCCATGGTCGATGGTGTGGTGCTGCTCGTCGACGCCTCCGAAGGCCCGCTGCCGCAGACTCGCTTCGTGCTCGGCAAGGCGCTCGCCGCCAAGATGCCCGTGATCATTTGCGTGAACAAGACCGACCGCCCCGATGCCCGCATCGACGAGGTTGTGGAAGAATCCCAGGACCTCCTGCTGGAACTTGCCTCCACTCTGGAGGATGACGAAGCTGCCGAGGCCGCCGAGCAGCTGCTCGACCTGCCCGTGCTGTACACCTCGGGCCGCGAGGGCAAGGCATCCACCGAGAACCCCGGCAACGGCAACGTGCCCGATTCCGAGGACCTCCAGCCGCTGTTCGACGTGCTCTACGAGGTTCTGCCCGAGCCCTCCGCCGACGTGGATGGCCCGCTGCAGGCGCACGTCACCAACCTGGACTCCTCTTCCTTCCTGGGCCGCATCGCCCTGGTCCGCATCCACGCGGGCAAGCTGCGCAAGGGCCAGCAGGTCGCCTGGCTGCACTACGACGAAGACGGCGTGATGCACACCAAGACCGCCAAAATCGCCGAGCTGCTGCGCACCGTGGGCGTGACCCGCGTGCCCGCCGAGGAAGTCATCGCCGGTGACATCGCCGCGATTTCCGGCATTGACGACATCATGATCGGCGACACCCTCGCCGACCCGGAGAACCCCGTCGCCCTGCCGCGCATCACCGTGGACGAGCCCGCGATCTCCATGACTATCGGCGTGAACACCTCCCCGATGGCAGGCCGTGGCGGCGGCGACAAGCTCACCGCCCGCATGGTCAAGGCCCGCCTGGACCAGGAGCTCATCGGTAACGTGTCCCTGCGCGTGCTGCCCACTGACCGCCCGGATGCCTGGGAAGTCCAGGGTCGCGGCGAGATGGCGCTGTCCGTGCTGGTGGAGACCATGCGCCGCGAAGGCTTCGAGCTCACCGTGGGCAAGCCCCAGGTGGTCACCCGCACCGTCGACGGCGTGCTCCAGGAGCCTTTCGAGAACATGATTATCGACGTTCCGGAAGAGCACCTCGGCGCAATCACCCAGCTCATGGCCGCCCGAAAGGGCCGCATGGAGGGCATGGACAACACCGGTTCCGGCTGGATCCGCATGCGCTTCGTGGTGCCCGCCCGTGGCCTTATCGGCTTCCGCACCGTGTTCATGACCGAAACGCGCGGCACCGGCATCGCCAACAGCTACTCCGCGGGCTACGAGCCGTGGGCTGGTGAGATCAAGGACCGCGCGACCGGCTCCCTCGTGGCTGACCGTTCCGGCCAGATCACCGCTTACGCCCTCATGCAGCTGGCAGACCGCGGCACCTTCTTCGTGGAGCCCGGTGCTGAGGCCTACGAGGGCATGGTCGTGGGTGCGAACAACCGTGATGAAGACATGGACATCAACATCACGAAGGAAAAGAAGCTCACCAACATGCGCTCCGCTACCGCGGACGCCACCGTGACCCTCGCCAAGGCCCGCAACCTCACCCTCGAGGAGGCCATGGAGTTCTGTGGCGGCGACGAATGCGTGGAGGTTACCCCCGATGTCGTTCGTGTGCGTAAGGTTATTCTGAATGCGACGGAGCGCGCCCGCGCCCGTTCCCGCGAGAAGCAGCGCAACAACAACGCGTAAGCGCTTGAAGAGAGCGCCGTGCGCTCCTTCCCGCGACGTTCGCCCGATAGTTAGTCGCAAAGTGTGGCGCCCCGCAATGGCGCCGTGTTGGAGGTTCGCCCATGGTCATCGGACGTCGGTTCTTGTCTGGTAGAGATCATGGTCGTTCGACGCCACCAGCGGCCGCCCTGGCCCTCGGCTCGGTGATGGTGCTCGCGGCGTGCCAGGCCAACCCAGCCGATCCGCCCGCCGTCGATCCGGCATCGACGACCCAGACTGATGCCCCTGTGACGCAGCCTCCGGCGAAGGCCCTGCGCGAAATCACGGTGGGCGTGGATCCGTTCACCACGAACCTCAACCCGCACGTGGTCGGCAACCACGACCCCGTGGTCGCCGCCATCGCGGATCTCACGCTTCCCAGTGTGTTCATCTCCGGCTCTCAGGGCAAGACCCTGGACAGCAACTTCATCACGGACGTGAAAACCGACGACGATTCGGCGCCCACGGAGGTCACCTACACGCTGAACCCCGCGGCGCAGTGGTCGGATGGCACCCCGATCACCATCTCGGATTTCCAGTACCTGGCCGAGGTCATCTCCAAGGAGCCGACCGCCGCCGGTAAGAATGTCTACTCCCACATTGTCTCCATTACTGATGGCGACAAGGCCGGCCAGATCGTGGTGCATCTCGATGAGCCCTTCACACCGTGGAAGGACCTGTTCCAGCACCTTCTACCCAGCCACATCTACCGCGCGGAGGGGCAGAACTTCGCCTCTATGATGCAGGGCAATTCCGCCGCATCCGCGGGCGCCTATGCGGTGAAGAGTGTTAACGAGGGGCGCGGCATCGTGGAACTGCAGCGCAACGATCGCTACTGGGGCCGCCAGCCCGCCAAGACTGACGTTCTGCGCTTTACCACCGTGGCGAATAACTCCATGGGCGCTCAGATGCTGCGCACCGAGCAGATTCAGGCTTATCGCACCCGACCCAGCGCCACGACGGACCTCATCTTCTCCCAGCTCGATAAGATCCGCACCCGCACCACGGCACGCGAGGTGCAGCTCAACGTGGTGCTCAACCAGGCCAGCTCCCGCATGTCGAACAGGCAGGCCCGGCAGCGCGTGCTCGACGTGCTCAACCGAAACATCATTGGCGAAATCGTGGAGGGATCGAACTCCATTAAGGCGCCCTCATGGAACGTGATGCCTACCGGCGACGGGGAAAGCGAATCCCGCACCAGCAGCGCGGGTACGACCAACAGCGATGACCCGCTGATTCTCGCCGCTCCCAACGATGACCAGACCGCCATCATTGCCGCGCGCACCGCTGCAGACCAGCTCAACCGCGCAGGAGTAGCAACGGTTGTACGCACCGCCGAGCCCAACGACCTGTTTGGCACCCAGCTTCCCAAGGGTGAAGTGGACGGCGTGGTGACGTGGCAAGATAGCGCCGATTCGGTGTCGAAGTACATGGACCAGTTCAGCTGCTCCGCCGCGACCTCCACCGACAGCTCCAAGGACGCTAGAGACGCAAAAACCACTAGTGCATCAGAGACGAACAAGCCCACATCCACGGCCGAGGCAGGGGACAGTGGGGTGGCGTCGGACGACAAGACCCGACCGCAGGGTGGCAACCTCGGATCGATCTGCAGCACCGAGATCGACTCCATCATCGGCAAGCTTACCCGCGGCGACGAGAGCCTCAACGACGCCAAGGAGGAGCTCAACGCGGCGATCGCACGGCAATCCACCGTGCTGCCGATCCTGCCGGACAGTGCGGCCTTCGCTGCGCTCGACCTGCTCTCCGGCCCGAGTGAGAGGCTGAACAGTTGGCCGACGGATGACGACAGCGGCATCCTCATCAGCGCGCCGACGTGGACACTCACCGCCAAGCCGGGGCAGAACGCGAACGGCGATAGCAACGAGACGGCCAGCCCGTCGGAGAGTACAGAGGCGACTACCGCAACGAGCACCGAAACCAGCACAGAAGCGACTACCGCAACCAGCACTGAAGGAGGAAAGAAGAAGTGACATCACAGGAGGCAGCGTCAACACCGCGCCTGCTAGCCGTGCACGCACACCCAGACGATGAAACGCTCTTCAACGGGCTGATGCTCACCAAGGCCGCGCGGATGGGGGCAGACGTTCACGTTCTCACCTGCACCATGGGCGAGGAAGGGGAGGTCATCGGTGAGAAATACCAGAACCTCGTGGACCCCGATCAGAACCCGCGCGGAACCGGAATGCTTGGCGGTTACCGCATTAGCGAGCTGCGGGAAGCGCTCGCCGCGCTGGGTGTCAACGAGCTGGGCGTCAACAACGGCACCCCGCACGGGCCACACTTCCTCGGGGGAGTGGGGCGCTGGCGAGACTCCGGAATGGCCGGCACTCCGAGCATCGCCCGGGAGGATGCCTTCTCCAACCCGGATCGCGAGGACAACCGGCAGGAGCAGATCGACCAGCTCATCGCCGTCATCGAACACATCCAACCAGATGTGGTCGCCACCTACGGACCGGACGGCGGGTACGGCCACCCAGATCATATTCGGGCCCACCAGATCACCCACGCCGCTGTGGAGAAGATGGCTGCAACCAACAACCCGGCCGCGCCGAAGCAAATCATCTGGTGTGTCACGGAGAAGCAGCGGGTGGATGAGGTGCTCGCCACCGCGCGTGGCTCCGAAGCTCCCGCGGGCTGGCGCTGGCCGGAGGAGGGCGACATTGCGGCCGTGGACAGCAGCGACGTGGACTTCGTGGTGCACGGCACCGAGCGGGATGTCGCAGCGAAGCAGGCCGCCATGCGCGCCCACGCCACGCAGATCTGGGTTGCGGATGGATCGTCCAGCGATGTCAACCCGGAGAGTCGAGACCACGAACCGGTGCTGTATGCCCTGTCGAACCTCATCGCCCAGCCACTGCTGGATACCGAGAGCTATACGGTGGGGTACACGGCTGGTGGCGTCGACGATAACTACGCCGCAACAGCGTGGAGCTAGCCCGGCGAGCCTAGGCCCCACCAACCCAATGTGAACCGATCGGTCTATAAACGATAGAGTGTGAAGAGTGAACGCGAAAAAGTCGAAGAGCGAGTTCGTCGTGGCGGACGAGCCAGACTGGGGAAACCCCAACAAATCCCAGGTGCGCAAAGACACCACCCGCGCTGAGCGCATCTCCGGGATCGTCTGGCTCAGCATCGGCGCGCTCTTCGGCCTGTTCATATCTGTGCTGTACATCGGCACACGCATCACCGTGGGTGACACCACCTACCCGCTACCGTGGCCGATCATCTTCGCGCCCTGGTTCAACGCCGTCATCACCAAAACCGCGCTGCTGTGGACCGACAACCGCACCATCGCAGGCATCCCCGCCATCGTGTGGGTCCTGGGATACGTGCTGGTCGGCGCATGGCCGAACCTTCCGTTCGGCGGTGACACGTTGCTGCCGGGCACGTTGTGGTCCATGCTGCTTATGATCGCCGGAGCCCTCGGCGCGGCGTGGCCACTGCTCATGCGGCTACCGACGCCGGAGACGCAGCACAAACGCGGCGGAGGCAGTGCCGGATAGCAGCAGGAAGTGGGCTAAGATCTAGTTCGGAGATCGAGCTAGTAGAGCTAGTAATAGAACTAACCGCAGACTAGACCGACCAACAACAACGACAACCACACGGCAAAGACCGACGACCTGGACATCGCGCCCAGAACAATCTTTGCCCCACGTGTGTACAAAGTAGGAGAGACTTCCAATGACCTACACGATTGCGCAGCCCTGCGTGGACGTGATGGACCGGGCATGCGTTGAGGAGTGCCCCGTCGACTGCATTTACGAAGGCAAGCGTTCCCTGTACATCCACCCCGACGAGTGCGTGGACTGCGGCGCCTGCGAGCCCGTGTGCCCCGTCGAGGCAATCTTCTACGAAGATGACGTGCCGGACGAGTGGGAAGAGTACAACGACGCCAACGCGGCCTTCTTCGACGACCTCGGTTCCCCCGGCGGCGCCGCCAAGCTGGGCCCACAGGACTTCGACGCTCCGCTCGTCGCCGAACTGCCCCCGCAGGCGGAGTAATACCGTGGCGATTCAGCGCAACTCTGCTGGCTCCCGCCTGCCCGATTTTCCGTGGGACTCCCTCGCCGGGGCAAAGGCCAAGGCGCAGGCACACCCGGACGGCATCGTGGACCTGTCTGTCGGCACTCCCGTTGACCCGGTAGCGCCGTTTATCCAGCTTGCCCTGGCCGAATCGGCCGCGGAGCCTGGGTATCCGCAGACGAAGGGCACCGAGGCGCTGCGCGCGGCCATCAAAGGCGCGATGAGTCGCCGCTTCGGGGTGACGGGCGATGCCGGTGATGTGCTGCCCGTCGTGGGTACGAAGGAAGCCATCGCGTGGCTGCCCACCCTGCTGGGCTTGGGGGAGCAGCATACCGTGGTGATTCCGGAGCTCGCGTACCCGACCTACGAGGTTTCCGCGAAGCTCGCCGGCTGCACGGTGGTGCGCAGCGATTCGCTGCTCAAGCTGGGGCCGCAGACCCCCGCGCTGATCTACATCAACTCGCCCGCCAACCCCCACGGCCGCGTGCTGGGTGTCGATCACCTGCGCAAGGTCGTGGAGTTCGCGCGGGAGCGGGGGACCATTGTTGTCTCCGACGAGTGCTACCTGGCCCTCGGCTGGGAGGGCGAGGAGCCCGTGTCCATCCTGGACCCGCGCGTGTGCGATGACGACTACACGAACCTCATCGCCGTGCACTCCCTGTCGAAGTCCTCGAACATGGCGAGCTACCGCGCTGGCTGGTTGGCCGGCGATGCGAACCTCATCAAGGAGCTGCTGGAGG
The DNA here is from genome assembly GCF_020099275.1 of Corynebacterium falsenii. NCBI lineage: Bacteria > Bacillati > Actinomycetota > Actinomycetes > Mycobacteriales > Corynebacteriaceae > Corynebacterium > Corynebacterium falsenii. Next base: position 2,214,805 of record NZ_CP083646.1, on the reverse strand, counting down.
TGCGCCGCCACGCCGGCCTGATGAACCCGGGCCCCATCCAGGAGGCGATGGTCGCCGCGCTCAGCGAGGACGATCATGAGTTCTTGCAGAAGGAGACTTATCGGAAGCGTCGCACGATCCTGAAGAACGCCCTCGAGGACGCGGGCTTTACCGTGGAGCACTCCGAGGCCGGCCTGTATCTGTGGGCCACCGAGGGCGTTGAGGGCATCGATGGCCGCGCGACCGTAGAGCGGCTCGCGGAGCTGGGGATCCTCGTTGCCCCCGGTGAGTTTTACGGCCCGACCGGTCAGAACTTCGTCCGCGTGGGCCTGACCGCCACGGATGAGAAGATTCAGGCTGCCGCGCAGCGACTGGCTGAATTGGCTCCTGCGGATCCGTCCGCTCCGACGGCTCCGACGGAACCGTCGGCTTAGGCCGAGCCGGGCGGTTGGTGCCCCGTGCCCGCGTTGCAGCGATGGTGGCCGGAGCCGAGGCAGGGGGTCTCGGCCGTCAGGATCGTTCTCCACGACCACGTGCCCGATGGCGGTCGTGAGTACGTGGCCGCCGCCGCGGGAGATTCCCCGTTCGCTGCCGGTACTGCGTTGCCGCCCGGTGCGCCTCTTGAATCGCCGACGCCAGCCTGGGTCCATCCTCACCTCGCTCCGGAACCGCAATGGCTGTTGGACCTTGACATCCCCCTCGTGGCAGAGACCGCCGATGCCGTGGTGATCGACAAGCCACATGGTCTGCCTTCCACGCCGAATGGGGGACTGCTGCGCGCCACGGCGCAATCGCTGTTGCGGGTGCGCCGCAATGAGCCGAACCTGGTGGCGGTGCATCGGTTGGATCGGTGGACGGGAGGGCTCTTGGTGTTGTCCCGCAGGCTGGAGACGCGCCGGTTCCTCCACATGCAATTCCAGCGCCACCAGGTGGCCAAGACCTACCACGCGGTTGCTGCTGATTTGCCGTGGTTGCCCGTGGGAACGCCCCGCACGGTGAAACTGCGCATGGTGAAGATCAAAGATGATCCGCAGGTCCGGGTGGTCAATTCCCCTGCTGTTCCGAAGTCGGTGATGACCACGACGGTGGTGGAGAAGCTGCCGGAGTTGCCGGGGGTGCCGGAGGTGCGTGGCGAACACGCCACACAGCGCACACAGAGCACACAGGGCACAGAGGGTTACCGGCTTTACCGGTTGCGGCCCACTACTGGTCATACGCATCAGCTGCGGGTGGTGATGAACCATCTGGGCGCGCCGATTGTGGCAGATAACACATACCCGGTCTATCGCCCGATGGAGGCCGATGAGAGGCCGGACGTTCCCCTGCAATTGCGAGCCGTGGAGTTATCCATGCGTCTGGATGTCGCCAGTGAAACTGTTCATCACCTCGATATTTCCCGTTTACCTCGCCGATATTCTTAGGGTTGTCCACATAGTTGGACGGATCCCATCGTTGTGCCTTAAAAAACATAGGTCATGTTGCGTTAAGCCAACGAACACAAGTGTTTACTTTCAGGACAGCTCCGCGTAAAACGTGCCCCCTATATTGACCTGGTGATCGAAACCAGTGACGGCACCTCTGGCCCGCCGACCAGTGGCTTGACCAGCCCTGATGGCCGCCCAGATGCCACCCGTACAGCAGGACACAAGGCGCAGTCCAACGTGAACGACGTGGCTCGCCTGCGAAAGAAAGCTAGCGCAGCTAAGCGCCGCGAGGCCCTCCTGGCCATCGGCCTTCTTGCCCCGAACCTGATCCTGCTGGTCATCTTCACCTACCGGCCGCTGATCGACAACATCCGGTTGTCCTTCTTCGACTGGAATATTTCCTCCCCCTTGGCCACCTTCGTGGGCTGGGCGAATTACAAGGAATGGTTCACCCGCGACGACACGGGAACAATCCTGTTCAACACCGTCGTATTCACGGGTGCCGCAGTGGTGGGATCCATGGTTCTGGGTCTACTCCTCGCCCTGATCTTGGATCAAAAGCTGCGCGGTCGAAACTTCGCCCGCTCCATTGCTTTCGCACCCTTTGCGATTTCCGGCGCAGCCATTGGCCTGGCCTTCCAGTTCGTCTTCGACCCGAACTTCGGCATGGTGCAAAGCCTACTGGGCTGGTTCGGCATCACCGCGCCCAACTTCTACGGCGAACCGAAATGGGCACTGTTCATGGTGACGTTCACGTTTGTGTGGAAGAACCTCGGCTACACCTTCGTGATCTACCTCGCCGCTCTGCAGGGACTTAACCGTGAGCTGGACGAGGCCGCAGCAATCGACGGCGCTGGCTGGTGGGCGAAGTTCACCAAGGTGATCTTGCCGCAGCTGCGCCCTTCGACATTCTTCCTCTCCATCACCGTCACCCTGAACTCCGTGCAGGTCTTCGACATCATCTCCGTGATGACTCGAGGAGGCCCCCAGGGCAACGGCACGACCACGCTGGTCTACCAGATCTACCAGGAAACCTTCGTGAACTTCCGCGCTGGCTACGGCGCGACCATCGCCACCATCTTGTTCCTTGTTCTGCTGTTCTTCACCCTGCTGCAGGTCAAGTACATGGATAAGAACGAGAAGATGTAGGAGCAGCCCCCATGCCACACCTGTCAAAAAAGCTCGTCGGCTACGCCGGAATCATCTTCATCCTCATTCTCATCGGCCTGCCGCTGTACTGGACGATCATCGGATCGTTGAAGACCCACGGGGAGATCTACAGCAAGCCGGTGACGTGGTACCCGCACGACGTCTACGTCCAGAACTACGACGACGCCACCAACCGCGTGCCCTTCTACCACTACTTCCGCAACTCGGTGATCATCACTGTGATCCTGTGCGTCATCAAGATCTCGCTGGGCGTTGTCAGCGCCTACGCACTGAGCGTGCTGAAGTTCCCCGGCCGCAACCTGGTGTTCATCATCGTCATCTCGGCGCTGATGGTTCCCAGTGAGATCACCCAGATCTCCAACTACGCGTTGGTCTCCAACCTGGGGTGGCGCAACACCTTCCAGGGCATCATCGTGCCGTTGGCGGGCGTGGCCTTCGGCACGTTCCTCATGCGCAACCACTTCCTGAGCCTGCCCAAGGAACTCATCGAAGCCGCCCGCATGGATGGTGCCAGCTCCATGCAGTTGTTGTTCAAGGTCCTGCTGCCAATCTCCGGGCCCACACTGGTGGCGTTCTCCGTGATCACCGTGGTCAACGAATGGAACCAGTACCTGTGGCCGTACCTCATGGCGGACACCGACAAGGTCGCCCCACTGCCGGTCGGCCTGACACTGCTGCAAAACAGCGACGGCGTGACCAACTGGGGGCCAGTCATGGCCGCCACGTTGCTGACCATGCTCCCGATCATCGTCCTGTTCATCTTCCTGCAGAAGTACATGATCAAGGGCCTGACCACGGGCGCAGTGAAGGGGTAGCCGCGTGTTCTAAACCTGCTGGTCGAGCCCACAATCCAATCTCAATAATCCGACCTGAAGAAATCCAACCTCAACAATCCGACAGCGAAACGGAGAAACTCGAATGTCCAACTTCCACCCGTACGCCCTGCGCTCCCGCACCCCATTCGGCGGCCGCGTTGTGAACCGCCGCAGCTTCCTGACCCTGGCGGGCGTCACCGCAGCCAGCTCTGTGGCCCTGACCGCCTGCGCCGGAACCGGCTCCAACTCCACCCAGGGTGGAGACGGTAAGACCATCACCTGGTGGTCGTCCCACCCCGGCCAGTCCAAGGCCACCGAGCAAGAACTGATCAACCGCTTCCAGAAGGAATTCCCGGACCTCAAGGTCAATCTTGTCGATGCCGGCAAGAACTACGAGGAGTGCGCCCAGAAGTTCAACGCGGCCCTGTCCGGCGGTGACCTGCCAGACGTCGTGATGCTCTCGGACGTCTGGTGGTTCAACTTCGCCCTGAACAAGCAGATCACCCCGGTTGAGGATGTCGCTCAGAAGGCAGGCATCGATACCAGCACCTTCGTGAAGTCCCTCTACGAGGACTACAACCTGGACGGCAAGCACTACGCCATGCCGTTCGCCCGCTCCACCCCGCTGTTCTACTACAACAAGGACATGTGGCAGAAGGCCGGCCTGCCGGACCGCGGCCCCGAGTCCTGGCCCGAGATGGATGAATGGGCAAACAAGCTCAAGGGCGTCATAGGCGATGCCAAGGCCCACGGCTGGGGCAACGCAGTGGATTACCTCTCCTGGACCTTCGAAGGCCCCATGTGGACCCTTGGCGGCGCTTACTCCGACGGCTGGGACATGAAGTTCACCTCCCCGGGCACCATCAAGTCCGTCGAGTGGCTGAAGTCCACCGTCTCCAAGGACGGCTACGCGTCTATCTCCCAGTCCATCGCCAACGACTTCTCCGCGGGGCTCTACACATCCGCCATCGCCTCCACCGGCGACCTCTCCGGCATCCTGGGCAACTCCAAGTTCAACGTCGGCACCGCACCGCTGCCCAACCCGAACGGCACCGGCGGCTGCCCGACCGGTGGCGCCGGCCTGGCCATCCCCTCGGGCATCGACGACGAGCGCAAGGTCAACGCCGCGAAGTTCATCAACTTCATCACCAATGACACCAACACCGCGTACTGGTCCCGCGAGGTTGGCTACATGCCTGTACGCACCAACGCCGCCAACGACCCGGAGGAGAAGAAGTTCCTCCAGGAGCACCCGAACTACCAGACCGCCATCGACCAGCTGCCGCACACCCGCTCGCAGGATAACGCTCGCGTGTTTATCCCCGGCGCGGACCAGAAGATCGGCGGCGCGTTCGAGTCCATCCTGGTCAATGGCGACAACATTGAGTCCACCATGGGCCGCCTGCAGAGCGACCTGCAGCAGGCCTACGAGTCCCAGATCAAGCCCAAGCTCAAGGGCTAATAGTCCCAGTTCAACCCAAAGGAGATGGCCCGCTCCATGGCCTCCGTAACATTCGACGGCGCAAGCCGCATCTATTTGTCCGCCCCCAAAGGTCTCAAGAAGATCGGCCGGTCGGGCAAAGACCGCAACTATGCGGTGACGTCCATGAACCTCGAGATCGCCGATGGCGAGTTTTTGGTGCTCGTCGGTCCCTCGGGCTGTGGCAAGTCGACCACGCTGCGCATGCTCGCTGGCCTGGAACCCACCGATGAGGGTCGCATCCTTATCGGTGGGGCGGATGCCACTGGTGTGGCCCCGCAGGACCGCGACGTGGCGATGGTGTTCCAGAACTATGCCCTCTACCCAAACATGACGGTGGAGGACAACATGGGGTTCGCCCTGCGCAACCGCGGCATGGCCAAGCCCGAGGTGAAGAAGAAGGTGCAGGAGGCTGCGGAGATCCTCGAGCTCACCGAGCTGTTGGGCCGCAAGCCGGGTCAGCTCTCCGGTGGTCAGCGCCAGCGCGTGGCTATGGGCCGCGCCATCGTGCGCGACCCGGCCGTGTTCTGCATGGACGAGCCGCTGTCGAACCTGGACGCCAAGCTCCGTGTCTCCACCCGCTCGCAGATCTCAAATCTACAGCGGCGGTTGGGGACCACCACCGTCTACGTCACCCACGATCAGGTAGAGGCCATGACGATGGGGGATCGGGTGGCCGTCATGAAAGATGGCCTGCTGCAGCAAGTCGGTAGTCCTCAGGAGATTTACGACGCCCCCACGAACGCCTTCGTCGCCTCCTTCATCGGGTCACCCACGATGAACTTCATCGACATGCCCGCGGGCGGCGACCGCCCCGAATGGATGAGCACACAGCTCGCGCCACAGAGCGCCGATGCCGCGCAGAAGGAGTATCAGCTGGGTATTCGCAGTGAGGACTGGGAGGTCCACAGTACGGAGACGCCCGGCGCGCTGGTTGTCGAGATCGAGCAGATCGAAGAGCTGGGCAGCGAGGCGTACGCGTACTGTCATCCCGTAGAATCCCGTGGCTTTGCCACGCGGGATACCTTGGCGGTGCGCCTGCTGCGCGAACACTTCATGATCAACGGCAGGCGCCGCCACGCCGGCGAGACGTTGTGGATTACCCCGACTCGCACGCATCACTTCGATGCGGAATCCGGCGAGAGGATCTAGCTCACCAACTAGCTTTCGCCGTGTTCACACACCCCGGTCTCGTGGTGAGCGTGATCGGGGTGTTCAATTTGAACCGTCGAGTGGTCGACGTGGTGGGTTGATCCCAAGATGTGTTGTACCTCGTCGAGAAGTCCGCAGCCGGGGAGTGTGTCTGCGGTGGACACGACATGCACGGTGGCCATGAGGCGTTGCCCGTCGACGGACCAGACATGTAGATCGTGGACGTGGTCTACGTGATCGAGGGCCTCGATGTCTCGCTGGATCGCTTCGGTATCGACGCCGTCAGGGACCTGCTCCATCAGCACCCTCCCGGCTTCCCGGAGGAGTTGGTAGGCCCGCGGAATGATAATGAGCACGATGATGACGGAGGCAATGGTGTCTGCCCCGCGCCAGCCGGTGAAGGCGATGACGACGGCGGCGAGGATGACCGCCACGGACCCTAGGAGGTCGGCGAGAATGTGGAGGTACGCGCCCTTGAGGTTCATGGAGTGATCGGTGGAATCGCGCAGCAGTAGTGCGGCGATGATGTTGGAGATCAATCCGATGGTGGCGATGATGCCCATCGTGAGGGTGTTGATGGGGGCTTCCGCGTTGCGGAGGCGACCGATGGCTTCCACGAGGATGAAGATTGCGATCGCGGCCACGGCGATGGCGTTAATCGCTGCGGCGATGACCTCGGCGCGGCGGAAGCCGTAGGTGGACCGGCGGGTTGGTTTGTGGGTGCCGATGAACATGGCGATCCCCGCCATGACGAGGCCAACGGAGTCGGAGAGCATGTGCCCGGCGTCTGCCAGCAGCGCCAACGAACCGGAGACGAGGCCGCCGATGAGCTCGGCGACGAACACCACCGTGGTCATAACGATCACGGCGGTGAGACGGCTGCGACCCTTGGCGGTTGCGCCTGCGGCTGATAGGCCGTGATCGTGGGAGTGACTGTGGGAGTGGCCGTGGGAATGGCTGTGCTTTGTCATAGGTAATCGCTCTCCTCGCCACCGAGCCGGTGATCGACCAGCCAGTTTCAATAAGTTTCTAATAACGACTGTACAGCAACCCTAAGCACAAAAAGAACCCACTGCACGAGTGGGTTCTTCAGATTGGTGTCTCGCGGCCGCGCGAGCGACAAGAGGTTAGTTCTTGTGCAGATCCTCGTTCAGGGTGACCGCGCGACCGGCCGGAACGGCCTCGACCGCACCGGTGGTGGAATTGCGGCGGAACAGAATGTTGCTGTGGCCAGACAGCTCTGCGGCCTTCACCACGGTGCCGTCCTCCACATCGGCCTCCTCAGCAACGATGCCGTAGACGGTGACCTTGGTGCCGAAGGTCACGTACAGGCCGGCCTCCACGGTGACGTGGTCGCCCAAGGAGATGCCCACACCGGAGTTGGCGCCTAACAGGCAGCTCTCGCCGATGGAGATGACCTGCTTGCCGCCACCGGACAGGGTGCCCATGATCGACGCGCCGCCGCCGATGTCGGAGCCGTTGCCCACGACCACGCCGCCGGAGATGCGGCCCTCCACCATGGAGGAGCCCAGGGTGCCTGCGTTGAAATTCACGAAGCCCTCGTGCATCACGGTGGTGCCCTCAGCCAAGTGAGCGCCCAGGCGAACGCGGTCGGCGTCACCGATGCGCACGCCGGTGGGCACCACGTAGTCGACCATGCGGGGGAACTTGTCGATGCTGTACACGGTCACAGGTCCGCGCTGGGCTTCCAGGCGGCCGCGTACGATCTCGAAGCCCTCCACAGCGCAGGGGCCGTGGTTGGTCCACACCACATTGTTCAGCTTGCCGAACACGCCATCCAGGTTGCAGCCGTGCGGCTTGAGCTTGCGCCCGGAAATCAAGTGCAGGCGCAGGTAGGCATCGTAGGTGTCCTCCGGGGCGGCGTCGAGATCCTCGATGACTGTGCGGATCGCCGCGCGGGTCACACCGCGCAGCTCATCCTCGCCGGCCAGCTCGGAGAAGCGCGGATCCACCGCGTTGGCATCTCCGGCGTCCAGGCGCTCGGTGCCCTTGGCGCCACCCTGGGGTGCCTCGTCCGTCAGGTCAAAGTCGTAGAACCATGCATCGAGCACGGTTCCATCGTTCGTCAGTGTTGCAAAACCATTTCCGATTGCTCCAGTCATAATGGTTCAGTCTACCCAACAGGCAGGGAGAAGATCGGCACGTGGCGGCGTCGAGAATAAACAAACCCCATGTGGCCGCCACCAAGCCGCGGGGCTCGGCGGGGTTCCACATGGGGAATCGCGAAGGGGAGTGGGTTAGGTGTGCTCGGCGCGCACCCCGCCGCGCTTGTCAACCACAACACCGATCAGGCACAGCACCGTAAACGCCACGGCCACGGTGATGACCTGCATGCGGGCGCCGGTGTCGAAGAGCATGAGGATCGCCAACCCGGCCAGCAGGATCACTGCGACCCACGGCAACACGGGGTAGCCCCACATCTTCACCTTGAGGGAGCCCTCGGCCTCGAACTGCGGGCGCAGCTTAATCTCCGACAGGCTGATCATGACCCAGATCACCAGCAGCGAACCGCCCACGGCGTTGAACAGGATGGTGATGAGGTTGGCGGGACCCCAGATCTGCAGAGCCACGGACAGGAACGCGAAGACCAGCGAGCACCACACGGCGTGGATCGGCACCTGGCTGCGGTTGAGCTTGCGGAACGTCTTGGGGGCGTAGCCGGTCTTGGAGAAGCTGTACATCAACCGAGAGGTGGCGTAGATCTGCGCATTAAACGCAGACAGCAGGGCCAGCACAATGATGATCTCCATAAACACCACCACGCCAGGGATGTTAGCCAGCGCCAGCACACGAGTGAACGGGGAATCCGCCGCGCCGGATGCCTCGCCCAAGGTCTCGTAGGGCAGCAGGGCGGTGATCACGAACACCGCACCCAGGTAGAAGATCGAGATACGCCAGATCACCGCGCGCACAGCACTGGCGATGGACTCAGACGGGTGCTCGGACTCGGCAGCGGCGATCGTCACGATCTCGATGCCACCGAACGCGAAGGCCACGGCCAGCAGGCCAGCGGCGATGCCGGACATGCCGTTCGGGGCGAAATCCTTGAAGTGGCTCAGGCCGGGGGACTCGTAGTTGGGGAACAGGCCCAGCAGCAGGCCGATGCCGACCAGCAGGAACAGGATGATCACGGCCACCTTGATGAAGGCGAACCAGTACTCGAACTCGCCGAAGCCGCGCACCGCAGCCAGGTTCACGGCGGTGAAGAACACCACGGCTACCAGGCCCGGGATCCAGCCCGGCACCCCGAACCAGTTGCCCATGATCGCACCGGCGCCGGTGATCTCCGCGCCCATCACCATGATGAGCATGAACCAGTACAGCCAACCCAGGGAGAACCCGGCCCAGTTGCCGAACGCCATGCGGCCGTACGTGGCGAACGTGCCGGAGGCCGGGCGCGCCGCAGCCATCTCGCCGAGCATCTGCATCACGAAGATGACGATGATGCCCGCCACGAGGTAGGAGAGCAACACAGCCGGGCCAGCGGCCTTGATGCCCACGCCGGTACCCAAGAACAGGCCGGCGCCGATGGCGGAACCCAAGCCCATCATCGTGAGGTGGCGGGTCTTCAATCCTTTGCCCAGTTGGTTCGGCCCGTGGTGAGCCCCGGCGGTATTCGATTCTGCAGCCGCATCGTGCGTGGCGGCTCCTGAGGCGGGTTGTGCACCCGAGTGCGCGGAGTTAGACATACGTAAAATTAGACCACACGTGCAGGTGGGGATAGTAAGCGAACTGCAAAATTTCAGCCTAGGATCTGTGGGGATGAATGATTCAGAACAATCCCCGAACACCAACCACGCGATCGATATCCATGCCGATGTGGTCACTTTGACCGAACAGCTGGTGGATATTTATAGCGAATCGCACCATGAACAGGACATTGTCGATGCGTTGGAGCCCGCTCTGCGCACCATCGACAACGTGGAGGTCATCCGCCGCGGCAATACGCTCGTGGCGCGCACCCACCGCAATTTGGGGGAGAGAGTGGTCTTGGCCGGGCACATTGACACGGTACCCCCGGCCGATAATGTGCCTTCCCGCCGCGGCCCGGACCCCGACACGGGGGCTGATACGATCTTCGGCCTCGGTTCCGTGGACATGAAATCCGGCGATGCTTGCTACATCCACGCTTTCGCTTCGCTGGCGAATTCCCCGGATCTGCAGTGCGACCTGACCCTCGTGCTTTACGAAGGCGAGGAAGTCGCCACTAAGTACAACGGCTTGCACCACTTGGCCGAGGAATCCCCGGAGTTGCTCCAAGGTAACCTCGCGCTGCTGGGGGAGCCCTCGGCAGGCAAGATCGAGGCGGGTTGCCAGGGCACCATCCGCGTGAAGGTGACCGCCCACGGCGAGCGCGCGCACTCCGCCCGCTCGTGGCTGGGGCACAACGCACTCCATGACTTGGCCCGCGTGCTGGTCCGCGTGGCGGATTACGAGCCGCAGCAGGTGGAGATCGACGGGCTGACCTACCGTGAGGGCCTGAACGCAGTGGTCGCGGAGTCCGGCGTGGCCACGAACACCATTCCGGACGAGGCATGGGCTTTCATTAACTTCCGCTACGCCCCGAACCGCACCGTCGACGAGGCCTTGGCCCACACCTTCGAGGTGCTCGGGGTCGGCACGCCCGATCACCCGTCCGATGGTTTTTCGGTGGAGGTGGACGACGCCGCTGCGGGCGCCCTTCCCGGATTGGATCAACCGGCGGCCGCGGCGCTGGTCGCCGCCACAGGTGGAAACGTGGGGCCTAAGTACGGGTGGACCGATGTGTCCCGATTCTCCGGGCTGGGAGTGCCCGCCGTGAACTTCGGCCCAGGCAACCCGGGCCTGTGCCACACCAAGGACGAACGCTGCCCGGTGGCCGATATTGAGCAGGTCAGCGAGCAGCTGGTGGCCTTTTTGACCACGAAGAGCAACTAGGAACAATTCAAAGTTTTCACAAGCTAGGCCAGTGACTGGATCAGTGACTTGACTGTTGACCAGACCGGTGACTGGATCAGCGACGGCAAGAAAGGCACACCACCATGACCAACAGTGATTTCAGTATGCGGGGACCGCTGCTGCTGCGTGGCGAACAGCACCGCAAGAAGCAGGCATCCACCACCGACCAGCGTCTGCTGGATCAGCAGACCAACGTGGAGTGGCTGCACACCGACCCGTGGCGCGTCATGCGCATCCAATCGGAGTTCGTGGACGGCTTCGGCGCCTTGGCGAAGATCCCGAAGGCCATCACGGTCTTCGGCTCCGCGCGGGTCAAGCCCGATCACCCCTACTACGAGACGGGCCGGAAGCTCGGCGAACTCATCAACAAGGCGGGATACGCCACGATCACCGGCGGTGGCCCCGGCCTTATGGAAGCGCCGAACCGAGGTGCCAAGGAATCCGGCGGCATGTCCATCGGCCTGGGAATCGAGCTACCGATGGAGCAGGGGCTCAACCAGTGGGTGGATATGGGCCTGAACTTCCGGTACTTCTTCGTGCGCAAGACGATGTTCCTCAAATACAGCCAGGCATTCATCTGCCTGCCCGGTGGCTTCGGCACCCTCGATGAGCTCTTCGAGGCGCTCGTGATGGTGCAGACGGAGAAGATCCGTAGGTTCCCCATCATCCTCATCGGCAAGGAGTTCTGGTCCGGCCTGACCGACTGGATCCATGAGCGCCTCGTCACCGAGGGCATGATTTCACCGGAGGACGAGGACCTCTTCCACGTGACCGATGATCCGGAGGAAGCCATCAACATCTGCGTGGAGGCGCACAAGGACCGCGTGGAACACCTCAAGACCCGCCAATACGAGCTGCAGCGTCAGCAGGAAGCTATCGCTGAAGAACTCGACACCTTGGAACAGGAGGAATCCACCGAGGGCTAACCGCGGTGGGTAGCCTCCGATGGAGAGCAAGGTAGATTAAACGCTATGTACTGGATCATGTCTTTGGTGGGCGCCCTTATCGTGGGTGCGCTGCTGGCCTACCTCCTAGGCAAGGTCTTTGGGCGCGGCGAGGCTCTGCCGCCCGTGGCAAAGTCCGTGGTGGACCGCGAGCATGTCCGCCAGTGGCAGCAGATGCCCATCACCGCCGAAGGCATGAACAACGTGGCTTTCACGTTGTCCGCCCGCGGGTACAGTCCCCAGGAAGTTGATTACTTTCTGGATCGGGTGCAGCAACGACTGGCCGAATTGGAACACCTCGAGCGCAGTCAGGACAATCAGCGCAATCAGGATACGAATCCCGGAGGATATTCATCGTGACCCCTATCCCGTCCATTCCGCAGAAAGTAGTCCGCATCACCTCGGGTGCCCCTCAGGACGGCTCCGAGGTCATGCCCGTGAACATCACCGTGGGAACCGCGGGGGACATGGAGCTGCAGGCGGACGGGAGCTGGGCCATCGAGGTTCCGGAGAAGCCGACCCGTCCCATCGACCTCACCATGGGCTCCGAGTTTGCCGATGATGGCTGGCGCGCCGCTGGTGCAACAATCGTCCGGCGCCTCAACACGGTCATCGAGCACCACCCCGTCCGCGCCAAGAAGCACCTGGTGCAGATCACCGTGCCGGAGACCGCCACGGCGGAGAACCTCCGCTCGCTGGCCATCGGCCTGACCGTCGGCGGGCACACCTTTGTCACCACGAACCGCCGCCGCCCCGCGAAGGTGCGGCGAGTCCACGTGGTTCTGCCCGCTGGCCGCGAGACTGCCACGCTCGAGCGTGCTCTCGATGCAGGATCCGCGCTGGGCGCCGCCACGAGCCTGTCCCGCGATCTCGCCAATGCCCCCGCCAACGTGAAGTCTCCCGAGTGGCTGGCCACCCAGGCGCGCAATGTTGTGCAGGGCATCGAAGGCGTGAAGATCCGCCTGCGCGATGAGGCCTGGCTCAAGGACAAGGGTTTCGGCGGCATCCTCGCCGTCGGCAAGGGTTCCACCCGGCCGCCCTACCTCATTGAGCTGGTGTGGGACCCAGAGGTTGTGGGCAAGAAGCGCAAGCGCCAGACCGTGGTGTTGGTGGGCAAGGGTGTCACCTTCGATACCGGCGGCATTAGCATCAAGCCTTCCCAGGGCATGGACACCATGCGCACCGATATGACTGGCGGCGCCAGCGTGATCGCGGCCTTCCGCACCCTCGCGCAGCGCCAGGTTCCCCGCAAGGTCGTGGCGCTCATCCCCACCGCGGAAAACATGGTCGGCGGCAACGCTTACCGCCCCGGCGACGTAGTGGAACACTACGGCGGGATCACCACGGAAGTTTCCAACACGGACGCCGAGGGCCGCATGCTGCTGGCCGATGCCATCAGCTATGCCACCAAGAAGTTCAAGCCCGGCGTGATCGTCAGCATCGCCACGCTCACGGGCGCGGCAAAGGTTGCTCTGGGCCTGCGCACCGGCGCGGTGTTCGCGAAGAACTGGGGCGTGGGAGTCAAGCTCGCCCGCCGCGGCTCGGCCGTGGGGGAGCGCTGGTGGCCACTGCCCATGCCCGACTACCTGGAGGAGTCCGTGGATTCCTCCATCGCGGACGTCCGGCAGACCCCCAAGGGCCCGGGTGCCACGACCGCAGCCATGTTCCTGCGCCGTTTCTCCCGCGACGTGCCCTTCGTGCACCTAGACATCGCCGGGCCCGGCCGCGCGGAGTCCACCTATGACGAGGTCACCCCTTTGGGCACGGGCTTCGGTGCCCGCACCCTCATCCAGTGGCTCATGCGCTAGGATCCTCCGGCACGACTCCCCGTGACCCCCGCGGGTTGTCGCCGTCCACGGGTATCTTCCGTGGGTGCTGGGTTCGGCCGGGTTGGCCCAGTGGGATAAGATTCGGAACCGAACGCGAAACGCTATCGAAGACAGCGCGACGCAACGATTGACAACAAGAGACAGCATAATCAACATTATCAACGCGGAAGGACTGTGGCGTGCTTGCAGATGTGATTGACCTCCTGGCCGATCCCGTAGATGGGTCGCGGCTGACTGCGGGCGACGAGGAGTGGCGCACTCTCGTCTCCGAGTCTGGTCATAGCTACGACGTTGCACGCCAGGGGTACGTGACCTTGGCCGGTGGGTCCGGCCTGCGGTATTCGGGCGACGACGCCTCCATGATCCAAGCCCGCGAGACCTTCCTATCGGGTGGCCACTTTGCCCCGTTCGTGGAGTCCGTCACTCAGCACGTGGAAACCGTCCTCGACGATGGTGGAGTGGCACACGACGCCGCCCCCTCCATCGTGGAGATCGGCGCCGGCACCGGCTACTACCTTTCGCACACGCTGGATACCATCGACGGCTCCCGCGGCATCGGCATTGATGTGTCCACCGCCGCCGCCAAGCGGTTGGCCAGCGCCCACCCGCGCGTCGGTGCTGTGGTGGCCGATGCGTGGTCGCGGTTGCCGATCCGCTCCGAAAGCGTCGACGCCATCATGGTTGTCTTCGCCCCACGCAATGCTGCGGAGTTCGCGCGCATCCTGACCCCAGGGGGACAGGTGGTGGTGCTCACCGCTGAGGTCGGTCACCTCGGGGAGCTGCGCGAGCCCTTGGGCATCATCGACGTGGAAAAGGGCAAGGTGGATCGCATGATCGCCCAGGCCTCCGGTCACCTCGTGCCGGTCGAGCCTTCCGAGACGATCGAGTTCACCATGAACTTGGACCAGGCCAGCATCGCGGCGCAGATCGGCATGAGCCCGTCTGCTCGCCACATTCACCCGGACGTGCTGGCGGAGCGCATTGCCGCGCTGCCGGACACCATGGAAGTGACCGCCCGCGCGGCGATCACCCGCCTGGCTAAGGCCTAGGGGAGTCTGGGTTTAGTCCTCGAACAGGTCCTCGGCCACATCGCGGTCGGCGATGAGCGCCTCGGCCTGGAACCGCTCCTGCTCCTCCGGGGAGGTCAGTCCGGCGCGGCTGCGCATGATCTGCCGACCGGAGCTTTGCATGGAGGACTCCACCACAGCTCCCTCTGCGGTGGACACGTCGATGGATGCCACGCGCGATTCGCTGGGCATCGTGCTGGTGAGCGTGGCCGCGCCACCGTCGGCGAAGACCTCACACACGGGGGAGTCGTAGAAGATCGTCAGCGAGCCCGATTCGTCGGGGCCGAGCTCCGCGGAACGGCTGTCTCCGCCAGGGTGCCGGGTCACCGTCACCTCGGAGGCCTGGTAGGTGATCGTGGCCAGCGGGTCTCCGGATTCCCCGTTCACCGTGACCGTCACCGTGCCCTCGTGTGGCTTGATCCGAGCGGACCAGATGAACGCGTAATCGGAGAATGCGCGAACTGCGGAGGGAGCGCCGAGAATGTCCTGGTACAGCTTGCCCTCGGACAACGTGAGATAGCGCGGGGCGGACAGGCAGTTCGCCCACGTGGACTCGATGGACGGATGGGATCCCACGAGGCCGAACATCACCGGGTTGTCGAAGGGGATGATGCGCGGGCGAGTGAAATCGTGGCCGTAGTCGATCGGTCGGAAAGGCGTGCGGACGTTGAACTCGGTGCCGCTGAGGGTGCCCACCACGTAGCCAGCCACCTCCTTGGACTCTCCCTCAACGCCTTCGTAGGTGATGAACAGTACGTCGTGCGTTGCGCCCGTAGCGGCGTCGACCATAGAAACCATACGGGGGGCGAACGGCCGGGAATCACGAACGGTGCGCTCCGGCAGCTCGAGGGGGCCGAGGACCTGCCAAGATTGGCGATCGGCGGAGCGGAGCACGACGATGCGGGCGTCCTCGCTGCCTTCAAGCGCGAGGGCGAGCATGAGCCACGGCTGATCCGGGTAAGTCTGATCGGGGCGGTGGATCACGCAGGGGGTGACGAGGTCGGAGACTGCGTAGCGGGAATCATCCACGTCAATGGGCCCAAGGCGGCGGACGCGCGGGTCGGCGTGGGTGGGGTCATCCGAGACGTCCGTGAGCTCGGAGACATCGTCGATGGCTGCGCGGTGGATGGTGAACGTGCGGGGACCGCGCTGGCGGTGGGTGATGTGTGTGCCGAGGGCGTCGTCATCGGAGACGTCCTTGGGGTGGGTGACCACGAAGAAGAGTTCTGCAGCGCGCTCGTCGATGGCCACAGTGGAGCCGGCGAGGATGTCGATATCGTGGCCGTCGCCGCTGCCTTCGGGAACCACAACGTCGTCGCAGACGTCCCAGTCGTAGGCCACCTCGGAAGCGACCTGGTGGGCCCACCGCGACCCCGCGGACTCGCGCGGGCGGAACTGGTGGAACACGTGCATGGAGCCGTCAACGATGAGAGCACCGGCGGGTGCCTCAAGAACGCCGGTTTCGGCGGTGATGTGCAACTCCGGGCGGTGCTTATGGGAGGAGGAATGCATAACACCATTCATACCAGCGCTGCTGAAACGGTGCTGCAGGCCTCCGTGCTAGAGCAGTGAGCGGTACACGTCGACCGTCTGCTGAGCGATGGTCGCCCAGCTGAAGGTGTCCACGGCGCGCTCGCGGCCAGCCTGGCCGTATGCCTGCACCTTCTCCGAGTCCGCGAGGAGGGCATTGGTGGCCTCGGCGAGGCCGCGCTCGAAACCTTCCGCATCAGTGGGGTCGTAGTGGACGAGCTCGCCGGTCTGGCCTTCCACGACAACCTCGGGAATGCCGCCGACATCGCTGGCGATAACTGCGGTGCCGCACGCCATGGCCTCGAGGTTCACGATGCCCAGGGGCTCGTAGATGGAGGGGCACAGGAACGCATCGGCTGCGGTGAGGATTTCCTGGAGGTTCTCCTTCGGCAGCATCTCCTTGACCCAGTACACACCGTCGCGCTCCTGCTGGAGCTGGTGAACGAGGTCCGTGACCTCCTTCTCGATCTCCGGGGTGTCCGGGGCGCCGGCGCACAGAACAACCTGGATCTCGGGATCCATCTGGGCGATGGCCTTGAGCAGGTGCGGCACACCCTTCTGGCGGGTGATGCGACCCACGAAGCACACCATCGGGCGGGACTCATCCACGCCGAGCTCCTGGAGAACCGATCGGCCCGTTTCCTCCTTTGACGCGGCGAAGGTGGGGCGGGGCTGCCACAGCTCGGAGTCAATGCCGTTGAGCACCACGTGGATCTTGCCCGGGTCGAGGGCCGGGTAAGCATCGAGGATGGCATCCTTCATCTTGGCCGATACGGCGATGACGGCATCGGCGTGTTCCATCGCGTTCTTCTCCGACCACGAGGACACCTCGTAGCCGCCGCCGAGTTGTTCGCGCTTCCACGGGCGGTGCGGCTCCAAAGAGTGAGCAGTCACTACGTGCGGTACCCCATTTAGGAGGGAACCCACGTGGCCGCCGAGACCGGTGTACCACGTGTGGGAGTGGATGACATCGTTGCCGCCCACGGCGTTGGCCATTCGCAGGCCGGTGGACAAGGTCTGGATGGAGGCGTTGGCTTCAGCGAGCTCGGGATCGACCCCGTGGACGTAAACGTCCTGCTCATCGCGGGGTGCGCCCATGCAGTGCACATCCACATGCTCCAATTCGCGCATGTATCGGACGAGCTCCGTGACGTGCACGCCTGCTCCGCCGTAGATCTCTGGTGGGTATTCCTTAGTCAGCATCGCGATCCGCATACTTTTCAGCGTAGCCTGCAGCGCACATGCGGCGCGCGCCAAGGAAGAACTTTCCTCTCTCAGCCAGCGCGCCAGGCAAAATCTCACTAGTTTGGAAGATGTGAAGAGCACATCGAATGTCCTGTCCATTGTGCTGGCTGGCGGTGAGGGCAAGCGCCTGTACCCGTTTACCGCTGACCGCGCCAAGCCAGCGGTTCCCTTCGGCGGCAACTACCGCCTCATCGACTTTGTGTTGTCCAACTTGGTGAACGCCGGATACTACAAGATCTGCGTGCTCACCCAGTACAAGAGCCACTCGCTGGACCGCCACATCTCCCAGTCGTGGCAGCTCTCCGGCCTGGCCGGGCAATACATTACCCCTGTCCCGGCTCAGCAGCGCCTCGGCAAGCGGTGGTTCACCGGCTCCGCCGATGCCATCCTGCAATCCCTCAACCTTGTGTACGACGAAGACCCCGAGTACATCATCGTGTTCGGTGCCGATCACGTGTACCGCATGGATCCGGAGCAGATGGTGCAGCAGCACATCGAATCCGGTGCTGGCGTGACCGTGGCTGGCCTGCGCGTGGCCCGCAGTGAAGCCACCGCCTTCGGCGTGATCCAGGCCAACGAGGACGGCGTGATCGAGGAGTTCCTCGAAAAGCCCGCCGATCCGCCGAGCGTGCCCGATGATCCGGAGACATCCTTTGCCTCCATGGGCAACTACGTGTTCACCGCGCAGACTCTTATCGACGCGTTGAAGGCCGACGCCGAGGAAGAAGACTCCAACCACGACATGGGCGGAGACATCATCCCGCGGCTCGTCAAGACGGGCCAGGCGCACGTCTACGACTTCTCCTCGAACTACGTTCCCGGCGAGACTGAGCGAGACAAGGGCTACTGGCGAGACGTCGGTACGGTGGACGCCTTCTACGAGGCCCACATGGATCTCATCAGCGTGCACCCCGTGTTCAACCTCTACAACCAGAAGTGGCCCATCCACACCGCGGAGACGGGCAACCTGCCCCCGGCGAAGTTCGTCAAGGGCGGCATCGCTCAGTCCTCCATGGTCTCCGCCGGGTGCATCATCTCCGCGGGCACCGTGCGAAACTCCGTGCTGAGTGAAAACGTCATCGTGGAGGAAGGTGCGACCGTGGACGGCTGCGTCATCATGCCGGGCGTGCGCATCGGTAAGGACGCGGTGGTACGCCACGCGATCATCGACAAGAACGTGAAGATCTCGGATGGCACCATTGTGGGCGTGGACCGCAACAGCGATCAGGAACGCTTCACTATTTCTGCCGGCGGCGTGGTCTGCATCGGCAAGAACGAGGTCGTCTAGGCCTTTGTCGTCTGGGCCCGCAGGCGCTAGCCGACCTTCGTGATGATCGTCGCGCCCGCTCCCAAGGGCAGGCGCGCTACGCGTGCGGACTCGAGGAAGCGAATGGCCTCGTCCGCCTGACGGGCCTGGTTCGTCTGCCGATCCGTACGCTCATCGTCGGCCACGAGGCCATCCAGAAGAGTATCCAGCACAATGAGCACGCCACCGACGCGTAGCGCGGGTAGCGTCTGCTCCACGAGGGGCTGGATCTCCTCCACGGCGCATTCGGCCACAGCAAGGTCGTAGCTTTCCGCAGCGAGGCGACCGATGACATCGAGGGGGGAGCTCGGCAGGAAGCGGAACGTATTGGGGCGCTGCCCGGCATCGGCAAAGGCCTTCTTGGCGAGCTGCTGATGCTGCACCTCCGGCTCAATGCACGTGAGGTGGCCGGTCTGTGACGCGGCGTTGATGCCCTCGAACACGTGCAGGCCAAGTACACCGCACGCCGGGCTCATGATGATGCCCGTGGGGGTGTGGCCGGAGCTGGCTGCCTCGCCCGCTGCCTGGGCGGCAAGGAAGCGCAGGAATTCGCTCGTCATGGCGTCCGGCGTGAGCAGCCCGAACTCGCGGGCGGCTTCCTCGGCCGACTCGATCACATCATTGGTGTCGGCGGTTGCGCTCACGAAAGCGCGGATGGCCTCAAACGGGGATTCTGATGCAGCGTTCACAATGACAAACCATAGGTCACGCATGCGGCAACACTGGGGGAGGTTGTCGGCATGTCAGGGTTGGGCGTCGAAAATAGAAAAGAGAGTAAACGCATGTGAAAACTGTGACTGAACCAGAGACTGTGAAGCGAGGCAGTTTAGGGTTCACAGCAAACTAACAGTCCGAAAATAAGACTTTTGCACACAGATAAGCGACAATGTCTTCATGACCGCGGATCAGACCACAGTTCGGACCAGCACCGCCGATTTTGATGCCGGAATGGGTGAGATGCCAAGTTGGGCCGAGCTCGTCGCGGAACACGCCGACAGCGTTTACCGCTTGGCCTACCGCCTTTCTGGAAATCCGCAGGACGCCGAAGATCTCACGCAGGACACGTTCATGCGCGTCTTCCGCAGCCTCAAGAATTACCAACCCGGAACGTTCGAGGGTTGGCTGCACCGCATTACCACCAACCTGTTTCTGGACATGGTCCGCCACCGCTCCACCATTCGGATGGAGCAGCTGCCGGAGGACTACAACCGCATCGAGGGGTCCATCGCCAACCCGGAGGACATGTTCGACATGAACAACCTCGACCCGGCGTTGGAACAAGCCCTGGACACGCTCACGCCGGAATTCCGCGTGGCCGTGGTGCTCTGTGACGGCCTGGGCATGAGCTACGACGAGATCGCACAGACCCTGGGTCTGAAGATGGGCACCGTGCGATCCAGGATCCACCGAGCCCGCACGCAATTGAGGGGTAACCTGGAGAGGCACGACGGCGAATTGACGTTCGTCGGCCAGACCGTCGGGAACTAACCGGCGCCGCCGACCTGAGTGCAGGTGCGGTGTTCGCTCCCACGAGGATGCTGAAGGAGGATAGACCAGTGTCAGCAGTGCCATCCATGCCCTCGACGCCTTCGGGTTCGCCGAACGGCCCCCAGCGCGATGATCAGCATGTTGAGCAGCAGTCTCAGCAGCACCCTCAGCAGCACTCCGAGCAGCCCAGCGAAGGCATGTCGATCGACCATCTGTCCCCGGAGGCCATCGCCGCGCTTGTCGATGGCGAGCTGGGCCGGCGTGCCGAGCACCGAGCCAAGATCCACCTCGTTCACTGCAAGTACTGCCGGGACGAGGTCAATGCTCAGCGCCAAGCCGCGCACCGACTCCGTGGCTTGGCCACCGACGTTCATGCCTCCGGCACACTCATCGAGCGGCTGCGCAGGATTCCGGATCAAGCCGTGGCTGATTCCCCGCGCGACAAGTTTGGCCCAGATGGATGCCGCCGACCGGAGTCCATCTCAGATGCTGTGGACCTGATGATCCGCAAGCTCGGGCGGCGCCCGGGAAGCAAACCATAGGCAGCACTCCGGATTCAGCAGTTCGTGAGCCTTGGTGAGCGCAGTGTGGCATGAGTGGGATAGGTTAGTTACGTGTTTTCGAATGTTGGTTGGGGAGAAATCCTCGTACTTCTCATCGTCGGTCTGCTGTTGATCGGACCGGAGCGTCTGCCGGGCCTCATCAAGGAGGTTCGCGCGGTGCTACTCGCGGCCCGCAACGCCGTGACCCAGGCGCGTGAGCAGCTCGATGGGGAGTTGGGCGAGGACTTCAAGGAGTTCTCTAAGCCCCTGCGCGAGCTCAACAACGTCCGCCAGATGGGTGCCAGGGGATTCATCACCAAGACCCTCCTCGACGGCGACGATTCCTTCCTCACCCCGTTCACCGAGACCAGGGATGATCTGAAAGCCACGGTCGATTCAGTTCGACGCCCTCAGGATGCCCTCAAGGCAAGGGCGTCGTCGGAGTCGAAGGCGCTGCCGAGCTCCACGGATAACGCCGCGAGCGCCGCAGGGAGCGCCAGCACCGCCGAAGGCGAGGGCGTGGAAGTAGCCCAGCAGGCGGATATGGGCGAATCCCGCATTCAGGACGAACTGCCGGTGGAAACGGCTGCTCAAGAGCTCACAGAGGGTGGCGCGGCCGCGCAGGAGCCAGCCAAGAGCGCGAGCGGTAACGATTCCAGCCCCACCATGGCACAGGGTCTCGGTCAAGATCTCAGTGAGAAAAAGAACCAGTCCGGCCCCACATTGAGCTGGGACGACGTTCTGTAGCGACTCCGAAGTAGCCACTTCCCATATGGAAAGGGCCGCCCTCGGCGTTACTTCCGGGTCACGCCCAAGTTCAGGCTCTTGCCCGCCAAGGAGCTGCGGCGCAAAGCCAGGTGATCCGCGATTCCGCCGAAAGCGATCGCTGCCGCGGAGTTCGGCTCCGACAGGGCAATGGGGTTGCCCAGGTCTCCGCCGATGCGCAGGTTGGGATCGAGGGGGATCTGCCCCAGCAGCGGCACCTTCGCACCACTGATCTTGCTCAGACGATCCGCGACGAACTGGCCGCCACCGCTGCCGAAGACCTCCATGCGGGTGCCGTCCGGCATCTCCATCCAGCTCATGTTCTCGATGACACCACCGATGCGCTGACGGGTCTGCTGCGCAATGGAGCCTGCCCGCTCCGCCACCTCGGCTGCTGCGGCTTGGGGCGTCGTGACAATGAGAAGTTCAGCGTTGGGGACCAACTGTGCCACCGAGATGGCCACGTCACCGGTGCCCGGGGGAAGGTCCAGCAGGAGGATGTCGACGTCGCCCCAGAAGACGTCCCCGAGGAACTGCTGGATCGCGCGGTGCAGCATGGGGCCGCGCCACACGACGGGGGAGTTGTCACCCAGGAAGTGGCCGATGGAGATGAGCTTCACGCCGTGGCTGATGAGTGGCATGATCATCTCGTCGACCTGGTGGGGCTTGTCCGTGGAGCCCATGAGGCCGGGGATGGAGTGGCCGTAGATGTCGGCATCCACGATGCCGACCTTGAGGCCGCGCTTGGCCAGGGAAATCGCCAGGTTGACGGTCACGGAGGACTTGCCCACGCCGCCCTTGCCGGACGCCACCGCGAACACGCGCGTGGTGGAATCAGGCTGGGCGAAGGGGATAACGGGGTCGGCGGAATCGCCGCGAACCTTCTGGCGGATCTCGCGGCGCTGCTCGTCGCTCATCACGTCGGTGGTGACGGTAACGGTCTCCACGCCGGCGACGGATTCCGCGGCCTCGCGAGTCTTCTCCGTCAAGTGATTCTTCATCGGGCAACCGGCGATAGTGAGGTAGATTTCTACCGCCACGTTGCCACCGTCGATCTCGATGGATTTCACCATGCCGAGATCTGTGATGGATCGGTTGAGCTCGGGATCCTCTACGCGGGATAGCGCGCTGCGAACAGCGGATTCAGAAACTTGGGACATGATGATGTCCAGTGTAACGCACGCGGAGACAACGATTTTTCATCGCGTTCCGCTGTGCCAGGCTGGGTACTCGCCTGCGCCTGCTCGGGCACCTCCCTGAGGGGCTGGCCAGGGACCTAGCCGTGAGAACGACCTACACGTTGGTCCGAGAGTCGGAGTCTGCCGCAGCCTTGTCTGCCGCGGCTTCGTCCTCTTCCAGCTGTGCTTCCTCATCGCGGCGCTGATCGTCCAGCTTGTCCTCAATGCGCTGCAGCAGATCGCTCAGATCCTCCAGCTCGTGGCGCAGGTAATCGCGGGTGACCGTCTCACCTACGGCAACGCGCACGCTGGCGAGTTCGCGGGCGAGGAACTCCGTGTCCGCTTTCGTCTCGGCGGCGCGGCGGCGATCCTCCTCCAGCGAGATCCGGTCGCGGTCATCCTGGCGATTCTGTGCCAACAGAATCAGAGGCGCGGCGTAGGCGGCCTGCGTGGAGAACGCGAGGTTGAGCAGGATGAACGGGTACGGATCCCAGTTCCACCAGAAACCACCGACGTTGAGCAGGATCCACGCGATCACGATGATCGTCTGATAGAACAGGTACTTTCCTGTGCCGAGGAAGCGGGCGATGCTTTCGGCAACGCGCCCCACGCTGTCGCCGTCGAGGTTGACGCGCTTCTTGCGGCGAGTGGCATCGGTTGGGGTGTCCAACGCGGTGCGCTTGTAGCTCATTGGCATGTGTCTTCTACCCCTTCAGGTTCTTCACTGTGGTCGCGTCGGTTGCTGTGGCTGTGCTCGTTGCACTGGCAGGTACCGGCTCGTCGCGGCGCCAGTCCTCCTCGCGCCAGTCCTCCGGCAGCAGGTGGTCGATGAGGTCATCCACGCTCACCGCGCCCAGCAGGTGGTCATCGGCATCGAGCACGGGGCCGCACACGAGGTTGTACGTGGCGAAGTACCGCGCGGCGGTCTCGTGGGTGTCCTCGGCGAACAGCGCCGGAAGCTCCAAATCGAGGATGCCGCCGACCAGCGATGATGGGGGCTCGCGCAGCAGTTTTTGAAGGTGTACGCACCCCAGGTACTTACCCGTGGGGGTGGCTTGGGGCGGCCGGACCACGAAGATCATGGACGCCAAACTGGTCGGCAGCTCCGGGTTACGGCAATGGGCCAACGCCTCAGCCACTGTGGCTTGTGGCGTCAAAATAATAGGTTCCGGGGTCATCAGACCACCCACGGTGTCGGGCGAGAAAGACATCAGGCGGCGAACCGGCTCGGATTCCTCGGGGTCCATGAGCTCCAGCAGCACGTCGGACTGGTTATCCGGCAGCTCGGAGAGCACGTCCGCGGCGTCATCGGGGTCCATCTCCTCGAGCACGTCTGCGGCGCGCTCGATGTTGAGGTGGCTCAGGACCTCCGCCTGGTCGTCGTCCGGCATCTCGGCGAGCACGTCGGCCAGCAGGCTATCGTCCAGCTCTGCGGCGATTTCGTTGCGCTTCTCGTCGCTCATGTCGCTCAGGGCATTGGCCACGTCGGCGCTGCGCATCGTTTTGAAGCTGGCGATGAGCTCGGCGTTTTGGTCCACGGCGCCCGTGCCGGAGGCGTGAAGGCCCTGGATGTGCTCCAGCGGCAGCACCACCATGTTTGTTCGGCGGCCTAGGCGGCCACGCTGTGCCACGGCGACGTTGCGGATGCCCCATTCGCGCGTGCGTCCACGGCTGAGCTCCACGTCGATGATTTCCACGGCCTTGCCGTGCAGCTCGGGGTGTTTGGGATCGTCCGTGTGCACCTTCGCGCCCACGAGGTCATCCATCACGCTGAGCTCGCCGGAGCGGGACTTAAACGGGCGGAGGTTGACCGAGCTGGACACGGTGGTCACCTCCGTGGAGGTGATGTTCGCGATGCGGAGCATGGGCAGGAAGATCTTGCGTTTGTTGGAGATCTCCACCACAAGGCCCAGGGCAGTGGCCTTGTCGCCGTTGATGGTGACCACGACATCGCGCACGCGTCCCACGGTTTCGCCGTCAGGTCCTAGCATCACCAGCCCTGCTAGTCGGCCTGCATACACACGGTTATTCGTCATGGTTTATTAGGTTACTTTATGGTTCCAGATTCGCACCTCAGAGGTGCGCTGCAGGGGCTGTGGGCACACGTGGGCCGGGAGCGGATGCTTGTCGCAGGCTCGATCGCCCGGTTCGGTGGGTAAGATGTGTCGCATGCGAGTTTTGGGACGTCTCATTGCCGGGGGCCTGGTTGGCTTCGCCGTGATCCTCTTTGCGATCGGCCATTCGCAGTGGCCGGCGCACGCGGTGGCGGCCGTGGTGTCGGTTCTGGCGGTGGTGTTGGGATCCCGCCGGGGAGCCGGGTTGTGGAACGTGGTCCCCCTCATCGCACTGGTCGTGGTGTTTTTCGTGTCGTGGTTCTAGCGCTCAGCGGTGGTTGCTGTCGCTTGATATTCGACGCCCAACCGCGCCCACATCATCACTCCGCCTGTCGGGCAACCAGGTGGGGTGTCACGACAGCCGAACGACGGTAGAACAACGGCGCAATAGCTCAGAGACAACGATAGGAGATCAAGGAGACAATGAACCTCAAGCGCACACTCACCGCGAGCGTCCTTGCTTTGGGGGCCGTGGCGGTGAGCGCCGGGGTCGGGGCTTGTGCTTCCGCACCGGAACAGGAGCTGGTGCTAGGGGTGCCCGAGATCTCCGCGGGGGGCGTGCCGATGCCCGAGTCGGTGGAGGCGAAGTTGGAGAAGCGCTATCACGATGCGCTGGAGAGCCCGGACGTTGCCGTGGCCACGGAGACCATCGCCCCGTCCGAGCGCGTGGACGATATCAGAGGGGGAGCGGTGGACGTCACCTTCGGCTGCGTGGGCGAGCTCCTCGAGCAGCTGGACGCCACGAAGGCCGACCAGCTCAAACAGCTGTATGCGCAGAAGAAGAACCCGGATCCGGCGAAGTGGCGAGATATCGTGCACTCCTCAATGCTGGGCTCGCTTCCTGCGGACGTGGGTGCCTCCGATCCGGGGATTTCCCAGCCGTGCCCGAGTGATGGCCTGCCGCAGAACCTCGTTGCGCTGTACAACAAGGAGGCCATCGACCGTTGGGACCGCACTGATTTGAACAACATCGCAGGTGGGGTGACGGATAAGATGATCGGCGTTAAGAAAGACTAAGACGCGTAGAGGGCCCCGGTATTTTACCGGGGCCCTCGCTCGTGGTGCTTGCAGCGCTCACCGCGCTTACCGCGCTCGGTGGAGCGCGGGAAGTTGAGGCTTACTTCTCGAATGCTTCCTCGAGCAGCTGCTTCTGCTCGAGCTGGTGCACCTTCGCAACACCCGTTGCCGTGGAGGACTGGGCGCGGCGGGAGACGCGCTTCAGCTTCAGGCCGGGGATAACCTCAGGCAGCTGCAGTGCCAGGAAGGGCCAGGGGCCCTGGTTGGCGGGCTCGTCCTGAACCCAACGCACCTCAGCGTTCGGGTAGTTATCCAGGGCATCCTTGATGCGGTTGTGGGGGATGGGGTGCAGCATCTCCACGCGGACGATGGCAACATCATCGCGCTTGTCAGCCTGACGCTTCTTCTCCAGATCCCAGTAGATCTTGCCGGAGCACATGAGGACGTACTTGATGTCCTCGTTCTTGCCGGACTGGTTCGGATCGTCAATGACGGACTGGAACTTCTTCACCTCGGTGAAGTCTTCCACGGAGGAGACCGCAGCCTTGTTGCGCAGCATCGACTTCGGGGTGAAGACGATCAGCGGGCGCTTGAGGCTACCCAGTGCGTGGCGGCGCAGCAGGTGGAAGTAGTTTGCCGGGGTGGAAGGCTGAGCGATCGTCCAGGTGCCCTCGGCGGACATCATGAGGAAGCGCTCGATGCGGGCCGAGGAGTGGTCCGGGCCCTGGCCTTCGTAGCCGTGCGGGAGCAGCAGCACGAGGCTGGAGATCTGGCCCCACTTGGCCTCACCGGAGGAGATGTACTCGTCGATGATCGTCTGGCCGCCGTTGGCGAAGTCGCCGAATTGTGCCTCCCAAGCAACGAGAGCATCCTGGTTACCCACGGAGTAGCCGTACTCGAAGCCAATGCCTGCGAACTCGGTCAGCGGGGTGTTGTAGGCATCGAAGCGGCCACCCTTGCCGGCCTCCTCAGCAAGCACCTGCAGCGGGTTGTAGATGTCGTGATCCTCGTGATCGAAGAGCACGGCGTGGCGCTGGGTGAAGGTACCGCGCAGGGAATCCTCACCGGCCAGGCGCACCAGCTTGCCGCCCTCGACGAGGGAGCCGAAGGCCAGCAGCTCGGCAAAGCCCCAGTCGATGTGACCCTTGCGGGACATCTCGTGGCGGCGCTTGATCACCGGAGCCACACGCGGGTGCGGGGTGAAGTAATCCGGCACGTCGAAGAACAGATCGCCGATCTTCTCGACTAGCTCGCGGTTGACCGAGGTGTCCAGACCGTGCGGCAGCTCCTGGGAGCTGGTGATGCCGCTCTGCTCCTTGGGCTTGGCACCCTTTTCCGCCTCGCGCACTTCGTTAAACACAGCCTCCAGCTGATCGTGGAAGTCACGCTTGACCTTCTCAGCGTCCTCTTCGGACAGGTCACCGCGGCCGATGAGAGCCTCGGTGTACTGGTCACGAGAGGTGGGCAGGTCGGTGATGATCTTGTACATCAGCGGCTGGGTCATCGACGGATCGTCGGCCTCGTTGTGACCGCGGCGGCGGTAGGTGAAAAGGTCGATGAACACGTCCTTGCCGAAGCGGTTGCGGTAGTCCACAGCCAGCTGAGCAACCCACACCACGGCCTCCGGGTCGTCGCCGTTGACGTGGAACACGGGGCAGTCAAAGCCCTTGGCGAGGTCGGTGGCGTAGTAGGTGGAACGGCCGGCATCCGGCGTAGTGGTGAAGCCGATCTGGTTGTTGACCACGATGTGAACAGTGCCGCCCACGGAGTAGGCGTTCAGCTTGCTCATGTTGATGGTTTCCTGAACCACACCCAGGCCGGCGAACGCCGCATCGCCGTGCAGCAGCAGCGGCATGACGGTGTGGTGGCCACCCAGCAGATCGTCCTTGGCGCGGGCGATACCTTCCATCACCGGGTTGACAGCCTCTAGGTGGGAGGGGTTGGCAGCCAGGGTGATGTCGATTTCGCCGTCGCCGAACATCTGGTGGTAGTGGCCCTTCTGGCCCAAGTGGTACTTCACGTCGCCGGAACCACCAGCGGCGCCCGGGTCGGGGTTGCCCTCGAACTCGGTGAAGATCTTGGAGTAGGGCTTGCCCACAACGTTCGCCAGAACGTTGAGGCGGCCACGGTGAGCCATACCGATGACGACCTCGTCGAGGCCTGCGCCGGCGGCGCGGTCGATGGCGGCATCCATCATCGGGATGAGGGTCTCAGCACCCTCCAGGGAGAAGCGCTTCTGGCCCACGTACTTGGTCTGCAGGAAGTTCTCGAACGCCTCGGCGGAGTTGAGCTTCTGCAAGATGTACTTCTGCTCGGCCTGGGTGAATTTCGGCTGGCCACCCTCGATGCGCTCCTGGAGCCACAGACGCTCCTCGGAGTCCATCACGTGGGTGTATTCCGAACCGACCTTGAGGGTGTAGGCCTTGCGCAGAGTCTTGAGGACCTCGCGCAGGGTCATGGTTTCGCGTCCTGCGAAACCGCCAACGTGGAAGGTGCGGTCGAAGTCCCACAGGGTCAGGCCGTGGGTCTCGATGTTGAGGTCAGAGTGATCCGGGCGGGGCAGACCAGGCTGAACCCAGTGCAGCGGGTTGATGTCCGCGATGAGGTGACCGCGGGAGCGGTAGGACTCGATGAGCTGCATAACGCGGGTGGACTTGTCCACGCCGATGTTCGGCAGATCCTGCGACCAACGCACGGGTGCGTAGGGCACGCGCATGGCCTGGAAGATCTCATCCCAGAACTCGTCGTTGATGAGCAGGCGGCTCATCGTGCGCAGGAACTCGCCGGACTCTGCGCCCTGGATGATGCGGTGATCGTAGGTCGAGGTGATGGTCACCAGCTTGCCGATGCCCATTTCGCCCAGGCGATCCTCGGATGCACCGGCGAACTCTGCCGGGTAATCCATAGATCCGACGCCAATAATCGCGCCCTGGCCCTTAGTCAGGCGAGGGACTGAGAGACGGGTGCCGATGCCACCGGGGTTAGTCAGCGAGATCGTCACGCCGGAGAAATCGTCCATCGTGAGCTTGCCCTCGCGGCCACGGCGGACGACGTCCTCGTACTTGTCCACGAACTGGTCGAAGCTAAGGGTCTCGGATTCCTTAATGGCGGCAACCACGAGGGAGCGGTTGCCGTTCTTGCCGACCAGGTCGATGGCCAGGCCCAGGTTGATGTGCTCCGGGGTCACCAGGGTGGGCTTGTTGTCCACCAAGGCGTAGGAGTTGTTCATATCCGGGTGGGCCTTGACGGCCTTCACCAGTGCCCAACCGATGATGTGGGTGAAGCTAATCTTGCCACCGCCGCGAGCCTTGAGGGTCTCGTTGATCATCGAGCGGTTCTCGAACATCAGCTTGGCGGGCATGTCGCGCACGGAGGTCGCGGTGGGGATCTCCAGCGAGATGTCCATGTTCTTCACGACGGCCTTGGCGGCACCACGAATGGGGTGTTCGCCAGGTTCGGGAGCCTCGACGGGTGCCTTGGGTGCGGGCGGGGCGTTGCGCTTCGGTGTGGGGTTCACCCGATTCTCCTTCTTGGTGTTCTCAGCATTCTGGGCATTCTGGGAACCACGAGCGCTGGTGCCCTTGGTGCTGGCACCCCGGGTTGCGCTGGAGTTTGCCTTCGATGCCCGTGCTTCGGCTGCCTTCTTAGGTGCCGGAGCCTCAGGAGCTGCGGAAACGATATCGCCGGACGAATCGCTTTCAGCGGGTGCGTTGTTAGCAAAGTACTTACGCCAGTCTGCGTCCACAGACTCGGGGTCTGCCTTATACTGCTGGTACATCTGGTCGACCAGCCATTCGTTTTGACCGAAATTCGCGCTGCTCACAGCAGGTCCTCGCCTCTTTTCTTCATGACTTCAGTCTCGCCGTCCCACCCTACTACAAACGCGCACGCGACTGATGGTGCGGTCGCGGCGTGCGGTGAGCTCCGAGAAGCCCGATGAGCTCCGCTGTGCTCCGCTGAGCACCGAGGCGCTCCGATGCGCTAGGTGAGGTGGCACTGAGTGTCGTTTTTGTGTGTGTAGTTTTTCTGACTTGATCTTTTATCTACGTTACGTCGGATTCCGCTATCGTGCTCGAACCGGTGTTGTCCGTTGCTTTCCACAATCGCGCGTACTCCCCATTTCGTTCCACCAACTCCGCGTGCGTTCCAGTTTCGACGATCTGGCCGTGCTCCATCACCACGATGTGGTCGGCAGTCTGGGCAGTCTTGAGCGTGTGAGCCACGATGAGGGCCGTGCGCCCCTGCGCCGCCGCCCGCAGCGCCGCGATGACGGTCTCCTCCTCCTCGTCGGAGAGGTGGGCCGTGGCTTCGTCGAGGAGCATCACCGCTGGTTGGATCAGTTCCGCGCGAGCCAGGGCAACGATGTGCTGCTGGCCGGCCGACAGGGCTGGGTGCCCAGGCCCCACTGGTGCGTCGACGCCTCCGGGTATCGTGCTGATGACCGCGCTCCCGCCGATCCGATCGATGGCGGCGAGGATGTCGTCCCTGGCGGCGTCGGGTCGACCATAAGCGATGTTGCTGGCAACAGTGCCCGCGAATAGGTGTGGCTCCTGCGGGGCGGTGCCGATGCGGCCGCGCCAGCTGGGGACGGTGAATCTTCTGATTGTAGATCCATCGGCGGTGACGCGGCCGGACTGCGGATCCATGAAACGGGCGACGAGGCGCACGACGGTGGACTTACCCGCGCCTGTTGCCCCCACAATGGCGGTGACGCCAGTGAAGGTGTGCGTGAGGTCGATGGTGGGTCGGCTCATTGAGGGTATCTCGGTCGCGGCAGACTCAGCAGGCTCAGCAGATTCAGGAGAGTTCCCGCCGTAGCTAAAGCGCACGCCATCGAAGCTGATAGCGGGCTGGGAGCCCACCCGATCGGTCGTGGCCGGCACCGCGCCGGGTTCCGACACGACGGACGGGGAGTGGGAGAGGAACTCCTCGATGCGCTCCACGCTTACGCTTGCCTGCTGGAACTGATCGAAGATCTGCGAGAGCTGCTGGATCGGCCCGAAGAACATTGTGAGGTACAGGCTGAACGCGATGACCGCACCCTGGGTCGTGTCGCCGCGGGCCACCAGCGAGGTCCCCACGGCCAGGATCGTGGCCTGCGCGAGCTGAGTGAGCAGGTTCACGCCGGGGAAGTACAGGCTCACGGCCGACTGAGCCAGCGTGCGCAGCCGCACGTAGCCGGCGGATTGTGTACGCAGCCGCCGCTCCACCACGGGGCCGTAGTTATAAGCCTGGGTGGTCGGCAAAGCCGTCAGAGCCTCCTGGAAGGTGGCGTTGACTTCCGAGACTTGGGCGCGGGCGCGTCGATACAGCCGCGAGGAAATCCGCCGGAAGATCCACGTGGCGATGACGATGGCCGGCACGAAGGCCAAGACGATGGCCGTGAGCGTGAGGTCAGTGGCGAAGAGCATGACGGTGATGCCCACCAGCATCGTAACCGACGCGATCGTTTGAGACAGCCCCGATTGCAAGAACGACGACAACGTGTCGATGTCCGTGGTCAGGCGCGTCATGATCTTGCCCGCAGGCCGCGATTGGAACCAGGTGAGATCCATCGACTGCATGTGCCGGAACATCCGCGTGCGCAGCGCGAAGAGGAGCCGCTCGCCGGTGAGGGTGGTGAGGATCGCGTTGGCGCTCATCGCCGCCCAGCTCACGAGCACCACGCCCAGGGCGATGAGGCAGGTGGTGACGAGAACCCGGACGTTACCCGCGGACACGCCTGCGTCGAGGGCATGGCGCACAAACGCGGGTAGGGCAATGTCCGCCGCGGAGGACAGCAGCAATGTGCCCACCACGAGCGCAATGAGCACCGGCGCCATCCGCAGCAGCGCCCGCAGGCTGAACCTGCCCTCGAACTCATCCACGCGCGGGTCGATGCTGTACGCCGGGGCAGTGGGGATCCAGTCGGTCGGCACTGCAGTCTTAAAACTGGCCGCGGCTTCCTGCTCTTGCTCCTCTGCCTGCTCCTGCAACGGAGCCGCAGGTAGGTCAATGAACCGATCGATGTCCCACCCGGCAGGGGTATCGCGGTGACTGATGTACACCACCGTCGGCCGGCCCACTTCCGCCCGAAGATTCCGCAAAATCCGCTGCTCGGTGGTGGAGTCGATGGCTGAGGTGGCGTCGTCGAAAACAATAAAACCAGGGGAACGCAGCAACGCCCGCGCCAGTGCGATGCGCTGCCGCTGACCACCCGAGAGGGTGAGCCCGCGCGGGCCCACGACCGTGCCGAGGCCACCGGCCTCCGTGATGAACTCATCGGCGCAGGCCAGGCGGGCGGCGCGCCAGACTTCGTCGTCGGTGGCGGGGTAGCCCAGGCGGATGTTCTCGGCGATGGTGGCGGAAAACAGGAATGGCTGGTCGAACACGAGCACCGGGCGGTCCTCGGGGCGCAGGTCGAGCAGCGGGGTGCCGTCGGGGAGGGTGAGGTGGGCGGCGTCGTTCGCATCTACCCCCGAGATGGCGTGGGCGAAGCGTGTTTTACCCGACGCCACCGGCCCGCGAACCATCACCGATTCGCCGGCCGTGATGTCGACCTCGATCGGCGGGGTGCCGGGGGCGACCGGAACGGTCCCACGGATGCCGTAGGCCCCGGAGCGCTGTTCGGTTCCGACCGGGCGCGGCGGCGCATCGATGAGCTCGAAGACGCGATCCACGCTCGGCGCGGTGGTGTGCAGCGACACGAGCATGCCCGCGGCCAGGCGGCTGAGCCTTGCCAACATCGTCACGTACGTGGCGACCGCGAGGAACTCACCGGCGGAGATGCGTCCGTGGAACACCAGCCAGCCACCCACCGCAATCGTGGCGACCATCGCGATGTTGGGGATGGAGGACAGCGCGGGCTGGAACCTTGCAGTCAGCCGGGCGACGAGCATATTGATGGAAAACTGCGTGCGCGCCAGGGCGGTGTAGGTGGCCTGCTCGCGCGGCTCCTGGGCGAAGCTCTTGACGACGTGGGCGCCGGTGACGACTTGCTCGACCTCCGAGGCGACCTCGGCGGCCTGCTGTTTCGACCAGCGGGATGGCTCGTACAACGCGGTGCGGGAGAGGTAGGCGACCCACAGCAAAATGGGGATGTGCAGGCTCACCACGATGGCGATGGGCCAGGACATCCACCAGATCACGCCGAGGATGAGCACGAGCTCCAGCACGGATCCGGACATCAGCGGCAACATGACCAGCGTGGTGTTGATCTGGTTGAGATCGGAGATGGACCGGGAGATCACCTGACCGGTGGCCAGGGTGCCACTGGATGAGTTCACCGAATTGTTGACGCCCGAAAACATCCGCATCCGCAGCATGTGCTGGGCCCGCACGGAAAACGTACCGGAGAGGAAGCGACGGCCGCCCTGAAAGAAGAACCGCGCGACTGCGGCGGCGATGAGGCCGGTGATGGCGCCGTTGCGGCCGTCGAGGGCACCGCCCGCGAAGAGAGGAAGGGCGATCTCCACCGCGGGCATGAGAACAGAAAACACCACGACCGCGGCGAAGATCCATGGGTGCCTCGCGGCGGCGAGGGCGACGATTCTGCGCACGGCGTGGTGTGTGGTGGGCGGGTGGTGTTAGTTGGTGGACTCGGTGGACTCGCTGGCCCCGGTGCGGTTCAGCTCGTCGACGAAGGCGTGAACCTGCTTGATCATTCCATCCGCGATAGTACGGTTGGCCTTGCCACCGAGGACGGCGCCGATGCCGAAGGGGAGCAGCTTGCCGAAAATCGACCGGCCGAAGCGGCGGCGAACCTGCTTGAAGGCGAAGCGGCCGAGGATGCTGTTGACCTGGACCATGTCCTTGCCCTTGACCTTGGTGAGGCCGCGGAGGGACTTCACGCCGGCGAGGGCGTTTTCCTCCGTGAGGGCGCTGATAAGGTCCTTGCCGGTGGCGCCGGAAACGGCGATGAGCACGATGGTCTTGCGGTGCTCCTCGTCCGAGATGTCCAGGCCGTGCAGCTTGGCGGAAGCCAGGGCATACAAGGAGCACACCTCGAGCAGAGCGACGGACTCACCGGCGATGCCTGCCAGAGACATCATGGTGCCGATGCCGGGAACGGCGGCGAGGCCGCCGGTGCCCACGCCGGAGCCGGTGGCGATGGTGCGGAAGCGCTTGTCCAGGGCCTCCTGGTGCTCGAACACGGACTTACCCGGGTTCTTGTCCTGCAGCTTCTTAACGTAGGACTCGATGACGGGAGCTTGAACCTTCACCGCGCGGTCGACACCAGTGAAGAAGCGGCCTGCGATGGGGCCACTGGGGTAGGACGACCTATCGGTGAGGTCACGACTGGACTGATCGTCCTTTTCTTTCTTTGAGAACAAAGCCATAGGCGCACAATAGAGCACGACTGCGAAAAACATTTAGTTTTACACTGGTGAGCGTGAGTACAGCAGATCCCCTCGAAGTCGAGACAGATGGCGGCACTCTCGCCGGAGTCCGCGTCAATGGGGTTCGCACGTGGCGCGGAGTTCCCTACGGAACCGCCGAACGCTGGAAGCGCCCGGTCCGTGTGCAGTGGAAGGGAGTGTGGCCTGCCGAGGACTATGGGCCCGTGGCTCCCCAGACCACGTACACTTGGAAAGACGAGGTTGTGGGCAACGAAGACTGCCTTAACCTGGATGTGGTGCGGCCGGATACCGATGAACAACTGCCGGTTGTGGTGTATCTGCACGGCGGGGGATTTTTCGCCGGGGCATCACACACTGCTGTGCTGCGGGGATTTAACTTCTCTAAGGAACTCAACGTTGTCTACGTTGCGGTGAACTTTCGCCTTGGGGTGCTGGGGTACCTAGACATGAGTGCGCTGGGCGCTGGCGATTCGGACACGTGCGAGCCGAACCCTGCTGTGCACGATCACCTCGCCGCGCTGCGGTGGGTACAGCGCAACATCGCGGAGTTCGGAGGGGACCCGGATAACGTCACCGTGATGGGGGAATCGGCCGGCGGTTCCGCTGCCGCGGTGCTCATGGCGGTTCCGGAAGCGGAGGGGCTGTTCCACCGGGCGATTGTGCAGTCGGCGCCGGTGATGACCGTTCATTCACCCGAGCAGTCCACCGTGTGGGCGAGGAAGCTGGCTCAGTACGCAGGGCTTGTCCCTAGGACGTGCTCGATCGCCGACCTTCGAGCATTGCCGGTGTCCGACCTGGTGCGCGCAGGCCAGCAGATGCTCTGGCGCGGCGGGGGCTTACGCGAGCTCAACCCGTGCTTCGGCACGGCTGTGGATGGCAAGACCCTGCCGGAGGGGCCGCTGCACCAATTTCAACACGGCCACCAGCACAAGATGCCGCTGCTCATTGGCACGAATAACGATGAACTATCGGCGGCGCAGATGCTGTATCTCACGAAGTCGACGAGGGCGCGGGCGGCGCGAACGATGCTCAACGCGCACGATCCCGTGCTGGCCTCCGAGATTGAGCGGGCGTATGGCGACTTGGGTGAGCGCGGCTCGTTCGCGCTGATGCTCACCGATGCGATCTTCTGGGCACAGTCGGTGCGACTGGCCGAGCTGCACAGCACGACCGGTGCGGGGGTGTGGATGTACCGGTTCGATTACGCCCCGGCGCTGCTGCGCAAGCTGGGCGTGGGGGCCATGCACTCGATGGAGCTATCGGCGCTGTTTGGGGATTCGCAATCGTCGAAGGCGCGGATCTTGCTGGGTAAGGAGCAAAACATTGTGACCACCCACATGCAAAGTGCGTGGCGGGACTTCGTGTGGGGCCAAGATCCCGGATGGCAGCATTACCACGCGCTGAGCCGGGCTACGCGAATCTTCGAGTTGGAGCCGCACACAGTCAATGATCCGCGCCGGGAGTTTCGCCTGTTGTGGAAGGATTTCGCGATGCGTGGCTGGGTGGGTGAGGAAAGCTCGATTGCCATGCCGCGGCCGGGGCGTTAGCCGACTGGCACGTGCGTTGCTGAGTGTGTGGCTGAGCATGTACTTGAGTGTGTGCCTGAAAGGGATGTGTACCAGCAGTGACAGCTTGCCCGCACCGGGTTAGCATTGCGTCCACACGCAGAATCGGGCGCAACACAGTAGCCTGAAGGCGTACCGTTAGTCAGCCAATCATGAGCAGGGGAAGACCCCCAAGAGGAGACACTAGCGTGGGATTTTACGAAGATCTGGCAGAAGCTTTGGATCGGGAGGGGATCGAATCCCGCGTGAACGACGATATTTTGTTCGTTCCCATCGCTCCTGAACTGGAAGTGCAGTTTCATGAGATTGACGCGCCGGGCATGGCTCCTAGCCTGGCCGCCGCCAATGTTTTTCTCGCGAGCCCTGATGATGACCTCGAGGATGATCACGAGCCTGCGTTCGTGAGCGTGGTGTTCTCCGTCGATGCTGCGGTGGCTGAGGTTGCCAAGCACGTCACGACGGATCAGATCGTCACTGTGCTCCACGAACTCCTCGAGGGGAACGACGAGCGCGTGGCTGACCTGGAGTTCTCTCAGGATCCGGTGGAGCCATTGCTGGTCCACGCGGAGGTGGGAACGTCCTCGAGCCTGGAGGTTCAGCTGGTCGCAGCCGATACCGTTCCCGAGGCTCACGTGACCTTCACGACGTTTGGTCAGGAGTTCGAGGACATCGTTGATCAGGCGATCAGCGAGATCTGGGACGACGATTCGGATGTGTCGGAGTACGACCGCGAAGTCATCCTGCGCAACGTTGTTTTCGACGCCGCAGAGACCACCAGTGAAGTTCTGGAACTGGGGACGTTTACTGACTTTGACCAGCTCTTCGATGTCATCGCCGCCGCCCAGGTCTTGGCGGAGCAGTGGGAGGAAATGCTCGTACCACTGGACGATTACTTCGACGAGGACGATGACGACTTCGACCCTGAGTTTGACCCCGAGCTTGATGATGACTTCGACGTCGACGAAGAAGACGACGACCGAGACAGCGGTGACTGGGACAACGACGATGACGAGTTCGAGGAAGAGGCCCGGCGCTAGGCTGCCCAATCCTCCTCGGAGGGATTTCGGCGAAGATCGCTACTGCTCATGAGCGCATTCCAAGTGCTTTCACGCGCTTGATCGTCGGTGGCCACCCACGCGCCCCTAGTGATGTCCGCAAGCATCCACCGCGCCTGCTCCCGCAGCCACTGAGGGTACTCGGCGGTCAGGGTCACCAAGAACAGGTCATCATCCGGCGGGGGAGTGTGTGCCAGCCGCTCCCACATGAGTGGTGAGATTCGGCGGCGCGAGACATGCACAACGAGTTTCTCCCCGCCTACGGAGAGCTCGAGGCTTGGTGCCCGCCATCCCGGGGTGATGCGGATGCGACTGCGCGGGTGGCGCAGCATGGCGGTGGCTTGCGCAGCCATGGTGGCGAGGTCTTTGAGGTGATAGGTGGCGGAATTGAGCTGAGCCATTGGGGCTACTCCCTTCGGATGTGGAACCTTGTTCGCGCCTCACGCTAGACACCAGTGTGGACACACACGTTCGATAACAACCGAGTTTAGAACAAAAATTCGAAAGCGTTTTTACGAACCGTGCATTATCTCCATGCGATAGCATGTTTTCGTTGCCGAGTAGACGGCTGAGTACAACAGGTCAGTGAACGAATCGATGTGCACCGCAGTCGTGCGCGGGGAGAGCGAAGTCAGATGAGCGACGTTGCGGTAATCGGCGGCGGACTAGCAGGATTGGCAGCAGCTCGAACGCTGCGCCGCGCGGGCTACCGATGCACGGTGTTCGAAGCCGCGGACACCGTTGGTGGCCGCATCCGCTCTGAAAAATTCGACGACATCACCGTGGACAACGGCCTGCAGCTCATGAACGCTTGGTACCCCGCGGTCAAGGAACTCCTCCAGCCCGGCGAGTACGCAGCCCTTAACCTCAAGCCGTTCAGACCTGCGTTCCAGACGCTCACGGACAAGGGACTCGCGATGTTCTGCGATCCCATCCGCGCCCCGCACCTCATCCCGCCCTTCATGCGCTCAAAGTTCGGCTCGGCGCTCTCTGTCCGCGATATGTTCGGCATGCGCAAGTGGATGACCTCCGAGATTAAGCACCGCTCCAGCCTAGAGATGCGCAAGATCCGCCCGTCTCGGGTAGCTCGAGATGTCTCCGTCTCCGAATCTCTCGACGATTTCGGCATCAACCGCCAGATGCGCAAGCTCGTCCTCGATCCGCTGATCGAGGCCTTCCTCTTCGACCCGCACGGTGAGTCGTCGGCGATTTTCGCCAAGTGGATGCTCGCTTCTCTGCTGCGCGGCACTTTGGCCGTCCCGGATAACGGCATGGGTGAACTGAGCGCCACGATGGGCCGCATCCCGGGCGCTCGCATTGAGCTTAACTCCGAGGTTACGAACGTGAAGGATTCCACCGATGGTGTGGATATCCACGTCGGTGGCAGTGGACTCATCGAGCGCTTCCCCTATGCGATCGTCGCCGTGGATCCGGCGGTGGAATCCCGGTTCGTCTCGCTGCCGCAGCCGGCGTCGAATGATGTGGCGACCTGGTGGTTCGTCAGCGATGATCCCATTAGCGACAATCCCATGATCGTGGTCGATGGCGCCCGCCGCACCCCGATCTCGGCGGCAACTGAGCTGACCGCAGCCGCGCCGTCGTACGCACCCGAGCGGCACCTTGTGGCTGCGAACGTGGTGGCGAAGAAGGAAGCCGAGCTGCCCTCGGACGAGGACATGAAGGGGCATCTGGGCACCCTGTTTGGCGTGGACTCTTCCGGTTGGGAGCTGGTCACGCGCCAGTTTATCGCCGACGCCATTCCGGTCATTCCACCTCAGCGGCGCACGCCTGCTGGCAAGCTTCTTCACGCGGGGGAGTTCATCGGTGAGCGCACGGTGGTGGCGGGTTCGCAGCATGCGACTCCCACGATCGACGGGGCGTTGCGCAGCGGTCAGCAGGCGGCGAAGGCGATCATCAAGCGGCTAGAGAATACTGAGTAGCGCCGGCGTAGCGCTGAGGTAGTGCCGACGGGTTCTTCTGCGGGGTCGATTGCGGCCGCGCCACACCGGTGGAGTCGCTTTATTCGTTCGCTGGGCGTAGGCTGGTTCGCAATGAGTGATACTGAAAACGTCACCGGCGACGTAAACATGCCGGTTAATGACGAGTCGGTATCTCAGAATGAACTGCAGGGAGAGGGAAGCGCGAACGCCCCTCTTGATGTGACTGATGTGCTGGGGGAGAACCCCCAAGTGACTGGTGAGGCAGTGGAGTCTGAGAACGCCGAAACGCAAGTTCCAGAGACAGAAGAAGAAGACAACAACGGGGGTGAGACTCAGCGCGTGAATGACAGCGTAGCTGAGGAGACCAACGGACCATCATTCGATGGCCTCGGTCTGCCAGACAACGTTCTTGAGGCCGTCAAGAAGGTCGGCTTCGAGGTACCCTCCCCGATTCAAGCAGAGACCATTCCGGTGCTCATGGAAGGCCACGACGTGGTCGGCCTTGCGCAGACCGGTACCGGCAAGACCGCGGCGTTTGCGCTGCCGATCTTGTCCCGCATTGACGTATCGAAGCGTCACCCGCAGGCACTCGTGCTTGCCCCGACCCGCGAGCTAGCGCTGCAGGTCGCAGAGAGCTTCCAATCCTTCTCCGAGCACCTCGGAGGCGTGCATGTGCTGCCGATCTACGGCGGCCAGGCTTACGGCGTGCAGCTGTCCGGGCTGCGCCGCGGCGCCCACATCGTCGTGGGTACTCCGGGCCGCGTTATTGACCACCTGAAGAAGGGCAGCCTGGATATCTCCGAGCTGCGCTTCATGGTGCTCGATGAGGCCGACGAGATGCTCAACATGGGCTTCCAGGAAGACGTTGAGCGCATTCTGGAAGACACCCCCGCAGAGAAGCAGGTAGCCCTGTTCTCCGCAACGATGCCTGCGGGTATCCGCCGCCTGTCGAAGCAGTACCTCAAGGATCCGCAGGAGATCACGGTCAAGGCTTCCCAGCGCACCAGCGAGAACATCGAGCAGGATTACCTGCTGGTGAATCACCGCAACAAGCTGGACGCACTGACCCGCATCCTCGAGGTCACTGAGTTCGAGGCGATGATCATGTTCGTGCGCACGAAGAACGAGACCGAGGAGCTGGCCGAGCGCCTGCGTGCCCGCGGTTTCAATGCTGCTGCGATCAATGGCGACATCCCGCAGAACCTCCGTGAGCGCACCGTTGACCAGCTCAAGGACGGCCGGTTGGACATCCTCGTGGCGACCGACGTGGCCGCTCGCGGCTTGGATGTGGATCGCATCACGCACGTGTTCAACTACGACATTCCGCACGATACGGAAAGCTACGTGCACCGCATCGGTCGCACCGGCCGCGCTGGACGTTCCGGCCGGGCGATCCTGTTCGTGACGCCGCGCGAGCGCCGTCTGCTCAAGGCCATCGAGAAGGCAACGAAGTCTCGCCTCAACGAAATTGAGCTGCCGACCGTCGAAGCCGTCAATGAGGCCCGCAAGGAGAAGTTCCGCGACACCCTCACGGAATCCCTGGGCGACGAACAGCTGGGCGTGTTCCGTCAGCTCGTGAAGGACTACGGCGAGCACAATGACGTGGAGATGGCAGACATCGCCGCAGCATTGGCAGCGCAGATCCAGGCTGGCGAGGACTTCCTCATGAAGGAGCAGCCCAAGGCTGAGCGCCCACGCCGTAACCGCGAGGATCGCTACGGCGATGACAACCGCTCCGGCGGCGGCGCCTACAAGCCCTTTGACGAGCGCTTCAACAAGGAGGCTCCGAAGGTCACGGACCGCAACGGCAATGAGCTCGCTGTTTACCGGTTATCCGTGGGGCACCGCCAGCGCGTGCGTCCGGGTGCCATCGTGGGTGCCTTGGCCAACGAGGGCGGGTTGAA
Organism: Corynebacterium falsenii; assembly: GCF_020099275.1. NCBI lineage: Bacteria > Bacillati > Actinomycetota > Actinomycetes > Mycobacteriales > Corynebacteriaceae > Corynebacterium > Corynebacterium falsenii. The sequence continues at coordinate 2,173,998 of NZ_CP083646.1, read as the reverse complement.
CTCGCGCGACTTCGGCCGCATCAATATCTTCGCCGAGCACTCCCTGGTGGAGCTTCCCGCAGATCTGCCGAAGGAAGTGTTCCAGGCGCTCGATCAGACTCGCGTGTCCGGCCAGCTCATCAATATTGAGCCTGATCCGGGTGCACCGGAGGGCCGACCGGGTTCGCACAAGCGTCGCAACGATCGCCACGACAGGCACGACCGCCATGACCGCGGTGACCGTCGAGATCGCCGGGATGACCGCGGAGGCCGTGATTACCGTGGCGACCGTGGGGATCGTGGCGGCTTCCGTGGCCGTGGTCACGACCGGGATGATCGGGGAGGCCGCGGCGGTGGTTTCCGCAGCAACTCTCGCTCTCAGCGGGGCGATCACCGAGGCGACAACCGCGGTGGGGTTCGCGGAGGCCGTAAGAACTACTAAATAGTTTCTGCTGAAAGCGCACAGCAGAGGGCGGGGTGGGCACGATCGTTATCGTGCCCACCCCGCCTTTCGTATGGAATTGTTAAGGGTGGTTGGTAAAGGCTGCGTGTTTTAGAAGAACATCAGGATGGCCGTGATGAGCCACAGCAGGTTGAAGATACCGCCGAACATTGCAGCCTGACCGGGAATCTTGGAGACATCGCTGCCCTTGGCCTTGTCGACCTCCTTGGCGGATGCCGGGGCATCGCCATTGGGCACTGCGTTGAGGGCCACCAGACCCACACGCTGGCGGGGGATCACGAGGGCAACGAGCAGACCCCAGGCCACGATGCTGAGAACCAACGCAGCGTGGAACTGGCCCTCCTTCGCGGCACCGTCAACGGTGAACATGGCGATCAGGCCAAGAACCGGCACCAGCAGGGAAATGAAGCCATAGGTGCGGGTCAAGCGGGTAGCCAGCTGCAGGGCGCCGAGCTGGGAGGCGTCTCCGGACTGGGCCTTGCGGAACAGCGGAGCGTAGAGGGACGTAGCAATGGCGACCGGGCCGATCAACAGGATGGCGGCGATCACGTGGAGAGCAACAATAAAATGAGCCATACCCATAACCATTCCAAAAAGTATAGGGTTTTGCAGCTTCCCCACGCCGAGGGGAGCCTTTTGGTCGCCGTGTGGCTGGGGCACATCGTGGGTTTGAGCTCATCCGGCTGATCTAGCTAACCCGGCTGACCCCACGCCTCAGCGCGCCGCCCCTATATCCCGCAGGACGTCCGCGCAGCCTCCATGTCCGCCCGCGGCAACATGAGGTGATAGTCGGCCACCACGCGTACGAACGCAGTGGAGTAGGCGCACACGTCGTAGGTAGGCAACCATTCGGACAGCGTGGCGTCTGACTTCTCGCGGTTGACCGCAGACGAGGTGACAATCAAGTTGCGATCCAAATCGTTGGCAAACTCCATTCTGGTGCGCTGATCCCACGACCACGCACCCAAGTCCCACGCCGCGGCCAAGGGCACCAAGTGGTCGATGTCCACGGCATCGGCACGGATCGTCTCGCCCGTGTACGGGTCAGGTGCGGTCGCCTCCGGCGGGGGAGGCGCACACCCTGACCCGCCAAACAGCTCGCGGAGTTCGTGCTGTCTGCTCGTACACATCATTCCATCCCGCACGCGGTGGCCCCACCCGTGGCCGAAGCGCTCCCGGGAATACCCCAACACGCGAACGCGCATATCGATGAGCTGAACCCTGTCGAGGTCTTCGGACAGCTGAGCTGCGAGCACCTGGTGGGGGCGGCTGGAGGGGGAGCGTTGTGGCGTCGAGAAAAAGAAGAGAACGAAGAGAACAATGAGGGCGGCCACGAAGGCCACAAAAGGGGAAAAGAAAACCCGCCGCATGCAGCCTTAGACTGCAGCGACGGGAAGAAGGTTCACACCCTCTTAGGGAAGGGCGTGGGAACTGAGGGTTACACCTTTTCGGCGGCTTCCTCGAAGTCCATGTTCTTCTTTGAAGCGACCTTGGACAGCTTGGCTGCCTGGTCGAAGGTGTCGGTGATCTCCTTGGACGGAGCCTTGGTCATGTTGGTCACGATGACCATGGCCAGGATGTTCAGCAGAACACCCGGGATCATCTCGTACAGACCCCATGGCTTGTCCATGAGACCGAACTGCGGCAGGCCACCCCACAGGAAGGCAACCACAGCGCCGGTGATGAGGCCGGCGGCCGCACCAGGAGCGTTGAGCTTGCGCCAGTACAGCGCCGCCACGATGACCGGGCCGAAGGAGGAACCGAAGCCGGCCCATGCGAACTGAACCAGCGACAGGATGCCGGAATCTGGGTTCAGGGCGATGATGCCCGCGATGAGGGCAACAATCAGCACGGAGATTCGGGAGAGGTTCTTCAACCGGGCGTCGGATGCGTTGCGGTTGAACAGGCCCTTGTAGATGTCCTCGATGAGGGCGGAGGAGACCACGAGAAGCTGAGAGGAGATCGTGGACATGATCGCCGCGAGAACCGCGGTGAGCACCAGACCAGCCAGCAGCGGGTGGAACAGGATGCGACCCATGTCGAGGAAGATCGTCTCGAATTTGTTGGTATCGACGATGGCGATGGACTCGTCCATGCCGAAGAATGCCGGGCCGATGATGGACACCATCACAGCGCCGACGAGGCACAGGAACATCCAGCTGATGCCGTAACGCATACCCGCGCGGGCATCGGAGGGGCTGCGCAGCGCCATGAAGCGCACCACGATGTGCGGCTGGCCGAAGTAGCCCAGGCCCCAAGCGAGGTTGGAGATGATGGTGACGAAGGAAACGCCTGTGATCAGGGAGAACCAGTGCGGGTTCGGCTGGATCTTGCCAACGCCGTAGGTGTTTTCCAGCTGGTAAGTCCAGATCGCACCCGGATCGTCCATGGTCAGCAACGCCACGACCGGCACGGTCAGCAGGGCGATGAACATGATGCAGCCCTGAACGGTATCGGTGAAGGATACGGCCAGGAAGCCACCGATGAAGGTGTACGTCACGGTCACGGCGGCGATCACGATCATGCCGGTGAGGTAGTCCGCGCCGAAGGTGGACTGGAAGTAGCGGCCACCAGCAACCATGCCGGAGGAGACGTAGAAGGTGAAGAACACCAGGATGATCAGGCCGGCGGCAACGCGCAGCACGTGGCTGCGGTCGTTGAAGCGGTTCTCCAGGAACGACGGGATGGTGATGGAGTTGTTCGCCACCTCCGTGTAGGAGCGCAACCGCGGTGCGGTGATCATCCAGTTGGCGGCAGCACCGATGAGCAGGCCGATGGCCATCCAGATCTCGGAGAATCCGAGCATGTACAGTGCGCCGGGCAGACCCATGAGGAGCCAGCCGGACATGTCAGAGGCGCCTGCGGACATTGCTGCCACGAAGGGGTGCAGGTTGCGGCCACCGAGCATGTAGTCTTCGTACTCGTCAGTCTGCTTATAGCTGTAGAGGCCAATCAATAGCATGGCGATCAGGTAGATCACCATGGCTATGACAAACCATGTTTGATCGGTCAAGTGTGTCCACTCCTCTTAGGTTTCAGCTTGATCAGTCAGCATGATGGTGGAAACGCGCTACCACCAAAGCCGTGTGTGGCCTGGTGTGGCCATGTGGCTGCAATCGCTGCTGGGCGATCGAGCGCCACAAGGCATGCATGTGGTGCGCGCAACATCAAGTCACAACGATAGCGAATGTGTCACGGAGTGCAACGGGTATAGGTAAGAAAAAGTGAATGTTCGATTTTTTTTGGGGTGGGGTTGTCCGGTCGAGGTGGTAGAAACACAGTCATGGATTACAGTCACCAACTTCACGTTGTGGTGCCCGTGCGGGGTGGGGTTCAGCTGTGGGTGGAACGTGTCGAGGGTCGGCAGGTGATTACCGGCCCCGGTGATCTGAAAAAGGGGGATTTGCCTGCGGTTTGTCTCAACGTTGTGCGGGGTAGGCCGTGGCGCGTGCGCGGAAAAGTAGATGTGGCCACGCCGAAGGGTGTGATCAAGACGCTGCCGGTGCCCACGGTGGCACTCACTCCGGAGGATGCGATTCCCATCCTCGGTAAATTATGTGAGTATGCGAATGGCTACGCCGGAGCTGTGCCAGGGCTCAGCCCGGAAGTAGTTTTTCTGTTAGATCTATTCCGATTCGTCGATGACACCGTGCGCGCCGGGCGCGTGATGCTGCGCATGGAACATGTCGACGGACAATGGTTCCCGCACTGGACACTCTCCACGGCCGGCGACCACCACTTGGTGGTGCAGAAGTTCCGCGACTCGGTGCCTGAGGTACTGGTGCGCAACGGCGGGGCAGACGTGGTCGAGCGCTTCGCCGACGAGTTCGCACATTGGTTAGCGGTGAGCTACTTGCGCCGCGCCGAGGGAGAACGCGGGGACGTGTCCTCCGCGTTCATCCGCAGCCTTGTCACGGGCGCACCCGCGCGCCGCATGAACCCGGACACGGTGGTCAAACTCAATCAATGGCGCGAATCCGCCCGCATCGCTGCGAGCCAGATCGTCTTCGTTCTTTCTTCTCCTGACGACGCCATTACGTTGTCTACCCTCGAGCCCGATGAGGTAACCCCAGCGGATGTCTCGTGGCGGTTGGACATCGCCATGTCCGTCAACGATGGGCCCGTGGAGCCCGTCATTCCCGCGGAGGTGCGGCGAGAAGATAAAGAGCGCATCGACAAAGCCCTGCGCGAGGCGCGCCGGGCATGGCCGGAGCTGGGCGAACACTTCGAGGCCGTGGATGGGTGGCTCAACACGGGTGTGTGGTTCCCGCCGCCGAATGTCATCACGGGCTCAGGGATGAAAGACCGCGTCTTGAGCATTGGCATGGACATGGACTTTGTCGTGGAGTTCCTCGACAAAGGCGTGCGGGAATTGCAGAAGGCCGGATTCCGGGTGATGGTGCCGCGGGCGTGGGCGCGGGTGAAGCCGGATGTCACGGTGACCGCCACTCCCGTGGGGCAAGGGTCGGGTAGTTCCAAGGTGGGGCTGGACCAGCTCGTGGATTTCTCGTGGAACGTGAGCGTGGGCGGCGAGCGGCTGGATGAGTCCGCGCGCCAGGACTTATTGAATACAGCCACAAGAATCGTGCGGCTCAACGGCACCTTCGTCTTTGTTGACGATGCAGCACTGGCCGGGGCGCGACGGTGGTTCCGCGATGTTGCTGAGGCCGTGAATGAAGGTAAAGGTAGCAAAGGTAAGGGAGAGGGCGGCGGTGATGGTGGAGGTGACGCCGAGGCGATCGTTGACGAGCTGATGGGTGGCAGTGGCCAGGTCACGCTGCGGGACATCATGGAGGCCGACGCCTTGAGCGCGGCCGACCGTGGACACCACGATCATGACTTCAGCTTGGTTGCCGAGGGCTGGGCTTCCCGGATTCTTGGGGAGGGCCCGCAGATCGACCCGCCGCGGCCTGTGGAGGTGCCGGCCACGGTGGTCACGCGGTTGCGGGATCACCAGCGGCGCGGCCTGAACTGGCTGGTGTGGATGCACGAGCACGGCCTGGGTGCAGTGTTGGCCGATGACATGGGACTCGGCAAGACCCTCCAGGTCCTGGCCCTAGTGGCCTGGGAACGCGAGCAGAACGAGGTAGCAGGGCCGACGTTGGTCATCGCTCCCACGACGGTGGTGCAGGCGTGGAAAGACGAGGCAGCCCTGCACACGCCGAGCTTGCGCGTGCACGTGGATCACGGCAGTAGCCGACCACGCCCCGCTGATTTCCTGCGGCTCATCGACGGCACGGAGGACGAGCCACCCGTGGACATCGTGGTGACCACCTACGGCACAGTGCATCGCAATCAAGAGCGCTACTGGGCGGTGGCGTGGGGCCGTATCGTCGCCGACGAAGCCCAGGCGATCAAGAACCCCAATGCGAAACAGTCCCGGGCCGTTCGCAACATTCCCGCCAAGCACCACCTCGCACTCACGGGCACGCCCGTTGAGAATCGCTTGGCGGACTTGTTCGCCATCATGGACTTCGCCAACCCTGGGATCCTTGGGTCCCACTCGGCCTTCCAGCACCGGCTCGCCGTGCCCATTGAGCGGCACGGCGATGACTACGCGCGCCAGCGACTGCAGCGGTTGGTCCAGCCGTTCATCCTGCGCCGGTTGAAGACTGATGCCGCGGTGGGTCTGAATCTGCCGGAGAAAAGCACCATCGTGGAGAAAGTGCCGCTATCGCGCGAGCAGGCTGCACTGTACGAGGCCTATGTTCATGACCTTGAGGAGAGGTTGTCTCGGCGGAAGGAAAAGCGCCGCGGTGCGATTCTGGGTGCGCTGGTTCGCTTCAAACAAATCTGTGACCATCCAGCCTTGTTTGCCGGCGATGGTAGCCCGCTGATGAAGAACGGCCGGCACCGGTCCATGAAGGTCAAGCGCATCTTCGAGATCGTCAACGAGGCCCTGCTGGAGGGGCGGCGCGTGCTGTTGTTCACGCAGTTCCCGTCCTTCGGCAGACTGCTCATCCCAGAGATGGAGCGCGAGTTCGCCATGGACATTCCCATGCTGCATGGTGGTTTGAGCAGGGCGCAGCGCACGCGGCTCGTGGAAGAATTCCAATCGGAGAACGGCCCGAAGGTCATGGTGTTGTCCGTACGCGCTGGCGGCACCGGCATTACGCTGACCAAGGCGTCGGTCGTAGTGCACATGGACCGGTGGTGGAACCCGGCTGTGGAGGATCAAGCCACCGACCGTGCGTACCGCATTGGCCAGGAGAAGGACGTAACTGTGTACAAGCTCGTCGCCCAAGGCACTATCGACGAGCACATCCACGACATCATCTCGGGCAAGCGTGAATTGGCCGGTGACATCGTGGGAATGGGCGAGGGGTGGATTGCCAACTTGGACGACGATGATCTCTCTGAGCTCATTCACCTGCGCGTGGCCTCGAAGGTGCACCAAACTCAGAAGAGAAGGAGCCGGTTCAGTGATACGGATGTGGCTCCGGACGCAGCTCCGGATGCAGCTCCAGGAGCGTCCGCAGAGCCAGACGCTACCGCCGAGGAGGAGGATGAATAGCCATGAGTGACCGCACACCGCCCGGCAACGGGGACGATAAGCGCACCACGGCGGGCCAGCGGAAGCAGTCCGGGCAGCGCAGCACCCGGTGGGGTGACAACGTTGTCATGGCCGATTTCGGTTCACGGCGGCGCGCCGAGCATCGAGCGCAGCAGCGCGGGGCATCCGGCGAGGATGTTGGTGGCGGAGTGCACCAACGGGCCACCGAGCGCGAGAGCTGGGCGGCCTCGGTCCTCATGGAGGCCATCGCCTCCGGGACGGATTCCGGTCGCTTGGCGCGCGGCAGGGAATACTACCGAGCCGACCGGGTGGTGAGCCTCGAGCTCGATACCAACGTGGCGGCCGCGTTCGTCTCCGGCACGCAGTTGGAGCCGTTTAGCGTAACTATTCGCCTGTCGCCGCTGGGGCAGAAGGCCCGCGCGGAACTCTTCGGCGAGTTCGTCTCGGATACCTCCCACGTGCGCTCGTTGCTGGCGGGCAGCGCGCCGGGTCTGGAGCTCGCGGATCGTTTGTTTTCCGCCCAGCATGTGTCGCGGGTGACGTGCACCTGCCCGGACAAGACTCCAATCTGTAAGCATGTTGTCGCGGTGGCTTACGCCGTGGCTGAGCGCATGACGGAAGACCCCATGCGCATCATCCGCTGGCGTGGTCTGGACCCGGATGCCATCCTGCAGCCACTCCGGGATTACAACGGGCCGGGAGTGGTTCCGCTGACTACTGGCTTGCTCGGCCGGGTGTCCGATGATTCTGCGGGGAACGGTGATCCCGCTGGAGCCAATGGCACTGGTTCTGCCGGTTCCTCCGTCACCGACATCTCTGGCCACTCTGGCGGTTCCGACCACTCCGGCGATGCGTCCGCCTTGTCTCTTAGCGACAGTGAACCGGATCTGGTTGACCAGAAGGACTTCTGGGGAGACCCCGATGCACGCGTGACGTGGTCCCCGCTGGCACCCGAGTCGGGTTTGGAAAAGGGCCGGCGCCAAGACCTCATGAACGCTCTGCGCGGCGTGAGCTGGTCCACCGTCGACCAAGTGAAAACTCTGCACGAGCTGGAGCTGTGCTACGAGGACCTCATGGATGCCGATCCCTTATTCGAACACCCCGCTGCATCCGAACAGTCGTTGTCCACCCGCGCTGCTACTACTGAAGAGGACAGCAGCGACAGCGAGCGCAGTAACAACAGCGACCACAGCGACTACAGCACTGACGTAGAAAGCGACGACCCCGAAGAGGACCACCGATGACAGATTCCACCACCGTCCGAATCTTGCACACCTCAGACTGGCAGTTGGGCATGACGCGATGGTTCCTCGAAGGCGAGGCCCAAGCCCGCTTCACCGAGGACCGCATCCAAGCCGTGGGTACGCTGCTGCAGATCGCCGAGGATAAGCAGTGCGATGCAGTGGTCGTTGCCGGGGATGTCTTCGATGACAACTTGCTTGCCCCTAGCGTGTTCTCCCGCACCATCCAACAGCTCGCCAACGCGAAGGTTCCGGTGTTCCTGCTGCCCGGCAACCACGACCCGCTCGACGCTTCCAGTGTGTATCACCGGGATAACCTTCTTCAGCTCGACGCCATCACGGTCCTTGATGACTCCAGCGTTCATGAGGTACCGCCTCGGGCTGGTGGCCTCCCGGTCGAAATCGTCGGCGCCCCGTTGACCTCGAAATCCGCCGATGAGGACCTCGTGGCCAAAGCGCTGCGAAACCTCGATCCCATCACGGATGCCCGAGCCCGTGTGATCGTGGGACACGGTGCCGTGAGTAGCTTCGGCGGCTCCGATGCCTTCGACGTCATCGATATCCCCACTGCCACCCAGGCTTGCCGCGACCGGATTGCGGACTATGTAGCGCTGGGTGATACGCACTCCACTCAGGCGCTGAATAGTGATGAAACAGTGTGGTACTCCGGTAGCCACGAGGTCACCGACTTCCGCGAACAAGACGGTGGGGGAGAGAACAACTCGGGCAACGTGCTGCTCGTCGAGATCACCGTTGATGCCGACCGTCCAGAGCGTCAGGCGACAGTGGCGACCACCCAGATTCCGGTCGGGACATGGACGTTCCAAGCAGTGGATGCGCAGGTGAACTCCTTGGACGATGTCAACGCATTCCTCGACGATCTACGCCAACTACCCAATCACAGCACCACCGTGATCAAGTACGGACTGACGGGAACGCTCTCCATCGCAGCGGCGGCAGCACTCGATGAGGGCATTGACGAGCTCAAGCCCGGGTTCGCCGCCCTCTATCCGAGGCACAGCCGCACAGACGTGCAGGTCATTCCGGATGACGAGGAATTCTCCGAGGGGTTGCTAGGCCAAGGCTTCGTGGGCCAGGCAGCGCGTGAACTCCGTGACATGGCCCAGTCGGAATCCTCCGGGGGAGATGCGGAACAAGCCCGCATCGCCCAAGACGCCCTGCGCCTGCTGCTCCGGCTCAGCCACAAAGCCAGCAATTCCTAGCACCCCAACCTTTGTCTTAGCTCCCGAGAACTCTTTTTCCGAGAGGACGCGCTTCCCATGACCCACAGCACCCGACCTGATCACTTTGCCCACCAGACTCACACTGCAGCTGCAGGGCTGTGTCTCAACAGGCTCGAGGTCAGTAACTTTGCCGGTATCTCGCATGCAGTGCTGGAACCGCAGACTCGTGGCGTCACCGTGATCCACGGTCCCAACGAGGCTGGAAAGTCCAGTTTGCTCCAAGCCTTTGAACTGCTGCTGAGCGACACCAAGCCGAAGACGACCGCCAAGTCAGTGGCAAAGTTCTTTCCCGTGGGGGAGGACGTCAAGCCGGTGATCACGGCCGATCTGACCATCGGCCAGTACGAACTGCGCTACCAAAAGTCGTTTCAAGACAAGCGCGTGACGTTGAACATCACGTCCCCACGGGTGGAAAACCTCGTGTCGGATGATGCCATGCGTCGATTCGCCGAGATCATGGAGCAGCACGTCGATACCGATCTGCGGTCTGCGCTGTTCGTGGAGCAGGGCAGGGACGTCAGCAAGATTGACCTCACCGGCATCGCCACGCTCACCGAGGCACTGCACAGCGCAGATGGAGATGGTCCCGAACGCGGGGATCTAGCGCCTGTCTCGACTCAGGTGAGCGAGGGAGTGGCCGCTGAACTCGTCAAGCTCGTGGACCGCGAAGATTTCTCTTACCGGGATCGCACGAAATCCCGCCGACCCAAGGGCGACTTGAAGAAAGCTCTGGATAATGCCGAACACGCGGCCGACGTGTTGTTTGAAGCAGAGCGCGTTTACGCAGACGCCCAAAAGGCGATCTCAGACTTGGACCGGTTCTACACTCGCCGAAACGACATTCGGGCAGAAAAACCGGAGGCGCACCGAGCGGTGGAACAGTGCCAGGAGGCGCTCAAGGAGGCCCAGCAGCGTGCCACGGCCTTGGATACCGCAACCCAAAAGCTGCGCAGCGTGCAGATGGAGCTCGACCTGCAGGAAGAAAAGCTCATCCGGCGGCAGGAGAACGCGGCGAAGCTCGAAGCCGTGACTCAGCAGGCCCAGACCGCGCGGGAGACGATGGACGCGGCGGTAGCAGAAGCGGCAGCGGAAGCCGATAAGCGGGAGGCCGCGACGGCCGAGTGGCAGGCTGCCCAAGCGGAAGCCCAGCTTGCCCAGGCGGTGTACGAGGTCGTGGGAATGACCGAAGACGTCCGCGCTTTGGCGGCACAGCACGAGGAACTCGGTGCCCAGCGCGAGTCGGTCACCAAGATCTACAAGGAGATATCGGAAAAGAAGCGCCAGGTTGATAACGATCCCGCGACGGAGCAGAACGTGGCCGCTGCGCGCGACGCCGTTGCCAAGCTGCACGAGGAACAACGAGTCCGCGAAGCGGTATCCACCAGCGTGCGCGTCGATGGGCCGGCCGGATCAACCTTCACCCACGATGGCCGCGAGGTTGATCTGGGCGATAAGGGAACCCAGCTGCAGCTCACCCAGCACACCACGCTTGGTCTGGGGGACTACCAGGTGACGATTTCCCCTGCCAGAGATCAGTCAGCGCAGGACTCATCGGTGGAACAAGCGGCAGCGGCGTGCGTTCGGGCTTTCCGCGTGTTCCGGCCAACCGGTGTGGACATCGATGCCGACAGCAGCGATGGTGATCTTCGCGAAGCCCTGACCACCATCGCGGAGTTGGCGGAAAACCGCGCGGCCATGGAGGACGAGATCCGCGCCCTGGAATCCCGTGCCACGTCGATGACGGGCGGGCGCACCCAGGATCAGCTCAAGCAGGCTGAGACCCAAGCTCTATCTGCCCTCACCGAGGCTCAGCGAACCGCTGCTGCCCAGGCTGAAGCAGTGGTGGATCGTGCAGACAAGGCAGAGGCCGCAGGGGCGGAAGTCGATACCACCGTGGCGAGCTTTGTTGCCGATTTGCGCCAGGCTGGGGGAGAGGACGACGCACTCGTTGCGGTTCTCACCGAAAAGGATTCAAGCTTGCCGGAGGCAGCCACAGTGAAAAGGTGGCGTACCGCATCTTCGGAGGCAGCCCAAGCTGCCGGTGATCGTCGTGAGAAGGTTCTGGCATCCCCGGCCACCACCACCGCAGCGCAGGCCACGGCACGGTGCGAGAGCTTCGAGGAACGGCGCGACGAGCTGGCGCGGGAACTGGCAGCCGAACGCGAACAGGTCAGCGACGATGATCTCGCCGCAGCGGTCGCCAAGGCCGAACAAGACGTTGCCCAGGCCAGCGTCACGTGGGAGGACGAGGTGCGTCGCAATGAAGGCCAGGATGACCTCGAAACCGTGAAGCTGAGCCTCCAGGGCGCGGAAAGCAGGGTCGCTGGACTGCTCAATGAGGAGCACCAGCTCGATATCAATATCGCCAAGACCACTGAGAATCTCGGCAACGCAACCAACGCTGCCGATACTTTGGCAGAGGCGCGCAGCGAGAACGAGCGGGCGCAGCGCACCTTGGCCCGCATCACCCGGCAGGCCGATGCAGCCGCCCTGCTGTGCGAGGTCCTCCTGCAGGCCCGGCAGGAAGCGAAAGAACGCTACTCTGCCCCCTACCGTAAGGAGCTGGAAAGCCTGGCCCGCCTCGTGTTCGGCACCGCCATTGATGTGGATGTGGATGACAATTTCCAGGTCTCGAACCGCTCCGCCGATGGCAAGAACCTGGTCAAGGATCAGCTGTCCGGTGGCGCGAAGGAACAGCTGGAGATCCTGCAGTTGCTCGCCACAGCACGGTTGGTGGGCGAGGGGGAGTCCGTACCCATCTTCCTCGACGACGTCCTGGGCTTCAGCGACGAGCAGCGCGCGGAGAAGATGAACCTCGTGCTGGGCAAACTGGGGCAGCGCAACCAGATTGTCATTTTCACCTGCGACCGGCAGCGCTTCGATCGCATCCCCGGAGCCCAGACCGTCGCTATCGACACCGTGACGGGTGTGGAATAGCTCGGTTGGGCGTCAGAAAAAGAAAAAGAGAATAAGCAAAAAGGCCACCCTGCCTGGGCAGGGTGGCCGATCGATGTGCGTGGTGCCCCCGGCGAGATTCGAACTCACGACCCCTGGTACCGGAAACCAGTGCTCTATCCCCTGAGCTACGGAGGCAATGCAACAAGCCGTACCAAACCGAACAGTTCTGAACACAGCTAAACAGGGCTGAACAGCAATGAACAGTGTCGAATCGGTACGAAGTGAGAGTGTAGCACCGTCTCAAAGATCGCTGACAATCGGCAGCGCGAAAGCGAGTGCCCGGCACCCGTCGCGCCCCGTGAGCTGCAGAAGAGCTGGGGGCGCGCTGGAGTGGGCCAAGAGCCGGGCCAAGAACAGGGCGGGAGCAGGGCTAGAGCAGGGGAATGTCTCAGCGACTGTTATTGTGTAGCACGTGACTCCTGCAGAACTTTCAACCCTCATCGCCACCGAAGCCCGCGCCACCCTCGAGGCGCATGACCTGGACGCATCCGTCGTGCCAGACGCACCCACGGTCGAGCGCCCGCGCAACCCTGAGCACGGGGATTACGCCACCAATATCGCCATGCAGGTGGCGAAAAAGGCCGGAACCAACCCGCGCGAATTCGCCACCTGGCTCGCCGAGAAGCTCGCGGCCAGCGATGGCATCGACGAAGCCTCGGTCGCAGGCCCCGGCTTCATCAACATCCGCCTCGCCGCGGCCGCTCAGGGCAAGATCGTCGAGGAGATCCTCGCTGCAGGCACCAACTTTGGCTCCGGCGATGAGTACGCAGGCAAGAAGATCAACCTGGAGTTCGTCTCCGCCAACCCCACTGGCCCGATCCACCTCGGTGGCACCCGCTGGGCCGCCGTCGGCGATTCCCTGGGCCGCATCCTTACCGCCCGCGGTGCCGACGTCACCCGGGAGTACTACTTCAACGACCACGGCGCCCAGATCGACCGCTTCGCCCGGTCGCTGCTCGCCGCCGCCCACGGCGAGCCCACGCCGGAAGACGGATACGGCGGAGCCTACATTCACGACATTGCCGCTCAGGTCGTCGCCGACAACCCCACCTGGGAGGGCCTGCGCGCCGAAGACGCACAGGAGCTGTTCCGCGCCGAGGGCGTGAAGCTGATGTTCAAGCACATCATGGACACCCTCGCGGAGTTCGGCACCGAGTTCGATGTGTACTTCCACGAAAACTCCCTGTTTGAATCGGGCGCCGTGGATCGCGCCATCGAGAAGATCAAGGCCAGCGGCAACCTCTACGAAGCAGACGGCGCGTGGTGGCTGCGCTCCACCGAGTTCGGCGATGACAAGGACCGCGTGGTCATTAAGTCCGATGGCAACGCCGCGTACATCGCAGGCGACATCGCCTACATCGAGGACAAGATCGAGCGTGGCCATGACCTGTGCATCTACATGCTGGGTGCCGACCACCACGGCTACATCGCCCGCTTGCGCGCCGCCGCAGCGGCCATGGGATACGACCCGAACCAGGTGGAAGTCCTCATCGGCCAGATGGTCAACCTCGTCAAGGACGGCCACGCCGTGCGCATGTCCAAGCGCGCAGGCACCGTCATCACCCTCGACGACCTCGTCGAGGCCATCGGCGTGGATGCCGCCCGCTACGCACTGATCCGCAGCTCCGTGGACTCCTCCCTGGATATTGACATGGACCTGTGGGCCTCCCAGTCCAACGACAACCCCGTGTTCTACGTCCAGTACGGCCACGCCCGCCTGTGCTCGATCGCACGCAAGGCTAAGGAAGCTGACGTGACCTACGAAGGCGCCGACCTGTCGCTGCTCACTCACGACCGCGAGGGCGACCTCATCCGCACCCTCGGCGAATTCCCCAGCGTGGTTGCCACCGCCGCCGAGCTGCGCGAACCGCACCGCGTGGCCCGCTACGCCGAGCAGCTGGCCGGCACGTTCCACCGGTTCTACGATTCGTGCCAGATCCTGCCCAAGGCCAACCAGGACTCCGAGCCCACCGCCGAGGAGCAGGCCGTGTTCTCCGCACGCCTCGCCCTGGCTCGCGCCACCCGCCAGACCCTCGAGAACGCCCTGGGTCTGTTGGGCGTCTCCGCACCCGAGAGGATGTAACCGGATGGATCCGGAGACCCACCTGCCGCAGGTCCCGCTGCGCACCCGCACCGCGAATACGGAAGAGTTCAACTCCATCCCCGGCCACGTCTATCCCGCGTCTACCGCGCGTCGTGTGGATGGCGCCGTGGAGATCGGGGGAGTCACGCTCACCGATCTCGCCGAGGAGTTCGGAACGCCCGCCTTCGTCCTCGACGAGGACGAGTTCCGCACCCGCTGCCGCACGATGGCCGAGGCCTTCGGAGGCGGCGAGCGCGTCCACTACGCCTCCAAGGCGTTCCTTTCCCGCACCGTCGCCCGGTGGATTGCCGAGGAGGGGCTGTCGCTGGATGTTGCCTCCCAGGGAGAGCTCGAGGTCGCCCTCGCCGCCGACTTCCCGGCCGAGCGCATCACCGTGCACGGTAACAACAAGTCCCGTGCCTTCCTCACCCTCGCCGTGCGTTCCGGGGTGGAACTTGTTGTGGTCGATTCCCTCCAGGAGATCGAAAATCTCGCTGAGGTCGCCGAGGAGTTGGACCAGACCCAGGACGTGCTCGTTCGCGTCACCCCCGGCGTGCATGTGGACACCCACGAGTTCATCGCCACGAGCCACGAGGATCAGAAGTTCGGCTTCTCCCTGGCTTCCGGCGCCGCTGAGCACGCCGCACTGGCCTGCGCCGCTGCCGAGGGGATTCGCCTGCGTGGCCTGCATTGCCACGTTGGTTCCCAGGTCTTCGACGCCGCCGGTTTCGCCCTCGCGGGCGAGCGCATGCTGGGTCTGTGGTCGCGCTTGTTGGAGATGGTCGATCCGTCCGACGCCCCTACGTTCGACATCCTCGACTTGGGCGGCGGGTATGGCATTCCGTACATGCCCGATCAGGAAGCGCTCGATGTCTCCGCCGTGGCGTCCGATCTGCGCGCCAAGGTGGCCGAGGCCGCCGAGGAAGCGGGTGTGCCGACCCCCACCCTCAACGTGGAACCGGGCCGTGCCATCGCCGGTCCGTCCATGGTGACCATTTACCGTGTCGGCACGGTCAAGGACGTGGAGGTTTCCGCCACCCAGGCACGCCGGTACATCTCCGTCGATGGTGGCATGAGCGACAACATCCGCCCGGCCCTGTACCAAGCTGAATACGATTGCCGCATCGTCAACCGCCAGGTGGAGGGCGAGCTGTTGCCCTCCCGCGTGGTGGGTTCTCACTGCGAGTCCGGCGACATCCTCGTCAACGATGTGCTCATTCCGGCTGATGTGCGCCCCGGCGATCTGCTCATGCTGGGTGCCACGGGCGCGTACTGCTATTCCATGGCGTCGCGCTACAACATGATGGCCAGGCCCCCGGTGATCGTCGTGTCCCAGGGCTCGGCTCGGGTTATGATTCGCCGGGAAACCCTAAGCGACATTCTGGCGCTGGAGAACTTCTAGCCCATACCCACCCGGTGTCCCAGCGGTCGAGCTGGTGAACCGCATAGTCTACAATGGGCAAAACTCGCACTTGAAACACAACTTTGGAGCGTTATGACTGAGACCGCACAAGCTGCTTTCAAACCCGGCAAGGGTGCTGGCTCGACCGTGGGCGTGGCCCTGCTGGGCATGGGTACGGTCGGAGCAGAGGTGCTGCGCCTGCTCGGTGAGCGGAGCGACGAGTTCACCGCCCGCATCGGCGGCCCCCTCGAGGTTCGGGGAATTGCAGTCGGCGATCTGAGCAAGCCCCGCCCCGGCGTGGACCGCGACCTCCTCACCGATGATGCCCTCGGCCTGGTGAAGCGGGACGATATCGACCTCGTCATCGAGGTTATCGGCGGCATTGATTACCCACGCCAGGTGGTCCTCGCCGCCCTGCGCGCTGGCAAGTCCGTGGTGACGGCCAACAAGGCCCTCATCGCCGCCCACGCAGACGATCTCGCCGCCGCCGCGGACGAGTCCGGTGTGGATCTGTTCTTCGAAGCCGCCGTGGCTGCAGCCATCCCGGTGGTCGGCCCGCTGCGCCGCTCCCTGGCCGGTGACAAGGTTAACCAAGTCATGGGCATCGTCAACGGCACCACGAACTTCATCCTCGATGCGATGTACCACCGCGGCGCCAGCTACGAGGAGATGCTCGCTGAGGCAACCGAGCTGGGCTACGCGGAGGCCGATCCGTCTGCGGACGTCGACGGTTACGATGCCGCCAGCAAGGCCGCCATCCTGGCCTCACTGGCGTTCCACACGCGCGTGTCTGGCGAGAACGTCCACACTGAGGGCATCCGCGACATCAGCGTGGAGGATATCGACGCCGCTAAGGCCGCAAACTCCACCATTAAGCTCCTCGCGATCTGCGAGCGTCTTGTCGACGACGAGGGCAAGGAATCCGTCTCGGCTCGCGTGTACCCGGCTCTGGTGCCGACCAGCCACCCGCTGGCCAGCGTGTCCGAGTCCTACAACGCCGTGTTCGTCGAGGCCGAGTCCGCAGGTCGCCTCATGTTCTACGGCAACGGCGCAGGTGGTGGCCCCACCGCATCTGCTGTGCTGGGTGACGTTGTGGCCGTGGCCCGCAACATCGTCCACGGCGGTCGCGGCCCCGGCGAGTCTACCTACGCCGAGCTGCCCATCGCCGATTTCGGCGACGTCTCCACGCGCTACCACGTAGACATGCAGGTCGATGACCGCACGGGTGTGCTGGCCGAGGTCGCCTCGGTGTTCGCGGAGCAGGGTGTGTCCCTGAAGACCGTGCGCCAGGAAGAGCTGCGCGATGGCGCCCGCCTGGTCGTTATCACCCACAGCGCCCGCGAGGCGGACCTGGAGAACACCGTGGACAAGCTCAAGCAACTCGATGCGGTCATGGCCATTAACTCCGTGATCCGCATGGAGGGCTAGCGGATCGGTGCCCTGGGGTGCCGGCGTGCAAGAATAAGAACGAGAATTTCAACCCTAAACCCCTAGAATCCCTAAGACTAGGACAAGCGAGTAAGGCGAATCGTGAGCAACAACAAGGTGCTAACGCACTGGACCGGTCTGATCAACATGTACCGCGAGCGGATGCCGTTCGCGAAGGATTGGGAGCCCATCACCCTCAACGAGGGCGGCACGCCGCTGCTGCGGGCTAACCACATCTCCGAGCTCACGGACTGTGACGTGTACTTGAAGATCGAGGGCGCCAACCCCACCGGTTCCTTCAAGGACCGTGGCATGACCGTGGCCGTAACCGACGCGTATCACAAGGGCCAGAAGGTGCTCATGTGCGCCTCGACCGGTAACACGTCGGCCTCCGCTGCGGCCTACGCCGCCCGCGCGGGCCTGAAGTGCGCTGTGCTCATCCCCGAGGGCAAGATCGCCCAGGGCAAGCTGGCGCAGGCCGTGATGCACGGCGCCCAGATCATCCAGGTGCGCGGCAACTTCGACGACTGCCTGGAGATGGTGCGCAAGACCACCACCGAGTTCCCCGAGATCGCACTGGTGAACTCCGTCAACCCGATGCGCATCGAGGGCCAGAAGACGGCCGCCTTCGAGATCGTCGATTGTTTGGGCGACGCCCCCGATATCCACGCGCTGCCGGTGGGCAACGCGGGCAACATCACCGCGTACTGGAAGGGCTACAGCGAGTACGCCGAGGACGGTGTCTCCACCCAGCGCCCGATGATGCTCGGCGTGCAGGCCGCAGGCGCGGCTCCGCTGGTCCACGGCGAGCCCGTGCTGGAGCCGGAGACCATCGCCACCGCCATTCGCATCGGTAACCCGGCTTCCTGGCAGCAGGCGGTTGCCGCCAAGGAGGAGTCCGGCGGTAACTTCCGTGCCCAGACCGATGAGCAGATCCTCAAGGCATACCACCTGGTGGCGTCGAAGGAAGGTGTCTTCGTGGAGCCAGCATCGGCATCGTCGGTGGCAGGCTTCCTGGACGCACACTCTAAGGGCGAGATCAAGGCCGGTTCGCGCGTGGTGTGCACCGTCACCGGCCACGGCCTGAAGGATCCGACGACCGCGCTGGCCGAGATGCCGGAGCCGACCGTCACCGATGTGGATACCCACGCGATCGCTGAGGCGCTGGGGCTGGAATGAGCGTAGAGATCCCGGTCGGCCGGAAGGCCAGCGTCAAGGTACCCGCATCGTCGGCGAACCTGGGTCCCGGGTTCGACACTCTCGGCCTGGCTTTGAGCCTGTACGACCACGTTGAGGTTGAGGTTGTGGAGTCCGGCCTGGAGGTTGTGGTCTCCGGCGAGGGCGAAGGCGAAGTCCCCCTAGACGAGCGTCACCTAGTGGTCAAGGCTCTGCGCGCGGCGTTGAAGGCCGCGGACGTTACCGCTCCGGGACTGCGCGTGGTGTGCACCAATGCCATCCCGCAGTCTCGCGGCATGGGGTCGTCGGCGTCGGCGGCCGCCGCAGGCGTGGCGGCGGCCAATGGCCTGGCTGATTTTGCGCTGGATAATGACACGATGGTGCAGCTCGCATCGACGTTCGAGGGGCACCCAGATAACGCTGCGGCGTCTATCCTCGGCGCAGGCATCGTGAGCTGGACGAACACCCCCATCGACGGACGCACGGCCCCGCAGTACTTCGCCCGGCGCATCGAGGTGCACCCGGATATCAAGGCCACGGCGTTCATCCCCGATTTCCACGCCTCCACGGAGGCCGTGCGGCGGGTGCTGCCCTCGGACATCAGCCACTTGGATGCGCGTTTCAATGTGTCGCGCACGGCGGTCATGACGGTGGCGCTGCGTGATGATCCCTCGCTGCTGTGGGAGGGCACGCGGGACCGGATGCACCAGACCTACCGCGCCGAGGTGCTGCCAGTAACCGCGGAGTGGGTCAATCGACTGCGCAACCTGGGGTACCCGGCGTATCTCTCCGGCGCCGGTCCCACCATCATGGTGCTGTCCACCAACCCGGTGGAGCGTTCGCTGGTGGAGGAAGCTCAGGGGCGCGGCATGAAGGTGCTGGAGCTCGATGTTGCGGGCCCCGTCACCGTAGAAGTCAGCGGCTAGCTCGCGCTAGTTCTCACCAACGGTTCGTGCTTGTTGTGCTTGGGCGCGGCGCTCCTCGCGGGCGTCGCGCCGTTTTGCTTGCCAGCCCTTCGCCACGCCGTACACGCCCGGGATGACGGACAGGGCCACGATACCCAGGAAGATAGCCTCGATGTTGTTGCGCACGAAGTCGATGCCACCTAGCAGGGACCCCAGGTAGACCACGCCGGAGCCCCACAGCACGCCACCGATGACGTTAAAGGTGATGAAGGTGCGGAACTTCATGCCCGCCATACCCGCGACCAGCGGGGCATAGGTGCGCACGATGGGCACGAAGCGACAAATGATGATCGTGACGGGCCCGTATTTGTCGAAGAAATCCTCGGTTTGCTTGAGGTAGGCCTGCTTGAAGAACCGTCCGTCTGGGCGGTTGCGCAGCCGGGGGTGGAAGGTGTGGCCGATCCAGTAGCCGACCTGATCGCCGAGAATCGCGGCGATGGGCGCTGCGACGAGGACTACCCACAGCGGGGCGAAACCATCGGGCTGGGAGGCCAGCAGACCGGCGGTGAACAGCAGCGAATCGCCGGGCAGGAAGGGGAACAGCAGACCCGATTCGATAAAGACCATGATGAACATGGCGGGTAGCACGGCGGCGCCGAAGGGACCGTTCTCCGAGAGCAGTTGGATGGGATCGGTCCACGCGGGACCCATGGCCATGATGGTTGTCATGTCCGAGAACATTACTCGGGTAGACAACGATCGAACGAGTTGAGATAGTCTGCCCTGCGATCTTCATGGAGACTTCTTAGCTACCTCGGTCTGCGCTGACAGCAGATTGCCAGCCTGCGCACGCACCTAGAGCTTAATGATCTCGAACTCCCCGCGCTGATAGTGCTTCCGCAGGTCTTTCTTGTCGAACTTGTCCACGCTGGTCTTGTCCACATAATCCACGAACGTCCAGTATTCCGGCAGCATCCACCGCGGCACCTTCGTTCCGAGGTGCCGGGCCAGCTCAGCGGCCATCTCCGGCGTGCGCGGCGCGCCTTCCTGCATGTGCACCACAGCCAGAGGGCGTTGGCCCCATTTCTCGTCCGGAATGCCGATGACCGCGGCCTCCACCACGGCGGCCGGTTCCATGAGGTAGTTCTCCAGCACCGCCGAGTAGATCCATTCGCCACCGGAACGGATGAGGTCTGCCTTGCGGTCGTGAATGGTCAGATAGCCGTCGCGGTTGACGGTGGCGATGTCGCCGGTGCGCAGCCACCCGTCCTCGGTGAACCGGTCGTGTGCATCATCCACGTCGTCGCCGCGGAACACGGAGGCTTCGCCGGACTCGTCTTCTGGGATGTCCTGGGAGGGGGAGTGGTAGTAGCGGCACGTCACCGTGTTGCCGCGCACGTGGAGTTCTCCGGAGTTGCGGTCGTTGGCGTCGAGTACCGTGCCGTCGTCGTCCACGATGCGGTATTCCAGGCCCACCTGGAACCGGCCCTGCGACATGCGGTAGCGTGCCCGCGCCTCGCCGTCCACTCCCGCGGGTGGGTGTGCCACGGTGCCGATGGAGGCCGTTTCGGTCATGCCCCAGCAGTGGATCATGTCCACACCGAAGCGTTCCTCCCACGCAGCAATGAGCGCCTGCGATACGGGCGAGCCGCCCGCGTAGATCTCCCGCAGGCTCATCTTCTTCGGTTCGTTGTGCCCGTAGTAGACCATCAGGCTCGTCCACACTGCCGGCGAGCCGTGTGCCTGCTGTGGCATGGCGCTGGCGATGACGTGCGCCAGATGCTCCGGGCTGGTGCTGCGCCCGGTGAACACCATCGGTGCGCCGGACATGAATGCGGCCAGCGGCACGCCCCAGCTCAGCACGTGGTAGATCGGCACGCAGCACAGGAATGTGGTGCCGTTGCGGATGCCGAAACTATCGGCGGTCCGCAGGTCTAGGGAGTGCAGCCACAGTGAGCGGTGCGAGTACACGACGGCCTTCGGCGCGCCCTCGGTGCCGGTGGAATAGCACATCGCGGCCGGGGAGGTCTCGGGCAGCTGCGGCCAGTCGTAGACGCAGCTGCGCCCGTCCATCGCCGCTTCGTAGCTTTCCACGGCGGGGGCCACAGCGCTTGTGCTTTCCTTCCCGTAGATGTCTGCCACGACGTCGCGTACGTGGCCCAGCTTGCGCATCGACGGGCCAGTCACCACCAGCGCCTCCACGGACGGGCACTGGGGCAGCAGCGGTACGAGTTGCTCCGCGTAGGCGGGGTCCATGACGAGCACCTTCGGCTGCGCATGGTTGATGATGTGCGTGATCTGATCGTCCATGAGCAGCCGGTTGATGGGGTTGAATACCGCGCCCATGGAGGCCACGCTGAGCATCGTTTCCAGATGTTCCGTGCAGTTAGATAGCAGCGTGCCCACGCGGTCGCCGATCTCCACGCCGAATTCGTCCGCGAGGGCGTTGGCAAACGCCGCCGCGCGCGTCGCGATCTCGCCGAACGTGGTGTTGTCCGCGTGGTCGTCGAAGTAGGTGGATACCACCGTGTTGCGGTGTGTGTTGGCTCCGTATTGCAGGATGCGCGCTACGGAGAGGGGGATCTCCTGCATCGTGGACTTCATGACTTCTCAGCCTACCGTGGGTGGTGCTATTGTTAATTACATCTTCGTAAAACCCGCTCGTTCGGGTTTGAGTATCGGAGTTTCGTTGCGGGGTATGATTCGTCTCGGTTGCTAGTTTTTTTGCCCGACGCCCCTACGTGCTCCACAGCCGTACCGCCCGTTCGTGGGTTGCTGGCGTGGGGTATCTCGTGAAAAGAACATTCTCAATAATCCATGCTTTTTACACCGTGTGTGTCGCCTGCCGGAAAGTTCCTGGCAGCCGCGAACCGGGGAGTGTAAACGTGAAAGGACTTTCGTGAGCCTGTCCGATATTTTGGCTCGGGGCCAAGCCAATGGCCTTGCATCCTTGAAGTTGCCAGAGCTGCGCCAGATCGCCGCCGCCCAAGGATTGAGGGGAACCTCCGGGCTGCGCAAGGGGGATCTCATCGCAGCTATCGAATCCGCTGGTACCGGCGGGGGAGCGCCTCGTCAGAAGCCCAAGCAGGAGCCGAAGCAGGAGTCTCGCCAGGGCGACTCCAGCAATGCCGCTGATGCTGGGCATGCAGATTCCGCAGGGGATCAGCCAGATCGCCAGCAGCAGGAGCGCCAGGACCGTCAGGAGCGCCGCGAGCGCCACCGGAACCCGAACAATCGTGGTGACCGCTCGAATGACCGTGGTGGGGATGCCGACGTAGCGGCGTCGAACGATAACGATAATTCCGGCAACTCCAGTAACTCCAATAACTCCGAGAACAACGGCGAGCGCAACAACGATCGCAATAACGACCGCAACAATGATCGCGGCCATGATCGCAATGGGGAGCGCGGCAATCGTCGCAACCGCAGGAACCGTCGCAACCGCCGCGGGCGCGGCCGTGACCGGGATAACAACCGCAATGATCAGCGGGACAGCAACCGCGATAACCGCGATAACCGGGACAACCGGGACAATAACCGCGACAACAATAACGATCGCGACAACCAGGCCTCGGAGAACCTCGCGCCGGTCGCGGGCATCCTCGACTTCGCGGACGCCAACACGGCCTTCATCCGCACCACCGGCTACCACGCCGGAAGCACGGACGTTTACGTGCCGATCAACACCGTGCGCAAGTACGGCATGCGCCACGGCGATGCGATCACCGGCACCATCAAGCCGCGCAACAATAACAACAACAATCAGGGTGGCGGCCGCGGGCGGAACCGCCAGAATTACACGCCGATCCACCAGGTCGAGACCGTCAACGGCCTCACCCCGGAGCAGGCTGCTCAGCGCCCGCACTTCTCCAAGCTCACCCCGCTGTACCCGAACCAGCGCCTGCGCCTGGAGACTGAGCCGAAGATCCTCACCACGCGCGTGATCGACCTCATCATGCCGATCGGCAAGGGCCAGCGTGCGCTCATCGTCTCCCCGCCGAAGGCCGGTAAGACCACGATCCTGCAGGACATCGCCAACGCGATCGCCACGAATAACCCGGAGTGCTACCTCATGGTCGTGCTCGTGGACGAGCGCCCCGAAGAGGTTACGGACATGCAGCGCAGCGTCCACGGCGAGGTTATTTCCTCCACGTTTGACCGCCCGCCGGGAGAGCACACCGCCGTGGCCGAGCTCGCCGTGGAGCGCGCTAAGCGCCTCGTGGAGCAGGGCAAGGACGTGGTGCTGTTGCTGGACTCCATCACCCGCCTGGGCCGTGCGTACAACAACAGCTCGCCGGCTTCCGGACGCATCCTGTCCGGTGGTGTGGACTCCAACGCGCTGTACCCGCCGAAACGTTTCCTCGGTGCGGCCCGCAACATTGAAAACGGTGGCTCGCTGACGATCATCGCCACCGCCATGGTGGAGACCGGCTCGGCCGGCGACACCGTGATCTTCGAGGAATTCAAGGGCACCGGCAACGCGGAGCTCAAGCTCGATCGCAAGATCGCGGAGCGCCGCGTGTTCCCGGCCGTGGATGTCAACCCCTCCGGCACCCGCAAGGACGAGCTGCTGCTCGGCCCGGAGGAGGCGCGCATCATGCACAAGCTGCGCCGCATCCTGTCCGCCCTGGATTCTCAGGCCGCCATCGATCTGCTCATCAAGCAGCTGCGCAAGAACAAGACCAACCGCGAGTTCATGATGCAGGTCGCATCCTCCGCTCCGTTGGCCGGTGAGGACGAGGAGGACTAATCATGGCTGATACCCCATCAATGATCGACGACATCCTGGCCGAGTACCAGGGCCTGGAAATGCAGCTCAGCGACCCCGAGCTGCACAATGACCCGTCGGCTGCGCGCAAGGTGGGCAAGCGATTCTCCGAGTTGCAGCCCATCATCCAGACCTACGATCGCCTGCAGCAGGCCCGCGAGGATCACGAAGCTGCCCAGGAAATGGCCAGCGAGGACAAGGAATTCGCGGACGAGGCCAAGCGCCTGGAGCAGGAGATCCCCGAGCTGGAAGAAAAGCTCACCGATCTGCTGGCTCCGCGCGACCCGCACGATGGCGATGACATCGTCATGGAAATCAAGTCCGGTGCCGGCGGCGAGGAAGCCGCCCTGTTCGCGGGCGAGCTGGCGCGCATGTACCAGCGCTATGCCGAGCGCCACGGATTCTCCACGGAAATCCTGGGCCTCAACGAAACAGACCTCGGTGGCGTGAAGGACATGACCCTGTCCATCCGCTCGAAGCAGCCCAGCCGCGACGGCGCCTGGTCTGAGTTCAAGTTCGAAGGCGGCGTGCACCGCGTGCAGCGCGTGCCCGTGACCGAGTCGCAGGGCCGCATCCAGACCTCCGCCGCCGGTGTGCTCGTCTACCCGGAGCCGGATGAGGTCGAGGACGTGGAGATCGACGACAAGGACATCCGCGTGGACGTCTACCGCTCCTCCGGTAAGGGCGGCCAGGGCGTGAACACCACGGACTCCGCCGTGCGCATCACTCACCTGCCCACCGGCGTGGTCGTGACCTGCCAGAAGGAACGCTCCCAAATCCAGAACAAGGCGCGCGCCATGCAGGTGCTGGCGGCTCGCCTGCAGCAGATGAAGGAAGAGGAAGCGGAAGCCGAGGCCGCAGAGGGTCGCGCGGCACAGATCCGCACGATGGATCGTTCCGAACGCATCCGCACCTACAACTTCCCCGAATCTCGCGTGTCTGATCACCGCATCGGTTACAAAGCCAACAACCTCGACGCCGTACTCGGCGGTGACCTCGAGGCCCTGTTCGCGGCGCTCAAGGACGCAGAGCGCGCGCGGCGGCTGGAGGCGGAGGGCTAGGCCTTTGAGCCCCGAACACACCGATCAGACTGATAGCACTGAGATCACAGAGCTCACTGATATCACAGTGTCCCAGGCCACTCGGGCGGGGGCGAGCCTTCTCGCCGCCGCTGGGGTGGCCTCGGCCGATGTGGAGGCGCGCCTGCTCATGCGCTACGCGCTGGCCAGCGCCGACTCGGCGCCGCTGAGCCCCGTCAGCGCCACCGCGCTGTTCATGGCCGCGGATGACCCGGCGCCCGATACCTTCGAGCCCTGGCTGCAGCGCCGCGTGCGCCGCGAACCCCTGCAGCACATCGTGGGCTCCGCACCCTTCGACGGCCTGGACTTCTTCAGCGCCCCTGGTGCGTTCATCCCACGCCCGGAAACCGAACTCCTCGTGGAATGGGCAGCCGAGCAGGCCTTCGAGCTGGTGCGCTACCAGCGGGCGTCGGCGTTGCGGGCCTCGCTGTTTAGCGACTCAGTGACGATCGTGGATATCTGCAGTGGACCCGGGACCATCGCGCTCGCGGTGGCGCACCGACTAGCGCCCCTGGTGGACGAGGGGATTCGGGTGGGCGTCGTCGGATTAGAAAAATCCCCCGAGGCCATCGACTTGGCGAACAAGAATGCGGCCGCGCTGCCGATCGACCCGCGCGTTGACGTGCGCTTCCTGCCGTTCGACGTGGCACACCCGCTGCGCGCGGGCAAGAAGGCGCTGGTCGGAACGGCCGACGTGGTGGTCAGCAACCCGCCCTACGTGCCCGCCGATGCCGACGTGAGCCCCGAAGTCCACGCCGACCCGCCCGAGGCGGTGTTCTCCGGCGACGACGGGCTCGAGCTCATGCCGAAGGTTGTGGAGCTGGCGGCGCTGCTATCGGCCCCGCATAGCGCAGTGGGCATCGAACACGATGATTCCAACGGCGAGGGCGTGCAGAAGCTCATGCACGAGGCAGGCATGATCGATGTGCAGCAGCACGATGATCTTGCCGGGCGCCCGCGTTTCGTGTCTGCCCATGTGCAGCGTGATCCCGCCTACATCCCGCCGCAGGTCTAAAGTAGACACAGGTAAAAATAGAACCGGCTAGCTTTCCCACCAAGCTTCCACGAAAGGTCACGAATGTCCCAGACAGTCGACGCCACCGATCCGCAGTCGCGCGAGCACGCCATCGACACCGCCGTGGACGCGGTCAAGGCGGGCCGACTCGTTGTTATGCCCACCGATACCCTCTACGGAATCGGTTGCGACGCCTTCGACAACGAGGCCGTCAACGCATTGCTGCGCGCCAAGGGGCGCGGCCCGGACATGCCGGTGCCGGTGCTCGTGGGCAGCTGGACCACCATCGAGGGCCTGGTGCGGGAATACACCTACAACATGCGCCGGCTCGTGGAGGCCTTCTGGCCCGGCGGGCTGTCCATGGTGGTGAACCAGGCGCCAAGCCTGCCGTGGAACTTGGGGGATACCCGTGGCACCGTGATGCTGCGGATGCCGATGCACCCCGTGGCCATTGAGCTGCTGCAGCGCACCGGCCCGATGGCCGTCTCGAGCGCCAATATTTCCGGCCAGGCCCCGGCGACGAATGTCCAGATGGCGAAGGATCAATTGGGCTCGGACGTGAATACGTACATTGATGGGGGAGAAGCCACCGTGGGCGTGGCCTCGACCATCGTGGATCTGGCTTCCGGTCGGCCCCGCATCTTGCGCGAAGGGGCGATCTCTGCGGAGAAGATCAGCCAGGTGCTGGGCATCAGCTCAGCAGAATTGCGGGGGCAGGTCTAAGGCCACCGCCCATGTCCATATCCGTCCTCTCCGATGCAGCGCACACTGCTGGTGCGGCTGGCACTGTTAGCGTGCCGAGTGCGGCTAGCACATCCAGCGCTGCCGACACCATGCTGCTGGCCCAGCCCAGCATCGGTGCCGGTGTGCCGCTGCGCGAGCTGGCGCTGGTGATCCTCATCGGCTGCACCGTGACCTATCTTGTCACGGGTGTAGTGCGCAGCCTCGTCGTGCGCTACGGTCGCATCGCCGCCCCCCGCGAGCGCGACGTGCACACCGTGCCTATCCCGCGTCTCGGCGGTGTGGCGATGTTCACCGGCTTCATCGTGGCCGTGGTGGTGGCCGGGCAGTTCCCGGCTTTGACGAGGGGTTTTCCACCAGTCACGCCTGATATGACCGCGGTCATCTCCGCGGCGTTCATCATCGTGGTGGTCGGTGTGGTTGACGACCTTTACGATATCTCGTGGGTCCTCAAGCTCGGCGGGCAGGTCATCGGTGCCATCACCATGAGTTTGCTCGGATTGAGCTGGTACCTGCTGTACGTCCCCGTGGGAGGCGGCACCACGCTCATTCTCGACCAAGTACAGTCCACGATCTTGACCACGGTGCTGACCGTCGCGATCGTTAACGCCATGAACTTCGTCGACGGTCTGGATGGCCTGGCCGCCGGGCTGGGGCTCATCGCCGCTGGCACAATCTTGGTCTATTCGATGACCATCCTCCACGATCAGGGCGGCACCGTCTCCGCGTATCCGCCGGCGATCATCTCGGCGGGACTGGCAGGAGTGTGCGCGGGCTTCTTGCCGCACAACTTCTCGCCGGCGCGGATCTTCATGGGAGATAGCGGGTCCATGCTCATCGGCCTGTTGCTATCTGCCGCGTGCGTGTCTGCCTCGGGTCGCATCAACATGTCCCTGTACGGCACGGCTGACGTCTTCGCTCTGCTGTCTCCCGTCATCGTGGTGATGGCGGCGCTGTCCATCCCCATGCTGGACCTGCTCATGGCCGTGGTGCGCCGCGTCCGCCGGGGCGAGAGTCCCTTCGCACCGGACAAGCAGCACTTGCACCACCGATTGCTGCAGATCGGGCATTCCCAGCGCCGCGTGGTGCTGGTGATGTACAGCTGGGTGATCGTGGTCGCCTTCGGTGCGGTGGGCTCCACGGTGTTGCCACCGGGAGTTACGGCGGTGGCCTTCGGAACCCTCATTCTGTTGGCCCTCGTTGGCACTGTGGTACCGCTGTGGCGGGAAAACAAGAACACCTCGGGTAGGCTGTGAGACCGTGACTGAGAGCCAGAACCCCCAAACCCGCCCGACCACGCCCGGCCCGGAGATCAACGATGTCTCCAAGGTGGACGATCATCAGTGGCCGCTCAAGCGCGCGGCACGCAATGGCACGATCGTCGTGGGCCTGATCATCTTCGCCTCGCTCGTGGTGTGGGGAGCCGTGGCCGATGGGGAGGGCCTGTGGGGCGCCCTGATCGGCGGGGCCATCGGTGGCGGCTTCATGCTGGCTACGGTGGTAGTGATCCTGGTGACGTCGAATACCAGCCCCACCACGACGATGGCCGTGGTGCTGGGAAGCTGGCTGCTCAAGGCCGCGGTGGTGCTCATCGCCCTGCTGGCGCTGAAGAACCTGGAGTTCTACAACCACGCTGCCCTGGCGACCACGGTGATCCTGACCCTTATTGGCGCTCTCGCCACGGAGATTTATGCGGTGACCAAGGGTCAGCGCCTCTACGTGGGTTAGTAGCCCCAAGGTTAGTAGCCCCGACGCCCACAGCCTGCGAATTCAGGCAGGCCGGTGGGGGACTCGAGGTGGGGAAGACAATCAAAGGACACAACGGTCGGGGGTGATTGGGGGGAAGATCACACTATGGGTCAACGGCGGGTGCTGGGGATGTTTGCGCAGTTCATAGCGGGTGGAGGGGGCAACGTTAGGGGAGGAAACGCACATTTGTCTCCGTAGGGCCGTTGGAACGCCCGCTGAAAGGGGGAGATCGCTGGGAGTTGCTTGGCAGCTAGACCCGTAAAGCTGATAATGTTCTTTAGGGCCACAATGCACTCTGCCAGTTTCCTGGCAAAACGGGTGCATACAGAAGGCGCCTACCGGCTCCACCAGGACGTGCGACGGAGTCCAAGGGTCGGTAAACAAGTACCTCCATCGCACCGCTGACTTTTCAAGTTCACGCGGCCCAATCACGGGAGAGAACGCTGAGCGTAACAACCTTGGCCATGAAGGGCGAGTTTCACGTCCCTTCATTGGAACACGAATTCTTCCCGGGGCAACTGGATCCGAACAACCTCTGGTTGGACAACTTCGCAGGTGGTGCGTTCGCTCTAGACCGCATCATGCTGATCCGCATCCTGATGATGGCGCTGGTCGCAGCGTTCTTCTTCTTCGCGATGCGGAAGCCGAAGCTGATCCCACGAGGTGTACAAAACGTTGCGGAAATCGCACTCGATTTCGTGAGGATCCACATCGCGGAGGATATTTTGGGGAAGAAGGAAGGGCGTCGTTTCCTTCCGATCATCACAGCGATCTTCTTCAGCGTGCTGGCCGTCAACCTTCCGACGATCATCCCGTTCCTGAACATCTCGCCATCCGCCCGCATCGGCTTCCCGCTGACGCTGGCCGTGATCGCATACGTGGTGTTCATCTACGCGGGTGTGAAGCGTTACGGCTTCGGCAAGTTCGTGAAGTCCTCGCTGGTGATCCCAGGGCTACCACCATTTCTTCACATCATCGTGGTGCCCATTGAGTTCGTCTCCACATTCATCCTTCGTCCGCTTACGTTGACCATCCGTCTGATGGCCAACATGCTGGCCGGACACCTCATCCTCGTCATGCTGTTCGCTGCTACGAACTTCTTCTTCTGGCAGCTGAATGGTTGGACCTTGCTGGCTGGCGGCACGCTGCTCTTCGCCGTTGCATTCACCTTCTTCGAGCTCATGGTTATCGTTCTGCAGGCATACATCTTTGCCCTGCTGACTGCCGTGTACATCGAGCTGTCCCTGCACGCTGACGAGCACTAGCCACCGGGTACCCAGAAAAACTCATGCACAATACGATCAAAGAGAACAAACGGACATAACCCCCTTTGATCGTTTCCAGAAAGGTAATGGAAAACAAATGAACGACATCCTCGTACTTGCTCAGGAAACCACCACCGCCCTGACCGGCCTGGGCGCTGTCGGCTACGGCCTGGCTGCCATCGGCCCCGGCATCGGCGTGGGCCTGGTTGCCGGCAAGACCGCTGAAGCTATGGCTCGTCAGCCCGAGATGGCTGGCCAGCTGCGCACCACCATGTTCCTGGGCATCGCCTTCACCGAGGCCCTGGCCCTGATTGGTCTGGTCGCTGGCTTCCTGTTCGCTTAATCTGCGGCGTTTCACTAAAGAACAACACCCGCACACGAGCGAAAGCTGGAGACTATGACGAACCTATTTTTCATGGCAGCTGAGAAACTGCCAATGGAGGAGCAGATTAACCCTCTGCTCCCTCCGCTGTATGACATCGTCTGGTCCATCATTCCCTTCGCAGTAGTCCTGATCGTCTTCTGGAAGGCAGTCCTTCCGAAGTTCCAGGAAGTGCTGAATCAGCGCGAGGACCAGATTGAGGGCGGCATCCAGCGTGCCGAGGCAGCTCAGGCTGAAGCTAAGGCTGCGCTTGAAAAGTACAACGCCCAGCTCGCTGAGGCCCGCACTGAGGCCGCACAGATCCGTGATGACGCACGTTCCCAGGGACAGAAGATCATCGCTGATATGAAGGCTCAGGCTACCGAAGAGTCTGCACGCATCGTCGAGTCCGGCAATAAGCAGCTCGAGGCACAGCGTGCAGCTGTTGTCTCCGACCTGCGTAAGGAGATGGGGGAGAACTCCATCAACCTGGCTGAGCGCCTGCTGGGCGAGCAGCTGTCGGATGACGTCAAGCGTTCGGGCACTATCGATAACTTCCTTGCTGGCTTGGACAACGTCAGCAGCGCTAGGAAGTGATCGGTATGCACGCAGCGAGCCGAGAGGCACTTGAGCGCCTCGTCGAAACCCTGAACAAGGGACTGAACGAGTCCGCCGAGCAGGTGGGTACCGGAGCCACCACTGGCACCGAGCTCTTCGAATTTGTCGACGTGCTCGACCGTGAGCGCGCCCTTCGGGTTGCGCTCGTTGACTCCGCGAAGTCTGCCGACCAGCGCGTATCCTTGGTTAAGGAATTGCTGGCTGGGAAGGTATCGAACTCCACCGAGGAGATCGTGTCCGCTGCTGTGTCCCAGAATTGGTCAAACTCCCGTGACTTCCGCAACGGACTTGTGAAGCTGGGCCGCGTGGCTCTGCTTCGTTCCGCTGAGGGACAGGGCCAGCTTGACCGGGTTCAGGACGAATTGTTCCGCCTCGCACGCATCGTGGAGAACGAGCCTCAGCTCGAGCTCCTCCTGGCTGATCGTTCGGCATCCGTGGATGCCCGCCGCGATCTGCTGGCCAAGGTGCTGTACGGCAAGGTCACGGCAACGACTGAAGCGCTGGCACTGCAGGCCATTGGCCGTTTGCGCCAGCGTCCAGTCGAAGCACTTGATTCTCTGACCGATGAGGTCGCTGCATTGGAAGGCCGCGAGGTTGCTCGCGTCCGCTCCGCAGCTCCTCTGGGCGAACAGCAGCAGTCCCTTCTGGCTGACAAGCTGGAAAAGATTTACGGTCGCAAGATCGCTGTACACACTGAGGTTGATTCCAGCCTCCTCGGTGGTGCCGTGATCCGCGTCGGCGACGAAGTGATCGATGGAAGCACCGCAGGCAAACTGCAGCGCTTGCGTCGTTCCCTCGCCTAAGCAGACCACAGACAAGTCGTAAAGCTGGAAGACGAAACCGAGAGCAGGAAGAACATGGCGGAGCTGACGATCTCCTCCGATGAGATCCGTAGCGCGATTGCGAACTACACCTCGAGCTACTCCCCGGAGGCCTCCCGTGAGGAGGTCGGCGTGGTCACGACGGCAGCGGACGGCATTGCCCAGGTGAGCGGCATGCCTTCTGTGATGGCCAATGAGCTGCTCGAGTTCCCAGGCGGCGTGATTGGCGTCGCACAGAACCTCGACACCGACCACGTCGGCGTCGTGATCCTGGGTAACTACGAGTTGCTCAAGGAGGGCGACGAGGTCAAGAGGACCGGCGAGGTCCTGTCCATTCCGGTTGGGGATAAGTTCCTCGGCCGCGTTATCAACCCACTGGGTCAGGCCATCGACGGCTTGGGCGACATTGAAGCTGAAGAGGAGCGCGTCCTCGAGCTTCAGGCCCCATCCGTTCTGATGCGTCAGCCCGTCGAAGAGCCCATGCAGACCGGCATCAAGGCTATCGACGCAATGACCCCCATCGGCCGTGGTCAGCGTCAGCTGATCATTGGTGACCGCAAGACCGGTAAGACCTTGGTCTGCATCGATACCATTCTGAACCAGCGCGATAACTGGGAGTCCGGCGACGAGAAGAAGCAGGTTCGCTGCATCTACGTCGCAATTGGTCAAAAGGGCTCCACCATCGCGTCCATCCGTAAGACCCTCGAGGACAACGGCGCTCTGGAGTACACCACCATCGTGGCTGCTCCGGCATCTGACTCCGCGGGCTTCAAGTGGCTGGCACCCTTCGCCGGCGCTGCACTGGGTCAGCACTGGATGTACCAGGGCAAGCACGTTCTGGTGATCTACGATGATCTGACCAAGCAGGCCGAGGCATACCGTGCCATCTCCCTGCTGCTGCGTCGCCCACCGGGCCGCGAGGCTTACCCCGGTGACGTCTTCTACCTGCACTCCCGTCTGCTGGAGCGTGCTGCGAAGCTGTCCGACGATCTGGGCGGCGGTTCCCTGACCGCACTGCCGATCATCGAGACCAAGGCAAACGACGTTTCCGCCTTCATCCCGACCAACGTTATCTCCATTACCGACGGCCAGGTCTTCCTGGAGTCCGACCTGTTCAACCAGGGCGTCCGGCCTGCAATTAACGTTGGTGTGTCCGTCTCCCGTGTGGGTGGTGCCGCACAGACCAAGGGTATGAAGAAGGTTTCCGGTTCTCTGCGTCTGGACCTGGCCGCATACCGCGACCTCGAAGCATTCGCTGCCTTCGCGTCCGACCTGGACCCCGCTTCCAAGGCTCAGCTGGAGCGCGGTAAGCGCCTCGTCGAGCTGCTGAAGCAGACCGAGACTAAGCCGCAGTCCGTCGAGGATCAGATGGTGTCCATCTACCTCGCCGGCGAGGGCGAATTCGATGATGTTCCGGTTGAGGACATCCGCCGCTTCGAGAAGGAGCTGTGGGAGTACCTGCACGCCAACGCATCCGGCGTGTACGACCAGATTGCTGGCGGCAAGCCCTTCGACGATGAGTCCAAGGAAGCCCTGGCGAAGAACGTTGACGAATTCAAGCGCACCTTCCAGACCACGGACGGCTCGCCCGTCATCAACGAGCCCGAGGCTCGTCCGCTTGGAGACGACGAAGTTTCCAAGTCGCAGATCACTGTCTCCCGCAAGTCCAAGTAACCCGCGGAAGGTAAGTGAGCACAATGACCATTAACGGACAAGTTAGGAGGCGATAGCGATGGCCAGTCTTCGCGAACTGAGGACACGTATTAAGTCCGTGAACTCAACCAAGAAGATCACCAAGGCGCAGGAGCTCATCGCCACCTCGAGGATCACGAAGGCCCAGGCCCGCGTGGATGCCGCTCAGCCGTACGCTGACGAAATCACTGCGGTGGTTCAGCGTCTGGCTTCCGCTAGCACCTTGGATCACAAGATGCTGCAGGAACCGGAAGACGCTTCTCGCGCAGCTATCCTCGTGGTTTCGAGTGACCGTGGCATGTGCGGTGGCTACAATAACAACGTCTTCAAGAAGACGGCAGAGCTGCGTAAGCGTCTGCAGAACCAGGGCAAGGAAGTTGTCCTGTACGTCTCCGGTAACAAGGGACTCAGCTACTACAACTTCCGTGGCGAGGACATCGCTGGATCGTGGACCGGGTACTCCCAGGACCCCGAGTACAGCGCAACGCACGATCTTCGCCGCCACTTGATCGAAGGCTTCTTGGCCGGATCCGAGGGCCACGCTGAGTGGCGCGAGGGTCTGAACGTGCCGGAAGGCGAGAGCATCCAGGGCTTCGACGAGGTGCACATCGTGTACACCAAGTTTGAGTCCATGCTGTCGCAGACCGCTGAGGCACACCGCGTGCTGCCGATCGAGATGGTTGTGGAACACGAGAAGCTGGAGCTGGGCGATGACATGGTCTCCGACAAGGTGGACCACGTTGGCGCCGAGGTCGAGTTCGAGCCCGATGCAGATTCCCTGCTGAAGGCACTGCTGCCGCAGTATGTTTCCCGTGGCATCTTCGCAGCAATGCTGGAATCTGCAGCATCTGAGTCCGCCGCCCGCCGTACCGCTATGAGCGCCGCTACGGACAATGCCACCGACCTGGTCAAGCAGCTTTCGCGAGTTGCTAACCAGGCACGCCAGGCACAGATTACCCAGGAAATCACAGAGATCGTCGGTGGCGCTTCCGCGCTCGCCGATAGCGGAGAAAGTGACTAATTATGACTACAGCAATTCAGGAGCAGCCCAACGCTGCACCGGCTGTTGCGGGCCGCGTCGTGCGAGTCATCGGCCCAGTCGTCGATGTGGAGTTCCCACGCGGTGAGCAGCCGGCTCTGTTTAACGCCCTGACCGTCGAGGTCACCCTCGAAGCAGTGGCAAAGACCATCACCCTTGAGGTGGCACAGCACCTCGGTGACAACCTCGTGCGCGCTGTGTCCATGGCCCCCACCGACGGCCTCGTCCGCGGTGCTGAGGTCAAGGACACCGGCAAGCCGATTTCCGTGCCCGTCGGTGACGTCGTGAAGGGCCACGTGTTCAACGCCCTGGGCGACTGCCTCGACGAGCCGGGCTTGGGCCGCGACGGCGAGCAGTGGGGCATCCACCGCGAGCCGCCGGCATTCGACCAGCTGGAAGGTAAGACCGAGATCCTGGAGACGGGCATCAAGGTCATCGACCTGCTGACCCCATACGTGAAGGGCGGCAAGATCGGCCTGTTCGGCGGTGCAGGTGTGGGCAAGACGGTGCTGATCCAGGAGATGATTACCCGTATCGCCCGCGAGTTCTCCGGTACCTCTGTGTTCGCCGGTGTTGGTGAGCGTACCCGTGAGGGTACGGACCTCTTCCTCGAGATGGAGGAGATGGGCGTGCTGCAAGACACCGCGCTTGTCTTCGGCCAGATGGATGAGCCCCCAGGAGTCCGTATGCGCGTGGCTCTGTCCGGCCTGACCATGGCGGAGTACTTCCGCGATGTTCAGAACCAGGACGTGCTGCTGTTCATCGACAACATCTTCCGTTTCACCCAGGCTGGTTCTGAGGTTTCGACCCTGCTGGGTCGTATGCCTTCTGCCGTGGGCTACCAGCCCACCCTGGCTGACGAGATGGGTGTTCTGCAGGAGCGCATTACCTCCACCAAGGGTCGTTCCATTACGTCTCTGCAGGCCGTGTACGTGCCCGCCGACGACTACACCGACCCGGCTCCGGCGACCACCTTCGCCCACCTGGATGCGACCACCGAGCTTGACCGCTCCATCGCATCGAAGGGTATTTACCCCGCTGTGAACCCGCTGACCTCTACCTCTCGTATCCTCGAGCCGGGTATCGTCGGCGAGCGTCACTACGAGGTTGCCCAGCGCGTGATCAACATTCTGCAGAAGAACAAGGAACTGCAGGACATCATCGCCATCCTGGGTATGGACGAGCTGTCGGAAGAAGACAAGATCACCGTTCAGCGCGCACGTCGTCTGGAGCGCTTCCTGGGCCAGAACTTCTTCGTTGCGGAGAAGTTCACCGGCATCCCGGGCTCCTACGTGCCGCTGGAGGACACGATCGACGCCTTCGAGCGCATCTGCGACGGCGAGTTCGACCACTACCCAGAGCAGGCCTTCAACGGTCTCGGTGGCCTGGACGATGTCGAAGCCGCTTACAAGAAGATGAGCGACAAGTAGAGGGAGTAGGCACATGGCTGAGATTGCCGCGCAACTGGTTTCCGTGGAGCGGGCGCTGTGGACTGGTACCGCAACGTCTGTGACCGCGCAGACCACTGAAGGCGAGATCGGCGTGCTCCCCGGTCACGAGCCCCTTCTCGGCCAGCTGGTCGAGAACGGTGTGGTGACCATTCGGACAAACGATGGCGAGAAGCTGGTGGCAGCCGTGCAGGGTGGTTTCCTGTCCGTCTCCAGCGACAAGATCACCATTCTGGCGGACTCTGCTTCGTGGGCCCGTGAGGTCGACGTTGCGGATGCCCAGTCCCGTGCTGAATCCGCTGAGGATGAGCGGGACAAGGCTCTGGCTGAGTCCGAATTGCGCGCTGTGAAGCGACTCGAAAGCAACTAGGAGCACTTCGCTCCTGGCGCTTCGGGTATCAACCGATAAACCCACACAACCTCCCCGCATACCTCTTTCGCAAGAGGGGCGGGGAGGTTGTGTGTTTTGGTCACCCCATATCAGCCTTCCCTCAATTGGAAGATCTGTCAGCAACTTGTAGATTGAAGAGATACACCTCAAGACTCAAGACTCCGCCCTTCGGCGCCGCACCGAGCGTCCGAAGCATGACCGAGGGAATGGTAGGGCAGTATGACGTGGCTGTGGTATCTCCTCCTCGCGCTGGTCTGCGCGGCAATGCTGTCTGCCGCCTGGCGCTTTTTCACACTGCGTTCGCGCGGATTTCCCGTGGTGATCCGGAGCCTGCCCAATCCCGATGGTCGGCACTGGCGCCACGGGGTTTTGATTTATAGCGACCGTTCCGCCAGGCTCTACAAGCTCCGCAGCCTCCGCCTGGACTCGGACGTTGTCCTCACGCGCCTCGGGCTGTCCATCGACGGCCGCCGCCAGATGACCGCCCGCGAGGCGCATTTCCTGGAGCCTGATCTCCACATCGTGCAGCTCGATCACCGTGGTCGGAAGTGGGAGATGGCCGTGGATTCCAGCGGCGATACCGCCCTTGTGGCGTGGCTCGAGTCCGCGCCGTCCGCCCGCCGCGATAGCAATAGCGCGTATAACCATCCTCGCCCGATGTAGCGTGTAACCTCTATTCCCATGCGTTTAGTCATCGCCAGTTGCAGTGTGGATTATGTCGGGCGTCTCGAGGCGCACTTGCCTAAGGCCGACCGACTCATCATGGTCAAAGCCGATGGATCGGTCTCGATTCACGCCGACGACCGCGCCTACAAGCCCCTGAATTGGATGACCCCTCCCTGCACCCTCACGGTGGTCTCCCCGGAGGATGATCTTACGTCCGACGCCACCCTGATCTACCCCGAACTCGATAACGATGGGGTGAAACAGTTGTGGATCGTCGAGAACACGAAAGGTGAGCAGCTTCGCATCCAGATCTTCGCTATCCACTCGGACACGTCTCACGAGCTGGGGGAGGACCCGGGCTTGGTCAAGGACGGCGTGGAGTCTCACCTCCAGGAGCTCCTTGCCGAGCAAATTGAGCTGCTGGGGGAGGGCTACACGTTGGTGCGCCGCGAGTACCCCACGGCGATCGGGCCGGTGGATATCTTGTCGAAGGATTCCACGGGTGCGACGGTCGCGGTGGAGATCAAGCGCCGCGGCGGCATCGACGGTGTGGAGCAGCTGACCCGCTACGTGGAGCTGCTTAATCGCGATGAGCTCCTTGCCCCTGTGACGGGTGTGTTCGCCGCCCAGGAGATCAAGCCGCAGGCCCGCACGCTGGCTGAGGATCGTGGCATCCGTTGCGTCACCCTGGACTATGAGGCTATGCGGGGCACGGACTCCTCGGAGTTCCGACTCTTCTAGGATGGGGGACATGAGTAATCAACCTTCCGCCCCTTCCCGCTTCGCCGCCGGTGCCATTGACCTAGGTCAGGTCAAGGCGAAGGCAGAGACTGAGTCTTCTTTGCCGGATCGCGTGGCAACCATTAGCCCCAGCACCTTTGAGCAGGACGTGGTGATCCGCTCCACCCAGGTGCCGGTGATTATCCTCCTGGGCTCGGCTCGTTCCGAGGCCTCGGAAAATATGCGCATGGCTTTCGAATCGCTCGTGGCGCAGTCGGAGTCCATCGAGTGGCTGTTCCGCTACGCCGATGTGGATTCCACTCCGGAGGTCGCCCAGGCCTTCGGTGTGCAGGCCATCCCAACGGTCATCGCGCTGGCCAATGGTCGGCCGATGACGAACTTCGAGGGCGGTCAGCCGACGGATCAGCTGCAGCAGTGGGTTGCGGCGGTTGTGCAGGCTACCGCGGGCAAACTGCAGGGGCTGCAGGCTGAGGAGGCCTCTGATCCTCGTCTGGACGCTGCAGCAGACAAGCTGGCCGCCGAGGACTACGACGGCGCCATCGCGGATTACGATGCCATCTTGTCCGCAGAGCCCGGCAATGCCGACGCACGCTCTGCACGCGCCAATGCCATGCTTATGCGCCGTGCGGCTCAGGAGGGGGACAATCCTTTCGCGGAGGCCGACCAGCTCATCCTGCAGGGCGATAAGACCGCAGCGTTCGACACGCTCATCGACAAGATTGCAGCGAGGGGCTCGGACGCGGCAGCCGCCAAGGAGCGCCTGCTCGAGCTGTTCACTCTCTTCGAGGCCGGGGACTCGGAAGTCATCGCGGCCCGCACGAAGATGGCCTCGGCCCTTTTCTAAACCGCGCTAGCTGTTCGCCACGAACCACCGCGCGCTGTGCGCCGGGATCGTCATCGCCGCGCTGGCGCCGAACCCGTGGGAGCTGATCTGCTCGGCCACAAGGTCCACTCCGGTCTCCCGGTCGGCTCCTTCAAACGTGTGCGAGTCGGTGTTGAGCACCTCTTTCCACGTCCCGGCCTGGGGGAGGCCGATGCGGTAGTTCTCGTGGGTGGAACCCGAGAAGTTGATGACGCATGCGAGGTTCTGCCCCTGGTGGCGTCGAATAAAGGAAAGAACGTTGTTGGTCGCATCATCGTTGGCGATCCACTGAAAACCATCGGGCGTGTGATCGTCGGCGAGAGCAGGCAGAGACGTGTACAGGTGGTTGAGCGTGCGCGTCAGCGACTGCAGGCCGCGGTGGTATTCGCCCTCCCAGCCCTCGAGGTTGTCCCAGTCCAAGCCCTTGGACTCGTTCCACTCCTGGACCTGGCCGAACTCCTGGCCCTGGAACAGCAGCTTCTTACCGGGGTGCGCCCACATGTACGCCAGGTAGGTGCGCACCATCGCCGCGCGATCCCAGCTGGAATCGGTGGGCATGCGCGACCACAGCGTGCCCTTGCCGTGGACCACTTCATCGTGGCTGATCGGCAGCACGTACTTCTCCGAGTAGGCGTACACCATGGAGAACGTGATCTCGTTGTGGTGGTGGCCGCGGTGGATCGGATCGCGCTGGATGTACTCCAGCGAATCGTGCATCCAACCCATGTTCCACTTGTAGCTAAAGCCCAGGCCGTTCGGGTCGGTCACGCCGGGCCAGGAGGTCGATTCCTCCGCGATGGTCACGGCTCCGGGGCAGGTGGCGTGGACGGTGCGGTTCATCTCCTGCAGGAAGTTCACTGCTTCCAGGTTCTCGCGGCCGCCGTGGATGTTGGGCAGCCAATCGTCGCGGGAGTAGTCGAGGTAGAGCATGGAAGCCACGGCGTCCACGCGCAGGCCGTCGATGTGGAACTCCTGGCACCAGTACAGCGCGTTGGCCACGAGGAAGTTGCGCACCTCGTTGCGGCCGAAGTCGAACACGTAGGTGCCCCAGTCGGGCTGCTCACCGCGGCGCGGGTCGGGGTGCTCGTAGCAGGCCTCGCCATCGAAGCGGCCGAGCGCCCAGGCATCCTTGGGGAAGTGGCCGGGCACCCAGTCCATGATCACGCCCACGCCGGCCTTGTGGAGGCTGTCGATGAGGAAACGCAGGTCGTCCGGGCTGCCGAAGCGGTTGTTCGGCGCATAGTAGCTGGTGACCTGGTAGCCCCACGAGGGCTCAAACGGGTGCTCGGAGATGCCCATGAGCTCCACGTGGGTAAAACCCATCTCCGTGACATACTCGGTGAGCTGCTCGGCGAGCTCACGGTAGGAAAGACCCTTGCGCCAGGAGCCCAGGTGCAGCTCGTAGATGCTCATGGGGCTGGTCGGTTCCTCCGACGCCGCCAGGGGCGCGAACCGCGATCGCGTCCGCATCCAGGCATTATCCGCCCATTCGAACTGCGTGGGGGCCGCGATGATGGAGGCGGTGTTCGGCGCCGGCTCGGCGAGCTGTGCCATGGGATCGGCCTTGTCCAGGTGCACGCCATCGCCGGTGGTGATGGAGTACTTGTAGCGCTGGCCGGGCTGCGCTGTGGGGATCCACAACTCCCAGATGCCGGAGGAGCCGAGGGCGCGCATGGGGTGCTGGTGGGGGTTCCAGCCGTTGAAGTCGCCGATCACGGCTACGCCCGCGGCGTGGGGAGCCCACACGGCGAAGGCCACGCCGCCGCCATCGTCCTTCGAGAGCGGATGCGCGCCCAGGACTTCCCAGAGGCGCTGGTGCGTGCCCTCGCCGATGAGGTGCAGGTCTACCTCGCCGACCGTGGGCAGGCGGCGGTAGGGGTCGGCGACCGTGGAGGTGGAGCCATCGTCCCAGGTGACGGTGTAGGTGTACTGATCCACGAACGTGTCCGTGGTGAGCTGGAAGATCCCGTTGCCCACTTGCTCCATGGGCTCTGCGGCGCGGCCGTTGATACTCACGGCCACGGAGCGCGCCCCGAACTGGATGGTGGTGATGACGGTGGATCCATCATCGGTCTCGTGCGCACCGAGCACGTCGTGGGGTGCGTGGTGGCGGCGCTGCTCTAACCGTTGGACATCGTTGGGATTCAGGGTCATACCTTTTAATTCTACGCGCGGGGATCGTATTCGTCGGTGCGGAACTGTGTGGCCTCGCGCTCGTTGTCAGCCACGGTGGGCAGCTGGAAGATGTGCGCCACCTGGAAGTCGGGGTCGAGGCGAACGTAATTGCGCTCCGACCACTCGTAGGTGTTGCCGGACGGCAAGTCGGTCACGTCGTAGGTTGCCCCGGGGAGCTGGCCGATGGCCTCCGGGTTTACGATGACCTCGCCCTCGGTGATGCTGCGGGAATCGAGGTTGACCACGACGAGCACTGCGTTGCCGGTGACCCCATCGATCTTGGAGTAGGCCAGCAGGTTGTCGTTGGTGGTCTCGTGGATGTGCAGGTTGCGCTGCTGCTGCAAAGCGGGGTTGGCACGGCGCCACTCGTTGAGGCTGGTGATCCAGGGAGCCAGGGTGTCCTCGGTGTCGAAGTCACGCGGGCGCAGCTGGTACTTCTCGGAATCCAGGTACTCCTCGGATCCGGCGTGGATGGGCTCGTACTCGTAGAGCTCGTAACCGGAGTACACGCCCCACAGCGGGGAGATCGTGGCAGCCAGTGCGGCGCGGATGGCGAACATGGCCTTGCCGCCGGTCTGGAGGGATTCGTGGAGGATGTCCGGGGTGTTGACGAAGAGATTGGGGCGGAACACGTCCGCGTAATCGGCAACGTCCTGGGCAAACTCCTCCAGCTCCTCCTTGGTGGTCTTCCACGTGAAGTAGCTGTAGGACTGGGTGAACCCTGCCTTGGCCAGGCCGTACAGACGCGGCGGCCGGGTGAAGGCCTCGGCGAGGAAAACCACGTCCGGGTCGGTCTCGTGGACCGTGGCGATGAGCCACGCCCAGAAGTTGGTGGGCTTGGTGTGCGGATTATCCACGCGGAAGATGCGCACGCCACGGTCGATCCACACGCGAATGACGCGCAGGATCTCGTGGTACAGACCGTCCGGATCGGTATCGAAGTTCAGCGGGTAGATGTCCTGGTACTTCTTCGGCGGGTTCTCCGCATAGGCGATGGAACCATCCGGCAGCACGCTGAACCACTCGGGGTGAGCCTTGGCCCACGGGTGGTCCGGCGCGCATTGCAGGGCGAAGTCCAGCGCCACCTTGAGGCCCTGATCCTCGGCGGCAGCCACGAACTCCTCGAAGTCCTCCACGGTTCCCAGCAATGGGTTTACGGCATCGTGGCCGCCGTCCTCGGAGCCGATGGCCCACGGGGAGCCGACATCATCCGGGGTGGGGGTCAGCGTGTTGTTCTTACCCTTGCGGTTGATCGTGCCGATCGGGTGGATCGGCGGCAAGTAGACCACGTCGAAGCCCATGCCTGCGATGCGCGGCAGTTCCTTCTGTGCGGTGGCAAAGGTGCCGTGGACCGGCTCGCCGTTGTCATCCACACCACCGGTCGAGCGGGGGAAGAACTCGTACCAGGATCCCACGCCGCTGGCGGTGGGCTCGACAAGGATCTCGTATTCCTCGCCGCGGGTGAGCAGGTCGCGCACCGGGCGCTTGTGCAAGGCCTTGGCGACCTCGGGGGACAGGGCGGTGGCGATGCGCTCGTCCACGCTCAGCGACTCATCACGCAACTGCTCGATGGTGGTCTTCAGCAGGTCGCGGTGGGAACGGGAGGTCTTTTCCAGCGCGCGCTCGAAGAAACGGGCACCGGATTCCAGGTCGTTGGCCAGCGCCTCCGCGTCTTGGCCTGCGGCGACCTTCTTCTGGATAGCGTTGAACCACGTGGCGGCCGGGTCCGACCAGGCGTCGACACGAAAAGTCCACAGGCCAGGCACGTCGGGAACAAAAACGGCGTGCCGGCGATCCACCTCAACCGGGTCGGGGGTCATGGTGATCTTCGCGCGACCGCCCTTGGCGCCAGCGGGGCGGCGCACCACGAGGGTCGCGGAGATGGCATCGTGACCCTCGCGCCACACCGTGGCTGAGATCGGAAATGCCTGGCCCACGAGGGCCTTGGCGGGGGTGGCCCCGTGGGAAATGACGGGATGGACGTTGTCAATGCCAAGACGGCCGGTCATGCTGAT
This sequence comes from Corynebacterium falsenii, assembly GCF_020099275.1. Lineage (NCBI taxonomy): Bacteria > Bacillati > Actinomycetota > Actinomycetes > Mycobacteriales > Corynebacteriaceae > Corynebacterium > Corynebacterium falsenii. The sequence continues at coordinate 2,131,159 of NZ_CP083646.1, read as the reverse complement.
GACGCTCCTCAAATGCAGTGTCTGTCTGCAGTGTCTGTCACCCCATAGCTTAGGTGAAACTGGCACTATGGGTGGGGTGAGCGACGACGTGACAAACCTGATTTCTGCCCCCGCTTCGCAGGCTGCGGCCGCCGAAGACCTCATCATCGACATGCGCGGCGTGTCCGTGGTCCGCGAGGGCCGCGAGATCCTCGCGCCGCTGGATTGGCAGGTGGAGCTGGACGAGCGTTGGATCATCATCGGACCCAACGGAGCGGGCAAGACCACCCTCATGCGCCTCGCCAGCGCGCAGATGTTCCCCACCACGGGCACGGTCACGCTCGTGGGGGAGCAGATGGGCAAAGTGGATCTGCGCGAGATCCGCACCGCCATCGGCATGAGCTCCTCAGCGCTGGCACACCGCGTGCCCGGAGACGAGCTGGTCAAGGACATCGTCATCTCCGCCGGCTACGACGTGCTGGGCCGCTGGCGCGAGGAATACGACAGCATGGACGAAGAGCGCGCCATCGACACCCTGGAATCCATCGGCGCCTACCACCTCGCCGAGCAGACCTGGGGGACCTTGAGCGAAGGCGAGCGCAAGCGCACCCTCATTGCCCGCGCGCTCATGACCGACCCGGAGCTGCTGCTGCTCGACGAGCCGGGTGCCGGGCTGGACCTGGGCGGGCGCGAGGATCTCGTGGGCCTACTGTCTGACTTGGCGGACGATCCGGACTCCCCGGCTATCGTCATGATCACCCACCACGTGGAGGAGATCCCGCCGGGATTCACACACGGCATGTTGCTGGACGAAGGGCACGTGGTGGCGCAGGGAATGTTGGAGGACATCATGACGTCCGACAACCTCACCCGCACCTTCCACCAGCCGATTGAGGTCACGCAGGACGACGGCCGGTGGTTCGCGCGCCGCACGCGCCGTGGAGGAAGTCACCGATCGCGGTAGACTTTCTCAAGTATGGCGCTGCGGAGTGTGGTGGCGTCGAGAAAAAAGATAAAGACAGACGCAGAACGCAGACACAGACACAGCAGGAAGGATCACGATGGCTTCGCCAGACACCAGCGGTTCACCCGGCTCTGGGCGCTTGGGGCCGGTCGCGCCACGGCACGCCTCCACGGTGATCCTGCTGCGCGATACCCTCTCCGGCATCGAGGTCTACGTGCAAGAACGCGCCTCCACGATGGCGTTTTGCGCCGAAATGACCGTGTTCCCCGGCGGCGGCGTGGATTCCCGCGACATGCCCGGCGATGTTGATGGCGACGGCCACGATTCCCCCGACCTGCGCTGGCAGGGCCCAGACGTGAAGTGGTGGGCCAGCCGTCTGCAGAAGTCCGAGTCCATGGCTCGCGCGCTCGTGTGCGCTGCCGTGCGCGAAACCTTCGAGGAGGCCGGCACCCTGCTGGCCGGCTACGAGGACGGCTCGCTGGTGGGCAACACCGTCCCGTTCCAGACCGAGCGGCATCAGCTGGAGAATCACGAGCTCAGCTTCTCCGATTTCATGGACCAGCACGAGTTGGTGCTGCGCTCCGACCTGCTGCGCCCCTGGGCGAACTGGGTCACCCCGAAGGAGCAGCCGATCCGCTACGACACGGCCTTCTTCGTGGCGAACATGCCGGAGGGTCAGCAGACCCTCGCCGACACCCGCGAGGCCACCTCGACCGGTTGGTTCCGCCCCTCCACGCTGCTGGACGGCTGGCGCTCGCGGAAGATCTCGCTCATGCCGCCGACGTGGGCGCAGTTGAAGCTGCTGGATACGTTCCGCACGGTCGACGAGGTGCTGGATTTCAGCTCGAGCTTGTCGGTCGATCCGGTGCTGGAGGAGCCCGTCGACGAGCCCTACATGGCCGAGTATTACCTCATGGAGACGCAGATGTACGGCGCCCCGCGCCGCCAGTTCGCGCCGGGCATGAAGTTTGCGGTGGATCCGGCTGACCTGCCCGCGCACCCCTTCGAGAACCGCCCGGGTTCCTACCTGCAATAGCCTGTAATAGCCTGTACTAACCGCATGTCGTTAACCGCATCCGAGCTGAGTTTTGTCCTGGCTCATCCTTCCTCTTTATCCGACGCCGCCAGCCTCCCCCTGACCAAGAAATCCATGGTCGCGGATGTCGCGCATCTCAAGGAGACCTACGGCGATAACGCCCGGGCGCTGGTGGAGGTGGCACTGGCGCGTCGCTCGGCGGCGGCGAAGTTCAGCGCTGCGCGGGCGGAGCAGTGGATCATGGACTCCGATTCCGTGCAGCAGGCCACGCCGCAGGTCGTGGCGGAGTTCCGCGCTGCGCACTTGCTGTCGCTGGGGGTGCGGGATGTCGTGGACGTGACGTGCTCGGTGGGCACGGAGTTGGCGGCGCTTGCGGCACCGGCGGCACCGGCGGCGCGGGTGAGTGTGGGCGCCGGGTTCCAGCGGATCATCGGCGGGGACCTCGACCCGCAGCGTGTCCGCATGGCGCGACACAACGTGCCCGACGTTCCCACCATCGTCATGGACGCACTGCACCCCGCCCTGAGCACAAGCGTTCTCGCGCCGGGCACCGTGGTGCTCGCGGACCCAGCCCGGCGCACATCCTCCGGGCGCGTGACAAAACTCAGCGACCTGCGCCCCCGCCTGGAGGACCTCGCGGCGGTCTACAGCGAGCAGGGGATTGACACCGCCATCAAGTGCGCCCCCGGCATCGATTACACGGAGTTCGACGGGCAAGTAGACGTGGTCTCCGTCGACGGGAACGTCAAAGAAGCGTGCCTTTACACCCCCGGGTTATCCCAGTGCGGACGGCGGGCGGTGATGCTGGGGGTGGCGTCGGGACAACAAGAAATTATCGACGACCACATGCCCGAACAGGACAAAGTCGCTGAGGTCGGGAAATACATTGTGGATCCCGACGGGGCGGTGGTGCGCGCGGGGCTCGTGCGGCACTACGCGGCGAAGTATGGGCTGTGGCAGCTGGACGAGCGGATTGCCTACCTGACGGGGCCTGCGGTGCCACCGGGGCGGCGCGGATTCGAGGTGCTCGAGCAGGTGCCGTTCAAGCACGTGCGCAAGGCACTGGTGGCGCGGGGGATCGGTGCGGTGGAGATTCTCGTGCGCGGCGTGGACATTAATCCGGACGAGGTGCGCAAGAAGTGGAAGCTCAAGGGGAGCGAGGAGGCGTCTGTGGTGGTGACGCGGATAGGGGACAAGGCGTGGGCGTTTATCTGCCGGGCGGTGCGGGGCTAGGTTGGAGGCGCTGGGGTGGGGAGCAGATGTGGGAATGTGGGGCGCTTGGGTGGGACGCAGATGTGGGGCGCTTATGTGGGGGTAGTTCTAAAACAATAAAGGCCGGATTGTGGTTGAGGTCACGTATAGCCGGTAGGATGGGCGCTGAATAACATCACCCAAGCAGGAAGGCCAACGAATGTCGAACATCGTTGTTCTGGTCAAGCAGGTGCCGGACACCTACTCCGAGCGCAAGCTCACCGATGATGACTACACCCTGGATCGCGACAGCGCAGACGCTGTGCTGGACGAGATCAACGAAAACGCTGTGGAAGCTGCACTGCAGCTCAAGGAAGCAGATTCCTCCCGCAACGTGATCGTGCTGAGCGTCGGCCCGAGCCGCGCCACCGAGGCACTGCGCAAGGCACTGTCCCTCGGCGCAGACGAGGCCAAGCTGGTCATTGACGATGCCCTGGCTGGCTCCGACGTTCTGGGTACCGCATGGACCCTGTCCAACGCGCTGAACCAGATCGAGGACATCGAGCTGATCATCTGCGGTAACGCATCCACCGACGGCGGCTCCGGCGCAGTGCCCGGCCTGCTGTCCGAGTACCGCCAGATCCCGGCTCTGACCCACATGGAAGAGATCAACCTCGAAGACGGCAAGGTCACCGGCAAGCGCGTGACCGACGAGGGCGTGTTTGGCCTGGAGGCCCCGACCCCCGCGATCGTCTCCGTGACCGAGAAGTCCAACACCCCGCGCTTCGCTGCCTTCAAGGGCATCATGGCTGCCAAGAAGAAGACCATCGAGGAGCTGTCCCTGTCCGACATCGGCGTGGACGCTGCCAACGTTGGCCTGGAAAACGCAACCACCTCGGTGTCCGGGGTTACCCCGAAGCCGCCGAAGAGCGCTGGCGAAATCATCACCGACGAGGGAGACGGCGGCACCAAGCTGGTCGAGTTCCTTGTCAAGGAAAAGCTGGTCTAGAAGCTGGTTGAAGGGAAGAGGGAAAAGAATATGACCAACGTATTGGTACTTGTCGAGCACGGCGAGGGCGAACTGAAGAGCCCCACCGCAGAGCTCATCACCGCTGCCCGCACCTTCGGCACCGTCGGTGCCGTGGTGGTTGGTGCCCCCGGCACCGCCGAGAAGCTGCAGGGCGCATTGGCCGAGGCTGGCGCTGAGACCATCTACGCCGCCGAGTCCGATCAAGCAGAGAACCTGCTGATCACCCCGTCCGTGGACGCGCTGTCCGGCCTGGCAGCTCACCTGCAGGTTCCGGTTGTCGTGGCCGCCACCGCAACCGGCAACGAGATCGCCGGTCGCGTGGGCGCCCGCGTTGCTTCCGGCGTGCTGTACGACGTCTCCGAGCTCGGCGAGGGCAACACCGCCAAGATCGGCATCTTCGGTGGCGAGTACACCGTGGATGCTTCCGCTGCTGGCGCATCCCCGGTGTTCACCTGGCGTCCGGGCTCCATCGACCCCGAGCCGCAGTCCGCTGCTGGCGAGGTGCAGGCCGTGGAGCTGCCCGAGGCCGGCCCGACCGCTGTGACCATCACCAGCTTCTCCCCGGCTGAGCAGGGCGACCGCCCCGAGCTCACCGAGGCTAAGATCGTGGTCTCCGGTGGCCGCGGCGTTGGTGGCTCCGAGGGCTTCGCCGACGTGGTCGAGCCCCTGGCCGACGTTCTGGGTGGCGCCGTGGGTGCTTCCCGCGCCGCCGTGGACGCCGACTACTACCCGGGCAAGTTCCAGGTGGGCCAGACCGGTCAGACGGTCTCCCCGAACCTGTACATCGCCCTGGGCATCTCTGGTGCCATTCAGCACAAGGCAGGTATGCAGACCTCCAAGACCATCGTTGCTGTGAACAAGGACGAAGAGGCTTCCATCTTCGAGATCGCAGACTTCGGTGTTGTGGGCGACCTGTTCAACGTTGCACCGCAGGCAACTGAGGAACTGAAGAACCGCAAGTAAATCTGGGGCCCTGGGGCCTTGGGTATCCGGGTTCCCTGGTTCTTCCTGGGGCCCTGGGTTCCTGGATCCCCGGGTTCCCTGGTTTCGTGGGCGCCGGTGCTGACCTCCCGTTTCGGTGGGAAGGTCAGCACCGGCTTTTGCATGCTCGGGTGCGTGGATGTTCGGGTGCGTGGATGTTTGGATGCCCGGGTGCGCGGATGCTCGGGTGCGGACTCCAATGAAAACCCATCGGGCCCAGGTACCCTCGGACCGGTGCCCTTGCGGCTCCTGTTCGGCCCCCGACCGACACCACCCTGTGGCCGCGAACCCGACTTCGCGGCTGTCCGAAGTTTTGTCAAGGCAGCGCGTTGAAATTTGCCCAAAAAATGTCTCTGAGCATTGACCAAAATCGACTCTAAGCCTTGACTAGAATCCAGGCATGAGAATCGTATGAGAAGTGCCCCCGCGCAGGAACCCCTCGCCTACGTAGAAGCCGTCCTCAACCGGGTCCGCCTCATCCCCGAATCCAACTTCACCCGCTACGGCGGATAGGGTGACCGATTCTCGCTTGCTCCAATCGATGCCGTCCACAGTATCTCCGCGAAACACATTGGTACGTCGGGGTTCGACGCTACAACGGCCTTCACAGACTTCGGCATTGACTCGGCCGATGATCTCCGCTCGTGGAGCGGGGGCGTAGGAAATCTGCCTCGTGATAGCAGTGCATTCGCACAGGCCAAGGGGGCATAGACAAAGTTCTACGGCTTGGGCATCGACCTTCGTGCATTCGATCACGCCGTGTGGTTGTTCGAGCAAAGCGCTTAGATAGGTACCCTCGCCCGTGCCGTATTTCGCAAGACGGCGATTCTTAGAAAATAGAGCCATGGGGTCACTGGAACGTTTATGGACATCGGTAGAAACACTGAATGACCATGGATTCGAGTCTCGGAGACCGCTGCCCTAGCCACCAACACCAACTACACCACCCAACCCACCAACCCCGCCACCAACACAACCCCCGCCACCCCGCCAACTACACTTGAACCAATGAGCCCGCGCCTCTACATCGACAACGCCGCCTCCCAACCCCTCCGCCCCGAAGCACAGGAGGCCATGGCCCGTGCCGCTGACCTGCTCAACCCCGCCGGCCAGTACGCCTCCGGCCGCAACGCCCGCCGCGCCCTCGAAGACGCCCGCGAGCAGATCGCCGAACTCCTCGGCGCCGACCCCGCGGAGGTCATCTTCACCGGCTCCGGCACCGAGGCCGACAACATCGCAGTTCAGGGCCTCGCGTTCGGCTCCAAGGCCCACCGCGGCGCCACCGTGATCGCTAGCTCGGACATCGAACACCCTGCCGTCATGGAGGCCGTCGACTGGCTCACCTCAGGACCCATGGGGTTTGGTTTTCGGCGTTTGCTTCTTCCCGTCGACGCCACCAGCCGTGTCCCCGCCCAGCAATGGATCAGAGCTCACGGCAGCACCACCGCCCAGCCAGCGCACATCGCCCTGCTGACCTGCATGTGGGCGAACAACGAGACGGGCGCGCTCCAGCCCGTCCACGAGCTCGCGCAGTTCGCCCGCGAGCACGGCATCCCCTTCCACACCGATGCTGTCCAGGCTGTCGGGCACATCCCGGTGGACTTCCACGCACTCGGCGCGTCCACCCTCGCCGCCAGCGCCCACAAGTTCGGCGGCCCCAAGTCCACCGGGATCCTGCTGGCCCGCCGCGATGCGGACATCCTCAGCCCAGTACGCGGCGGTGGGCAAGAGCGAAAGCTGCGCTCCGGTACGGTCAACGTGCAGGGGGCTGTGGGCAGTGCGGCCGCTTTGGCGTCGGCGATAAAGGAGATGGAACAAGCAACCGCGACCCAGACCGCGGCGCGCGAGCGGCTGCGAGCTGCGGTGGAGAGCATCGAGGGCGCGCGTATCTGGACGCCGCGGGAGCACAGCCTGCCGGGACACCTGCACGTGAGCTTCCCGGGCGCGGAAGGGGATTCGCTCATCATGCTGCTGGATGCGGCGGGGGTGGATGCCTCCACGGGGTCGGCGTGCAGTGCGGGCGTGAACCGCGCGAGCCACGTGCTCACCGCGATGGGCGTGCCGGTGGATGTGGCGCGCGGGGCGCTGCGGCTGACGATCGGGGCGGACATTACGAATGAGCAGGTGGATTACCTCGCTGGCATCCTCCCGCGCGTGGTGGAGCAGGCCCGGGCGGCCGGAATGGCATAGCACCCCCGCACCCGAGTAGGGTGCATCTCATGCGAGTTGTAGCAGCTATGAGTGGAGGAGTGGACTCGGCGGTGGCGGCCGCCCGCGCGTTGGAAGCCGGGCACGAGGTCATCGGCGTGCACCTTGCGCTGTCGCGATCCCCGGAGGCCGTGCGCGCGGGCTCGCGCGGCTGCTGCTCTTTGGAGGATTCCGCGGATGCCCGTCGCGTGGCCGATAAGCTGGGCATTCCGTTCTACGTGTGGGATTTCTCGGACCGGTTCGCCGCGGATGTGGTCGATGACTTCGTGGATTCCTATGCCATCGGCGAAACGCCGAATCCGTGCCTGCGCTGCAACGAGAAGATCAAGTTTGAGGCTCTGCTGGACCGTTCCATCGCTCTGGGCTTCGATGCCGTGGTGACCGGGCACTATGCGCGCCTGCACGATGGGGTGATGCGCCGCGGGGTGGATGCGAACAAGGACCAGTCGTACGTGCTGGGCGTGCTCACCGATGAGCAATTGGCGCATTGCATGTTCCCAGTCGGTGACACGGTGAAGCCGGAGATCCGCGACGAGGCCAAGGAGCACGGCTTCGGCGTGGCGACCAAGCCCGATTCGCACGATATTTGCTTCATCCCGGACGGCCAGACCCAGGCGTTTTTGGGGAAGAGGATCGGCCTGCGACCTGGCATGATGAAGGATCAGGACGGCTCCGTGGTCGCCGAGCACGATGGCGCGTACGGCTTCACCATCGGCCAGCGCAAGGGCCTGGGGCTTCCGCGCGAAGGTCTGGATGGGAAGCCTCGTTACGTGACGGATATCGACGCCGCAACGGGGACCGTCACCATTGGTCAACGCGAAGATTTAAGGACTGGCTCCATCACGGCCGATCGGCTGAAGCGCCTCGATCCGGCTGTTCATGGCCGCGAGTTCTCGTGCGACGTGCAGGTGCGCGCGCACGGGGGCGTGGTTCCGGCGATCGCGCGCCTCGTGGACGATCCGGACCCGGTCACGCCCGCGGGGCGGGAGAAGAAGCCGGGGGAGGCGCCGTGGCGCTTGGAGCTGGAGCTGCTGGAGCCCCTCGAGGGTGTGGCGCGCGGCCAGGCGGCGGTGGTGTACCAGCCGGATCCGGAGGGGGATATTCTGCTGGGCTCGGGCACGATCCGCGCGACGGGTCCGTGGGATGCGTCGCGGCAGGACGCGCAGGCTGAGCACGCTGGACAGGACGCGCAGGCTGAGCGCGCCGGGGTGCCGCAGGCGCAGCGCGTGCAGCAGGGGAACTAGCGGTGCGACTCGGCTGGTGGGAGAACACTGTCACGAACCACGCGGATGTGCGGTCGGCCTTTGCGTCTGCGCTCACCCGTTCGGTCGACGTGGACGAGGACATCGGTGCACCCCCGAACGTGAGTGTGGTTCGGCTGCGTGGGGGCGTCGGGAGAGAAAAGTTGGCTACCACCCTGGCCATGGCGCAGGTTCCGGTGCGGGCGAACGCGCGGGGCTGGGAGCTGACGGCTCACCCGAGTCTGGAATCGCGGCGCACGGCTGGGTGGCTGCGGGAGGTCTCGGACGCTGCCGAGGAGATGCTGCCCGGGCGGGTGGATCGGCTCATGGTGCACGTCGATGGGCCGTGGAGCGTGGGCGCGAGCGTGGAGTACCGCGGGCATGCGATGATTGAGGACCGCCCGGCGTTTCGGGACATGGCGCTGCACCTGGGCGAGGGCGTGCGTGAGTTCGCGCGGTTGGGGGAGCGGATCGGTGCGGACGTGGTGCTGGCGGTGCACGAACCGCGGGTGGTTGAGGTGCTGCGTGGTCTGGAGGGGGCCACGGAGTTCGACCCGGTGCGGGCTGTGGACCGGGAGATCGTGGCGGGGGTGTGGCAGCGGTTCCTAGATCAGGTCGGGGTAGGCGCGGATGCCGGCGTGACCGCCGCGGTGCTGGATTGCGAAGGCTTCGTGCCGGAGGAAGTCGCGGACGTGCTGCCGGGCATCGGTGCTGGGGGTGGCGGGTTTGCGCGCGTCGTGGTTCCGTCCGCGCAGTTGGACAGCGCCGCGGGGAAGGACCTCATCGGCGGGCTGCTGGGGCAGTTGATCCCGCAAGGAAGGGGGATCGGCTGGGCGGATTCGCGCGCTGGTGGCGGAAGTGGCGGCGGCGCTGGCGCCGGCACTGGCGGCGCCGACGTAACTCAAGACGCCGAAGATATCGCCAAGGCGGTGCTGCGGCAGTGGTCGCAGTGGACCCTGCCGGCAGATGCGCTGCCTGGGGCGGTGGACGTCGTCGTGCCCGAGGCAACCCGCACCATCGCCGAAGCCAGTATGGCGGCGGCGAGCTCGCGGCTTGTGGCGTCGCTCCTGTGGAAAAACTAGGAGCAACGCCACATCTGACCATGCACTGACTAGGTGCGGGTGGGGGTGGTGTCGCCTTCGGCGGGGATGAGGCGGTCCCCGGCTTCGGTGAGGACGAGGCCCTCGGTGTCGACGTAGCGGCTGAACTCGGTCGGGTCGTTGAGGCGGCTGCTGACGCCGAAGAACTCAGCGGTGATGGTCATTTCCAGCTCGTCGATGCCGAGCTTGTCGGTGTCCTCGGAGAGGTGGATACGGAAATCCGTGACCCATCCGCGCTGGTCAGTGACCTCGACGGAGACCTTGTCGTAGCGGTAACGCACGCCGTCGAAGGCGATGCAGGCGGCGATGGGCTTGGCGAAGCCTTCGCCCTCGAACTTCTTGCCGGTGAGGTTGCGCAGCTCGCGGGTGTCCAGCGGGATGCTGCCGACGGTGACCTTCAGCGCGGGGTTCGCATCGGAGGCGTCCACGGAGGAGCGGTCGCAGTCGGCGTCGAGGTAGAGGTACAGGGAGGGCTCGCCCTCGGTGGTGACTTCCTCTACGACAGCTGCCGACCAAGTGGCGTTCGCGGGCTCGAAGAGCTGCTCGGTGAGGTCGATGGCGAGATCCTCGTGCTTGTCGCCGTGGCGGAGCTTGTGGACCTTGCCGGCGCCGGTGCCGGGCTCGTGGTGGCCGAGGTGGTGGTCGTGGTGCTCGTGGTGGCCGAGGTGGTGGTCGTGGTGCTCGCGGTGGTGGTCGCTGTGGCCGACCTGCTCGTGGCGCACGTGGTTGGTCTCGTGCTCGTTGTGGTCATGGTGAGTCATGGGAATCCTCCTTGGCGATGACTACGGATTATTCGCTGTTTTTTCGTTGTGGTTGCGTTAGACCGGTCGTGCAACCGGTAGGAAAAACTCCTATATCCAGGGTAGGCGAAATTGCAGCAGCACGTCGGTGGGGTGGGGAGCGCACAGGGTGATGGGTGCTAGTTTGAGGAGTGCTAGCCATAGCGCTGGGCAGATTCGTGAACCGTTGGTATGGAGGGCCGCATGGACATCGCAGGAATTGGGCAGAGCTCCGCTGCAGGGTTGCCGCTCTCGGCCGACCGGCGCGGCGTATCTGGGGGTTCTTTTATCTCCGACGCCAAACCCTCAGCCGTGTTTTTCTTCGACGGCGATTGTGGGTTCTGCCAGTGGTCCGCGGAGCACTTGCGGCGGATTTGCGCTGGTGCAGGTGGCGATTCTGCGCCGATGAGGATTGAACCGGCGTGGAAGGATGCTGCGCCTTCTGACGTCGCGCCCCACATCGAGCGGTTCGCCGTCTATCGCCCGGCGTGGGATGAGAGCCCCGAAAGTGCTGAGAGCGCCGAGGGTGCTGAGAGCGCCGAAGATGCTGGTGAGGCCCGCCCTACCGTTTACTTGGGACACAAGGCCATTGGAACCGCCTTGCGACGCCACGGACGCACGAAGCTGTGGCGGCTGGCAGGGCGGGTGATGTGCTTCCGTCCGATATCCCCGCTGTTCAGGGCGGTGTATCGCCTGGTGGCGAACAATCGGCATTGGCTGGGGCCGCTCGTTGGTGTGGAGGCATGCACGGTGCGCTAGGAAGCGCGGTCCGCGGAGAACAGCACAGAGGCTGGAACCGTTTCTTTTCAGAACGCGCACATTCGGCAGATCCATCGATGGGCCTGGGTATAGAAGACGTTTTTTTACTCAGAGGTGCTTTCTGCGTGCGATTGCAAATTCATAATCTCGAAACATGGTGTTAAGAACACTGATACAGTTCCGGATAAATATAGGAAACAACAGCTTCCCAATCTAGGAGTTTCACTATGAGTAGCACCGGTAGCGTTTCTGCCTCTCCCGATGGTCTTTTGACCGCCCTAATTCAGTATCCAGTACCGGTTGTCAATGGCCCAGACGATATCAAGATTAACGTCGACAAAATCTGCGAGACCGTGGCAAATACCAAAGCTGGATACCCAGATCTCGACCTCATTGTCTTCCCTGAGTACTCATCGTCAGGACTCAATACGAAGATCTGGTCCTACGACGAAATGCTCATTGGTCTCGACTCCCCCTATGTAGATCAGTTCAAAAAGGCATGTATCGAAAACGATGTGTGGGGCGTCTTTTCCATCATGGAGCCGAACGAAGAACCGGGAAATGCACCCTACAACACAGCAATCATCATTGATAATGAAGGTAAAATCGCGCTTCATTACAGGAAGCTTCAACCTTGGGTTCCTATCGAGCCTTGGCAGCCCGGAAATCTTGGAATGCCGGTTTGTGATGGCCCGAAGGGGTCCAAGCTAGCAGTGTGTATCTGTCACGATGGAATGTTCCCAGAACTTGCACGCGAAGCAGCTTACAAGGGAGCGAACGTCTACATTCGAATCTCTGGCTACTCAACTCAAGTCAATGATCAGTGGATTCTGACAAATCAGTCCAATGCTTGGCAGAACCTGATGTACACCTTGAGCGTCAACCTTGCTGGGTACGACAACGTCTTTTATTACTTCGGTGAAGGAACCGTGTGTAACTACGATGGCACGGTTTTGGCCCAAGGGCACCGAAATCCGTGGGAGATTGTTACCTCTGAGGTATTTCCAGCTACTGCCGATTCGGCGAGGAAGAACTGGGCACTTGAGAACAACATCTTCAATCTCGGGTGCCGGGGTTACGTGGCTGTTCCCGGAGGGGAAAAGGAAAACTATCTCACATGGGTCAAGGATCTTGCTGAAGGTAACTACAAGTTGCCTTGGGATGGTGAAGTACGTGTCCGAGATGGTTGGAAATACTACCCGGAAGGCGGCAAGTACGGGCCCATGCCGAAGGGCTGACTCGAAGAGTGGCCCTGTTGTGGTTTCACCAACAGGGGGGCGTGAACTGCCGCTGTGTTCGGCCGGGTAGCAGAGCGGTCAAAGATGAAATTCGTTGAATAACTGTTGAGTCGCATCCGGCTTAACGCTGACTAGAATTTGACTGAATACCGACGGCAGATCCGCCCAAAACCCACCACCGAACCCGGGAGACCCACGTGCCACAACGCCCCGCACAGCGCTCAGACTGGAAGTGCCAGCCGATGCCGAAACAGCACACGCAGTTCACACTCGAGCGCACCTTCGCTGACGACGAGCTTGCATCCCTCCGCCTCGGGCTGGTCCCGCGTGACATGGACGACCGCTGGTTCGTTTTCCAGGAGGAAGATTGCGTTTACTTGCATCGTTCGTGGACCGGCGACTGCATTTTCCTTCTTCATCTCGACGCCACCAACCAGCGTCACACCGTCACCGTTAACGCGGATCCCAAGCAATTCAAGCGCACGGAACCCGAGGAGGCGGAAATGCTGCTTACGGGCGTGTTGCAGAACCTCGTGTTCCGTCGCTGAGGCGCCGTCTTCTCCGTTAGGCTCCCTCGACTTCCGGCAGCAGCGGCGAGGCCTTGCTGCTCATCGTCACCACCAGCTCGTCACGCGCGCGCGATGCCGCCACATACAGCAGCGCCCGTTCACGCTGCAGCGCGTCCTTTTGCTCCGCCTCCGGCTGCGCGGCGTAGCCGCCCACGCGAGGCATTGCCTTTTCCGAGACCGACGCCAAGATCACGTGCGTGAACTCCATGCCCTTCGCATTGTGCATGGTCATCACTGACACATTCGCATTGAGTGAGCTGAGGCCGGCTCGTTGCGTCGTCACCTCAATATCGTGGGATTGCAGGTGGTCGGCAAGTGCGTTTACCCCACGGCGGGAGCGGGTCAACACGCCGATGTGTACCGACGGCAGATCGGCGCCGAGCCAGCCCTTCACGATCCGGGTGATCTCCTCGTATTCGTCCTGCGACGTCGCCGCATGCACCACCTGCGGCAGCGGACCCGTGCGCACCGAACGGTAGCCGGTCAAGGAATCCACGTCACCGCTCGAATCCACCCATTCTGAATTTTCCAGGATGGCCGACGCATACGCCAAGTTTTGCGCCGTCGTACGGTAGTTCAGGCGGAGGCGGCGGGTTGCCCTGCCCCGGGTGACGATCCCGTAGTGGGAGAGCGTCAGGCGATTACCGTAAATCCGCTGGTGGGAGTCCTCGGCAAGGAAGATGTCGTTGGGGCCAGGGGCCACGGACGCGCGGATGAACCGCCAATGTCCGGCGTGGAAATCCTGGGCCTCGTCGATGAGGATGTGGTCGAAGAACGGTTGATTCCGTGCCTCCAAGATATGCGCGGCCACCACCGCCATGGCCGGGAACGTCAGCGAGGACTTCAAGGTGCACTTGCGGATGAACGACTGCACGATCTCCCACACGATCTTGCGCTCGCTACGGCCCAGCGGGGTGCCTCGGCCCGCCCGCGAGACCCGCAGGTACTCCTTCTTCTCCGTGATGGAGTTGGTGAGGATCACATCGTTGAACTCGTCTTCGAGGAACTTGGGGTGGCGCTTGTCGTCGGGCAGGCCCTCGCCGTTGAGGCTGGCGGCTTCCTCCCAGAGGTCCTGCGCCGGCTTGCCCTGCAGGACATTCGGCTGGAAGAAGGTGGTGATCCCCAGTGCATCCTTCAAGGCTTGCTGCAGTTCGACCCGATGGGCGTACCGGATGAAGCGGTTGATGGTGGCGTCGATACCAGCGATCCACATGCCAGGCGCGCCGGGTTGCGATGCTTCGGTGTACATCGGGTCGAGCAGCGACATTTGGGCCTTGAGCTGGTTGGCCAAGTCCCTGGTGAATGTCGTGAGGAAGATGCGGGGCTCGCGGGACTCGACGGTGTTCGGTCCGGATTTCGGATCAGCCTTCGCCTTACCTTTGTCGGCCAGGTACTTCGCGCGGTGCAGCAGCACGACAGTCTTGCCGGTGCCCGCGCCGCCAAGGACGCGTGCGGATCCCTGATGTTCGCCGAACGCGGCGGCCCGCTGCGAGGGGTGCAGGTAGGTGCGCCACTCCGCGAAGGTGCCGTGCTCCAGGATCTTCTTGAGGTCTTCTTCGCTGGGGTCGATCCACTGGTCGGACTTGCGGACGGTTTCGATGATCGCATCCGAGTCTGCGCTGACCTCCCGGTCGGGTTCTGCGCGGGAGACGTGCAGGTCGAGGTCCTCGATGACTTCGTCGATGGACATGCCTGCGACGAGCCCGAGTACGGCGTCGCGCTCCCATTCCAGGCAGGTGGAGAGGGCGGCATCGAGGTCGTTTTCGTCGGTGGCGCCTTCGACGTCTGCCACGACCGTTGGGGACAGTCCCAGTTCGGTGAGCAGATCGTCCCTGGTGATGCCCCTTTCCCGGAGGATGTCGCGGGGCGGTGGGGTGGGAATCGCCACCTTGGTGGTTTCGACTGCCGCTGCCGACGCATCGCCAGCCGTGCCAGCCGTGCCAGCCGTGTCAGCCGCGGAAGCCGCGGAAGCCTCAGCCGCCCGCTGCTGCTCCTCATACATCTGCTGCGCCAGCAAGTCCGCCGCGCGCTTCTTGGCGCGAGCGTCGACCAGCGCGTCGAACTCGGCTTTGCTCATCTTCGCGCCGCCGACATTTTCCGTAGTGTCGACCGTCACGGCACCGTTCGTCCGGTCGAGGTTCACCGTGGCTTTGCGTGCGTAGTCGATCGCATCATCGTGATTCATGATCGCGATGAGCAGGAACTGGCGTTCCTTCGTACCATCCAGCTCCGCAAGCACTGCGCGGTATTTGTCGTTGACGCGGCCTGTCCGCATGCGCGGGTCGGCCATGTTCTTCATCGGCTCGATGTGCAGCGAAGGATTGCTGGGGTTGTCCTGCAGCTTGCGGATGAACTCAAACGCCTGCTTTTCCAGCCCGGGGTGGGCCTTGAAATTCCTGCTGATAATAACGTTGCCGTGCATAGCCTCGCCCTTCGTCGTATTGCCAATTGGTTATCGTGTTACTCGCCTGTGCCTAATCGCCGCAGCACCTCGGGCACCCTGTCACCTTCTTGGTCCCCGTCTTCGCCGCCGACCTCGGAGACTTCCACGGCCACCCACGGTTCGCTGAGTTGGTCGCCGTCGCCGTCGAACACCAGCGCCACGAGCTCGCCAGCACTGCCGCCAGCATCAACACCGTCGCCAGCACCTTCGCCAGCCGCACGCCACGTCACAATCGTCGCCACGCCATTAACCTCCGCGCCCACGTCATCCGGCGGCCGCACCCCAGCCTCCGCAAGCACGCGGATAGCCGCGGTGACGTCCTCTTCGTCGTCGAACTCGGTGAGCGCGTCGTCCCACATATCTGCCAGATCCGGGTGGGTCTTGTGCTCGACGCCACCACGGTCCCCACCAGCATCCCGCTCCGGGACTTCCACGGCGTCCTTCGCGGCGTCTTTGACAGTGCCCTCCGCAGCGCCCTCCGCAGCGCCGGTGGAACGCACATCAACTGTCGCCCGCGTGGGGTCCAGCAGCACCAGGTTGCTGAGCTGCAGGAACTCGTTCCAGATCTCCCTGTTGCTGCCACCGGAGCTCACTAGGAAGTCCATTTCCAAGTGATTGTTCACGTTGCGCAGGTCGATGGATGGCCCCATGAACCTCGGGCCTTGTTGTGCCATGGAGGCCATGGTGTGCAGCGCGGAGATGCCGCCCAGCTGCCGCCACGGGGCGGTGGGGCGCCTCAGCATCTCCAGCAGCTGCGTCATGGGATCGCGCAGCAGCAGCTCGTGGTCGGTGTCCTGAATGGTGAACAGGGTGTTGATGCGCTGCCGGTTCGCGTGATCGAACCATCGGGGTGCGCGCCCCGATCCGGCGCCGCGTGCCGTGTCTTTCCTGGCCTGCAGATCCTGCATGGTCATGGACCACGGCTCGATGCCTTCCTCGGTGAGGCGCTTGCGCTTGGCCATGTCGCTGGCCACGGAGTTGTTGTACTGGCTGGCGTGGAATTGGTATCCGTCCAGATACACGGCCAGTTTGTTCACGCTGGCGTTGTCCGTCTCGAAGTAGAAGTCCGGGCGGGTGAAGCCGAAGTCTTTTTGTTCTTGCATGAACCATTGGTGCGACGAGCCGGGGAAGCTGATCGTCCACCGCGCGTAATTGCCCATGGTTTGCTCGGTCACCGTGGCGTCCATCTTCTTGAGATCGGCGCGGAGCTGTTCGAGGAACATCACTTCTAGCTGCGTGCGGTCGGAGAGTTCGGGAGCGGTGGAGGTCAGCCGCTTGTCCCAAACGTCCTCGGCGGTCAGCGGGTCCGAATCGACCTCTGGGTGGAGGTCGTCGAGCAGGATCTTCGCGATGGCGGACATTGCCGATTCGCGGGAGGTCTTGTCCACGTCACTGCCCGCGGTAAACGGCAGCAGGCACTCCGGGCACGCCAGGCGTTGGTCGTGCTGGCAGGAGCATTCCGCCAGCTTCGTGTAGGCCTTCACCAGCAGCCGGCGGATATCTTTCGATGAGGTGAATTGCGCCAGGTAGCCGGTGCCGCCGGGGATCGTGTCGTGTAGCAGAAGCATGGGGCTGACCTTGCCGTGCGTGCTGGCGTAGACCCGTGCCACGTCGAGGTGGTCGGGGTTGCCGCCGAGTGCCAGTTTGAATCCCATGCGCACGGCGGCGATGAGGCTCGTGGTGGCGTTGTCGTCTGCCGCAGAAATGCTCGCGGGCAGGTGCATGAGCACGCCTTGGGTGGTGAGCCGCCGGCCGAGCGCGAACTCGATGGCGTCTTCCTCATCCGCGGTGCGCAGGCTGCACCACGGCTTGTGGTCCTGCCACCGGTTCGCCCCGGCTTCGGAGTCTTTGTATCCACATTCGCGGCACACGCGGAACAGTGGCGCTTCCACGTCCTCGCCGCACAGTGTTTCGCGCACGCCGCCGACCGCGCGCCCCAGGTTGAGCCAGCGCATCTCCACGGATGGGACGTAGCGGATGCCGAAGCCGGTGCCGGTGAGGAACCAGCTTTCGCCGTAGCCGTTGTCCGGCACCACCATGGATAGCGCTTGTTCGAAGCGCACGGACGAGCGGTCATCGCGCGCGTCTGTGATCGCCGAGCGGGAGTAGTCCACGGACGCGTAGACCTTGGACATTTCCACGACCTTTTTCACCTGTGCCGCATCGGCGAAACGCGGCTCGCCACAGGTGGGGCAGGGCTCGGGTGTGCTCTCTGGGCCTTCTACCCGCGAGTAGGAGCAGGTGGGGCACAGCCGCCACGTCTGCACTGCGGATTTTTCCGGCCCCAGCTCCACCGAGTCGACGGTGGCGGCGATGCCCTGCACGTAGAAGGTCGCATCGGGCGCCAGCTCGAACAGGGCGGAGGAGATGCCGCGCGAGTACTCCCGCGCGCTCGTTTCGATCTGCCCCGTGTCGGCATCCGTCCTGGAAATGGACAGGTGAAACTCCACGGATTCATCGAGCAGCGTGAAGTTAGGCAGCAGCCCCCAGCGTTCGAGCGCGGCGATCCAGTATTCGTCCTCGAATTCCTTGCGCAGCTGCTTGGTGAGGAACCCCCACGCGGCCCTGGTGCTGCGCAGTTGTTGTTCCATCTCTTCGTCGAAAGTGCCGCCGCCATCGGCCGCGGCCTTTTCCAGGTCATCGAGGATGGTGCCGACTGCCGCGCGGCGGTCCTTAATGAGCTGGCGGTTGGCGTGCCAGTCCTGCTTGCTTTTTTCTATCGACGCCGCCGCGTGTCCGTTCGCCCATGTGCGTAGTTCGTCCGTAACGGCGTCGGACGCGAAGGGCGACAACGAGGTGATGAAGGCATCGAGCAATTCGTCCACACCCTTACCCAGCCGGGCGATGAGGGCGTTGATGACGGTCGATTCGCTCGTGGGGTGCGTGCCGAACACGGATGTTGCGCGGTGGGTGGGGATGCCGAGGGCGGCGAAGTCCATCGTGTCCACCACGTAGGCGAGGAACTGGCGGTGCAGGATCTCGCGGGCGGAGAGGAACGCGGCCGGCGGTTGGACCACACCATTAATCGTGTCTAGGGGGCGTTCCAGGCGGGCCAGCGCCTTGCCGCGTCCGCGGATCACGGCGATGACCAGCGAGTTACCGGTCAAGCGGCCCGCGCGGCCCACGCGCTGCACGTAGGAGGCCACGGTGTCCGGCAGGGAGGCGAGCATGACGGTGGAGAGGTCGCCGATGTCGATGCCCATTTCCAGGGTCGGGGTGGCCACCAACACGTTCGGGGCGTTGGGGGCCTGGGACTCGGCGGGGGCTTTGAACTGGTCTTCGATCTCTAGCCGCTCGGCGGGGTCCAGCAGTCCGGTGTGCTCGCGGGCGATGACAGTGCGCGAATCCCGGGAGCCGTACAGGCTGCGGTAGTAGTTGTCGGGGTTGTTGACGATCTCGAAGTGTCCCTCACAGCCCAGGGAATGGCAGGGCGTGCCGGCGAGGATCTCCCGGCCGCGGTGGTCCACGCCGAAGCGGCGGTGGCACACGCTACATTCCAGGATCTGCGGGTGGTCCTCTTGCTGGATGAGGATGCGCTGCGGGCGCAAGAAGTACATCGTTGCCCCGGAGTTGCTGGTCAACGTGTCGAGGATGTTGTTGTTGGCCAGGGCGCGGAACAGTGCGGTCACCAGGTGCGAGGCCTGGTGGGTGGGCACGGACAGGTGGGAGGCAGTCCAGCGGGCGAACCAACCGCGCGGGTCGCCCACCGGCAGGGTGGAGGCGGACAGCCTCTTGTTCTTGAGCTGCTTGCCGTCGCGGGGGAAGTGCGGGGCGCCGCCGATGGGGAACTTCGGCACACCCTTGGCTGCGGCTTCGCGGCGGTGGAGCATGTAGGAGTTGCCGTCGTCCTGGATGAAGGTGTGGAGCAGGTCGGCGTAGATGCCGCCGGATAGGCGCATGTATTCCAGCACGCCGCGGGCCCAGGCCAGGGGAGTGCCGGAACCGGCGAGGGTCTCGCCGGTGGCCGGGTCCTTGTCGAGGAACAGAACGTCCAGGTTGCTGGCGGCCTCGGTGGCCAGCTCGGCGAGCTCTGACTCGTCCACGTCCACGCCCACGGAGAGCGTGCCGGTGGAGACTAGGGATCGGGTTAGGTCGGCGCGGTCGCCGAACTCCAGGGCAATGTCGAGTTCCAGCACGCGGGCGAGCTTGTGCTCGGCGTCCTCGCGCTGCGCCGTGGTGGCGGCGGGGTCCCAGAAGGGCTCAAAGCGCTTGTTTTCCGTGACCCAAGGTGGCAGGAGCTCGAAGCGGGCGCGGTCGGGTACCGCATCGTTATTGGCCGAGGCGATGAGCAGAGCCGGCAGCTTATCTAAGGTGGTGCGCCCGCCCGCCATTGCTCGGGTGACGGCGTTGGTGCGCCCACGGAAGGCGAAGGTGCGGGCGCGGGATTGCATGAAGCCCGCGCGGTGGGCGGCATCCTGCACCGAGTCGGTGAACACGAGGGACTTCTTCTCGGAGGCATCCAACTCATCCATGCCGAACAAGTTGGAGACGGCCACAGACAGCAGCGTGGCCACCGAGGAGCCGAGGTAGCGGATAGCATCGCTTTCGCCGCAGGAAGGGCACACGTCCTGGCGTGCCTTTTCGTCGGCGGTATCGGGGGAGTAGGTGAGCACGGGCACCACGCCGCCCAGGTCCTCGGATTCCTCGTCCGGCTGCGTGGTGGTCAGCGCGGAGTTGGGCAAATCCAGCCAGGCCAGGATGGAATCGTCATCGGCCACGCGGGTGTGGCCGGTGCGGGCCTCGCTGGAGGCATCGATGAGCGGGCGCTGCAGGGAGGGTTTGCGAAGTCCCTGGTAGCGGATCTTTTTCACGTTGGTTTCCACGAACTCATCGCCGGGCTGCATGGCCGTCATCCAACCGGAGCGCCCGCAGTTGCGGCAGTAGCAGGCGGGCAGCCAGTTGCCGGTGGCGGTGCCGTTGTCTGACCAGCGGAACATCTCCGGGCCGGTCACATCCAGTTCCACGGCGCGGTCGATGCGGGAGACTTCGCGGACCCACAGGTGCGTTTCCACCCCGGGGAACTTCTTGCCCTCGCGGCCGTGCAGAGCGCCGAAGGTCGCGCGCAGGTACGCGATCTCGCTGAAGGTGTGCGCCAGGAATGTCACGGCGCCCTCGCCGAGCTGGCGGCGCTGCTCGTCGGTGAACACGATTCTTTCCAGGGTGCGCGCCGGGTCGCCCGAACCACCCGTGCCACCTGCGCCGCCGACGCCAGCTGTACCGGTGAGCGCCGCCGATGCGCTGGCATCGCCGAGAGCGACAGGTCGGAGGGTGGTGCGCAGGACGGTGAGGATCCACTCGTTGTTGGCGGCAGCCGCCACGGCCTCGTCGATGCTCGGCGTGGCGGTGGGCAGGCCGAATAGCTTGTCGCACAGCACGCGGTGCACGGTGTCGCTGTGCGCATCCGCCTCGCCGTCCCCGGCTCCGGCCCCCGCCTCGCCGTCCCCGTCCCCGGATCCGGCCACGGCCTCGCCGGCACCGGCACCAGCCCCAGTCCCGGCCTCAATCGCCGCGTTGATCTCCTGGATCAGCGCCACATCCGGCGCACCGGTCGGCTCCGCCGTGATCCCGGTGAACTCCGCCATCGCCTCCCGCCACTGCGGAATGGTCAGCATCGTCTCGCGCACCACCGCGCCGGGCTCCAACGGCTCGCCGAAGATGGTGTGCGCGAAGTCGAGCATCTCGCTCGGCGTGTCTCCGCCGCTGTTGTCCCCCAGGGTGGCGGACGTTGCCACCGGCGTGATGCGCCCGAGGGGTCGGGTGCTGTCGGCGTCGGAGAGAAAACCTTCCGGCTGCAGAGCCTTGATGGTCAGGCCCATGCGCCGTAGTAGCAGCGCCACGTCGGTGCCTTGGGCGCCGTCGTAGGTGTGGAACTCGTCGAGGACCACGTATTGCAGGGAGGTGGCGGAGCGCTCCCACAGCGGGCGGTCCTCGCCGCGCAGCAGCAGCTGGTCCAGCATCTTGTAGTTGGTCAACAGGATGTCCGGTGGGGCATCGCGCATGGTGTCGCGGTCGGTGATGAGCCCCGCGTCGCTGACGGTCTGGCGGGCGGTGGTGCTAGCCTCGCCGGTGTACAGTCCGGCGCGGATGCCGCGGAGTTTCGGGTCCGTGGTGAGCAGCTCGGCTAGGCGCGCGGCTTGGTCGTTGGCCAGGGCGTTCATGGGGTAGAGGATCAGGGCTTTGATCCCGGTTGTGCCGGTGGTGCGCAGGCAGTGGTCGATGATGGGGTAGAGGAAGGATTCGGTTTTACCCGAGCCCGTGCCCGTGACCACCAGGGTGGGTTCTGGCCTGCGGGGTTGTCCTTTTTCGCTCGACGCCAACCTCCGGAATGCCTCGGCCTGGTGCCGATACGGTGTGAATCCCTCGGGCAACCACCCCAGTGCGTCCTCCCAGTCGGTGGCTGGTGCGTAGGGCAGGCGCGTGCGCACGTAGGGGCCGTGGAACATGCCGCCTTCGGGGTCGGTGAGGAAGTCCTTGAGGCTGGTGGCGGTGGTGTTCTCGGCCAGGGAGAAGCTGGTGGCGAGGTATTCGCTCAAGCCGCCGACGACGTGTCCGGAGGCGTGGGTGGGGATGAGGCTGGGCATGGGTTTTCCTTACAGCTCCTGGGCGAAGCGAGCGTAGGCCTCGCGCAGGTCGGCTTCGCGATCCAAGGGGGCGAAGGGGTACTCGAAGGTGTACGTTGCTTCCGATTGTGGGTGGGTCCAGGTGCGCTCGGCCTCGGTGAGCTGTTGGCCGGGCTTGAGCTTGGCCTCGAGCTTCACGATATCCTTGGGGACTTTGCGGCCGTTCGCGTCGTAGAGGTCCTCCTGGTCGTAGCGGCGCATGACGGGGAACTGGGTGCGGTAGATCATGCACAGCTCGTCGGCGGTCACGCCGAGGGAGAGGGCCACGATCGCGTCGATCTCGTTCTGGGCGTGCCAGCGCTCCTTGGCGTTGCGCAATGGCGTATTGGGGGTCCACTGCTCGCCGGTGATCTGCTCCCACAGCGGCGCGTAGGCGCGGGTGAGGCAGTTCAGGCGCAGGTAGTTGCGGGCGGCGGTTGGCCAGAGGGCGTTCTCGGTGCCGAGGGGGAGGGATTCAAAAACTGGTCCGTAGATGTTAGCGAGACCTTTCGAGCGCAGGAAAAAGTCGACAAGGAAGGAACTGGAGGTCGCTGCTCCCGACAAAGAATGCGCATTCTCCACTGGGCCAGCAGAATGTATACCGTTTGCGTGGCATGCCTTCGGTGGGAGAAGTGCCGGATATAACGTTCGAAAACCAGTGTTTGCGGCCATTGTTCTCCACGCGACGCGAAAATGATCGGTAACTGGGGTTCGCCCCGCTGTCGTCACCCAATAGCCGTAGGAAGTCTTGTAGTCTACTTTATCTTGATTCGGCAGATAGGCCGTGGCAGGGATGAAATCTTCGGAGCATTCTTCGATGTCAACCCCAGACCAGTCCTTGCTTGATCGCATGCTTTCATTGGGCTGCTTAATCATTGGGGTGGAGACACCGAGGTGGGTCCCCTGCAGGATAACGTCAGACCACGACTCTGCGTGCTGCCAGGAGGTATCGAAGTAACCTTTCTTCTTGTCGATCGACTCGTCCCACCCGCGGGAAAACTGGAGGCCAAGAGACTTCATGCGTGGTGCTGCAGCGAGCTTCTCAAGCACAGTAGCCGCCTCCGTGTTGACGGTAAAGACGGAACGTGTTTCGAGCAGTGGAGTGTCTGGGTCTTCTAAGATTATTTTCCAAGTGTTCAAGGTGGCGTTAGTGACCCTAGTTATGCGACTCCGGTGAGGGCGGAGATCCCATTTTCCTTCATCTGTTTTGAAGGCGGGAACGGGGCCAGAACCGTCATGAATTAATGATTCCGTAATTACTTTTGGATGATGAACTGCGGATGCTTGAATGAAATATATTTCCGATCTGGGAAAGGCGTAAATATCAACGTTGAAGTTTTTCTCGTCCGTTCCGATATCGAACAGGCCGAGTTTATTTGTAATATTCCACGAGCGCCGGAGGCGCCGGTATGCTTCAGCGCGCAAGATGGTAGCCTTCTTATCTGTGAAATGAGTTCCAGGGTGGATGAGCGAAATTATGCCATTCCTGTTTGTGTTCATCCAGCTCCGCTCGATGAAGGCTCGATATGAGTTGGGCTGACCGGAAAGGTGCGGATATCTCGCAGTATCTCGCAGGACGGCGGCGGTGGCAGAAGTTTCTCCAATGCCCCTGAACAGCGTGCATAGGACTTCTGGCTTTTCGATTAGGGCTTTTCGCCGTTGTTCTTTGACCGAAGTTGCCTCGTTGGAGAGCGAAAACCACGGGTCGTGCTCCGAAAGCAGCGCATCCACGTCCGTACGCGGCCTCACCCACGGCGGGTTACCCACCTGGAAGTCAAAGCCGCCGTTCGCCATCACCGCAGCGAAGTCCAAGTCCCAGTGGAAGAAGGACTGCTCCTCGCTCACCCGCTCCACAATCCGCAGCCACGGGTGGGCCGCCAGCAGGGCATCGTGCTTCAACGCGCCCGAGGCGCCGAACTCCACGCTTTCTGCGAAGCCCAGATCGTTCCAGTTCATGTCAAAGCCGAAGCCCAGCGTTGCCGTTTTGTTTTCGTCGAAGGCTGAGTTCTCGTGACCCAGGGCGTCCCGCAGCATCGCCAGCCACTCCTCGTGATCCGGCAGCGCATCAATCTCGCTGAGCGGCCAGAACCACAGCGCATTCCACGCATTCATCACCAAGCGCAGGCGCTGGTAGGACCCATCGAGGTTCTCGAACAGCTCTTTTTCAATCTCGGCCCGGGTGACCGCCTGCGTGTCCGCAACCGGCGGCTGACCCCATACCCGCACCCCGCGGCGGATCTGGCTTTCGGCGATCTGCAGGCGCACCAGCGCGAAGCGCCACAGCATCTCCACCCGCTCCGCCAGCGCCTTGAGCTCGGTGACCTGGCCCGCGCGGAAGCCCAGCTGCACGGCCTTGCGCCAAGCCTTCATGGCCCTGACCTCCTCCGGGGCCATCTGCTTGAGGTCCTTCGAATCACTAGCCGCGCCCCATCCCGGGGAGGGCACCAGGAAGTGATGCACCCGGCCGGCCAGCTTTGGGTTGTGCTGCTTCGGCAGGATGTACTCCGCCACGGTCTCCACACTGTGGTGCGTCGGCTGCTCGGGCAGGTACTTCTTCGTGGTCAGGTTCTCAGCCGTCACCGTGGAGCGGGTGGCACCGATCAGCGAATTACCGTGACGCAGGTGCAGGCCGAACCACGGGGCCTTCAACTCGGCCGTCATCGTATTGAGCCACAGCGAAATCTCCGCCAACTCCACCGCCGTGCGGTTCAAGTCCACGCCGTAGACCTGGTGCAGCGCGATGGAAGCCTTCACCCGCTGCAGCTCCTCGGTCAGGTTCTCCGCCGGGATCTGCTCGCCCAACTCCTCCTGCTTGAGGGTGATGTACAGCTCCGCAAGCTGGTTCACGGCCTCCACCGCGAACGCGCCCGAGCCCATCGCGGGCTCGCAGATGCTCAAACTCAACACATCATCCGCACAGGTCACGCGCGATTCCCGCAGCTCCTCAATGGCCTGCCCCACCGTGAACTCCGTAATCACCGGTGGCGAGTAGAACGATGCCGAACGTTCCCGATCCCGCGACGACTGCCGGTAGACGAACGACCCCGGCGCGTACCGCCGGTTGCGCGTGCGCACGCCCATGGCATCCTCCACCTGCTCCTGCACGATGCTGTCCGAAGGCAGAGTCTCCGCCAGCGCCACCGGAACCACCCACGAGCCCTTAGAGGCATCGCCGTGCGGGGCGACCTCCAGCAGCTCCTGATCCGCGATGAAGCCCGTGTAACTCATCAGGCCCTCATACACCTGGCCCAGCTGGGTGACACCCAGCGTGGCGTACGAGACGAAGCCGCGCTCCCGTCCGCGAGTCTCGCGGGTGAGCAGCAAGTTCTGCAACACCTTATGCAGCGCCGCATTGGATAGGCCCGTGCGCGTGATGTACTCCGTGGCGCTGTCCTTGAACAGATCCGCCGCGAGGTTCCTAAACTGCAGTCCGTCCTCGCCCGCTTGGGCGTCGAACAAAGGAGCCGACTCATCCATGGGATCGTGGCCCTGATCCACCAACCGGAACAACACATCCAGGCTGTCATACAGGTACGTGCCACGGGCCGCCCGATCCGTCGGCGGCTCCACCAGAATCTGATCGCGCAGATTCGCCAGGCCATAACCATCGTCGTACTCCGGCACGCCCGTGGGCAGGATGTTCAGCTCCGGCGAGGCCTCCGCGAACAGCAGGAACAAAATGCGGTAGAGATACCGCAGCGACTGCTTGGCCAGCTCATTACCGTTGACGTCCGCCGTGGATAGGCCCTGCTCCCGGTAGCGGCGGAGCACATCATTGCCGATGATCTCGATGGATTCCTTAATCGCCTGGCGCAGATCCTCACTGACCTTCACCGCGTGCTCGCGGGACTCGGCGAGCGTATCCGCCCACCACGTGGTGCCATCGGCAGCCTGGGCAATGTGCTCCCACGCCAGCGCCGCAGCCACCTGCATGAGCTCGCCCTTGGCCTTCGTATCGTTGCGCTCCGCGGCCAGGGACACATCCACGCCGAGGTACCGGCCGAGTGGCCACGACTCCCGCTCCGCGAGCACCACCCACGCCCCCGCGATGAGCACCACGAACGCCGGTGGGGTGTCCGCCAGGAACAACTCGGTAACCAACTTCGTGGCCGTCCAGTCCACCGGTTTGCCATCTAGTTCGACGCCACACCGCGGCATCGCCTCCACCAACTCCTCGATACCGGTGATGGGATCGATGCGCACCACGGCGGCCTGGTGCTGCAGCGCTGCCGACAGGGACAGCGTGGAGGACCCGAGCGCGAGCCGCTGAGTAGTCGGGGCCGGGTAGCCGAAGGCGGCCTCGATGGCTGCGGCGGCCTCGTCTGCGGAATCGGTGGAGTCCGCGGAGATGGTGGAGAGCACCGTTTGCAGCTGGTTGCGCCGAGACGACAGGCGGGACCAGGGGCTGGTTTGGGCGGCGGCCTTGTCCTCCGCCTTCCACTGCTTGACTGCTGCTTCGGCGCGCTTGCCGAAGGACTCGCCCTTGGATTCGTCGTTGGTCAGGTAGTAATCGCTGATCCACTCATCAACGTTGGCGATGGAATCGAAAGAAGCCATGAGATGTCCTGTCGGGGGTTAAGCGGTGCTGAGGTTAAGCGGTGCGGGGGATGATGACGGCGAGCGGGCGGATCAGCGAGCGCTCCGGGATGGTTGCCTTGAGCATCTCCCGCTGCTTGTCCACCACCTGCTTCGAACGGATGAGGGCCTGGTTGCCGCGCGAGATCGAGGCCTCCCAGCGGTCGGCTCGCTCCAGCCATTCATCCACGCGGCGGCGGGCTTTCTCAGTGCCGTTTTCCTTAATCACATCGAGCTGGTGCTCCGCGGCGGCCAGGCCCGCGGAGATCAGACGGCGGGCCTCCGGGGGCACGGTAAGTTGCCCGGTGGAGATCGCCTGCTCATCGAGGCCGATGGTGCGCAGCCAGCGCACCGGTTCCACCGAATCAACCGTGGCAGCGGGCATGCCTTCTTCCACATCCAGGCCGAATGGGCCCGGGGTGGCGATGAGGAACGACCGAGTGATCACCCGCCCGCGCGAGCTCGTCAGCGTGGCCATCATGAGCACCGTGAGCTGATCCACGTCTGCGGCGAATGCGGGGATCTCGGACTTGGTCATGGCGGACAGCGCCCTATCCGCCGCCCAATCCGTCACCGGATGCAGCGGACCCAAGAAGTGCGCCTTCGGCCACGTCTTGGAATCGCTGTTGCGCGCATCCTGCAACTGCGACTCGCCACGCGCCACGGAGGTGGCCAGCATGAGCCGGTCCTTGACATGCCGATACTCCACGTAGTCCTGGGGGAGTAGGTCGAACCTTCGTTGCAGATCCGGCGGCGGAGTCAGCTCCAGGGTGCGGTTGTCGTTGATGCTCAGGGCCACACCGCCGCGGGCTGGGGAATCGGACGGCACATCGTGAAACGCCTCCGCCAGCGCATCCACCAGGTATTCTTGCTCCCCGGCGTACAGGCTGGCTGCGCGCGGGGTCTCCGATTGAGGCTCGCTGACACCCTCTGAGGAAGACAGCCACGCCAAAAACGCGTCTACGCCCTGGTCGGGTAGTGCGGACGTGGCGGCGTCGGACGAAGACGACGAGCTTGATGATGAGCCTGATGATGCGCTTGAGGGCGCATCGCTCATCGCCGCCTCCTGCACCGCCCGAGCCTGCGCCAACATCTCCCCCGGGGAGCGGACAGTCGAGTCGAGATCGCGGAGGCCGCGGAGTACGTCGCGGATCTGATCCTCCTCGCCGCGGATCGTGTGTTGGCCCATCAACGACGCCGCATCGCCCAACATCTCGTGCGCCTCATGCTCGCGCTCCACGAGCTTCTGCAACACGTGCGTCTCGCCCACGCCCTCGGCCGGGTCGAGCAGCAAGGTGGTGATCTGCGGCGGCTCGGTCTGGCCATAACGATCGATGCGGCCATTGCGCTGCTGAATGCGGATCAGGGACCAGGGGATGTCGTAGTGGATGAGGTGGTGGCACTGGGTGTGGAGGTTCACGCCCTCGCTGGCGACGTCTCCCGTGATGAGCACGCGCAGGGGAGTGTCGGCGCGCTTGAACTCGTCGATGAGCTCCATCTGCTCGATATCGGACATGCCGCCGTGCATGATGCGGACCGCGCCGGTGGGGAGCTT
Source organism: Corynebacterium falsenii (assembly GCF_020099275.1). Lineage (NCBI taxonomy): Bacteria > Bacillati > Actinomycetota > Actinomycetes > Mycobacteriales > Corynebacteriaceae > Corynebacterium > Corynebacterium falsenii. The sequence continues at coordinate 2,102,912 of NZ_CP083646.1, read as the reverse complement.
GAGATGCTTGGCGAGGTTCTCCTCGAGGAAGCGCAAGGTGGCGACGCGCTCGGAGAAAATCACCGCGCGGGTCGGCGACTTCTTGCCCACGCCGATGTCCTGGAGGTAGTCGACGAGCTGCCAATACTTGTTGGAGGTCTCTGGAGTGATGCGGCTGTTGAGGTCGCGGAGGTGGTGGAGGGCGGCGATCTGGTTTGCGTCGGTGGAGTTGGTGTTGTTGTTGCTGTTGCCGCCGAGCGTGTCCAACCGGTTGTTGATCGTCTCCGCCAGCGCCGCCGGAGAGGACAGATACGCCTTCACCAACGTCCACGGGAACAGGTCCCCGCTGAGCTTCGTGCCGAGCCACGTATCGCTGAGCTCCCGCGCCACCGCTGTTTCTTCGTTCGACGCCTCAACGAGGATATTCTTCGGTTCCTCACGGATGGCCCACTTATCTCCGACCACAGATGCCACCTCGGGGGAGTTACGGTGGCGGCGGAGAATCAGATCCTTGGCGGCCTTCTGGTCGATGATGCCGTCCGGGGAGACAGAGAGGGGATCGAGGAGGCGCAGAATCTCCTTGAAGGAATCCGGGTTGCCGTTGTGCGGGGTGGCGGAGGCCAGGATCAGCGCGTCAGTGCGCGGAGCGAGGGTGCGGATGAGGCGGTTGTTCTGGGTACCGGAGTTGGTGGCGTTGTGGATTTCGTCGACGATGACGATGTCCCAGCTCACCTTCTCAAGCTGCGCCATGTACTTGGCGGACTTGAGCGTGTCCATGGAGACGATGACGCGGGGGAAGTACGTGAAGGGGTTCTTGCTGGCGGGCAGCTTCTGGCGGACCTTCTGGATGCCCTGGGAATCGAGGCGGACGAGGGGAATGGCGAAGCGGGTCCACAGCTCCTGTTGGAACTGCTCGAGGACATGCTTGGGAGTGACCACGAGGATGCGTTCGCCGCATCCGCGGCGGATCAACTCGGCGGCGATCATACCAATTTCCAGGGTTTTGCCGAGGCCAACGGCGTCGGCTAAAAGGAGTCGGGGCTGCGCGCGATTGGGGTTGAGGGCGTGGCGGACGGCGGCGAGTTGGTAGTCGAGGGGGTCGGCGAGCATCCGGTCGGAGACGTCGGGGTGAGGGTGGTGGAGCGGCACCGGGGTTTGGCGGATGGTGGACTCGAGCCAGAGTTTGGAATGGCGGAAGCCGGGGGAGTTGTCGGCGACAGGCGTGACGGCGGCGGGGTCGAAGACGCGGATGTCGTCGAGGGCGGTGAAGAAGGTGGCGGTGGTGTCGCGGACGTAATCGGAGAGTCCGCGGACTTTGACGCGGAATCCGTCGGTGGTGCGGGCGACGTGGGTGACGAGCCACGACTCGTTGCGAACTTCGACGGTGACGCCGGGGGCGAGTTGGTCGAGGCTGGTTGGTGCGGCGGGTGCGGCGGCGGCGCTGGTGGGGCGATCGGCGGGTGCGGCGGAGGAGAAGGGCGCGTCAGTCATAGGTTTTTCAGTGTAGTTAAGGGGCCAAGTGCCGGGGGAGCTATCGGAACTGATGGTGTGAACTGGTGGCTTCGAAAGGGGGTACCGAGGATCGCCGATCCGGATTTCGGACCGGGTCACCTAAGTGGATGAGGCGAACTGCGATCCGGATTTCGGATCGGAACGGATCTCAAAGGCTGGGCTGAGGGTAGCTGGATTGCTTGGTGGTTCGGCCTCAATTATAGCTTTGACCTGCGACAACGCCTGATCCTCCAAGCCCTTATTAGACTATGTGTTTTAATTTAGAAAAGTCGCTTAGATCCATTGTCGCTCGAGCGATGTAGTTGTTGAGCTTGTCCGCACGTGGCGACGTCGGCGTGGGGCTCGGCGTCGGTCTCGGCCTTGGCGCGAGCGTCGGGGTGATCGTCGGCGGGAGCATTAACGTTGGCGCTGCTGAACTGCGCGAATCGTGCATACTGTCACGTATGTGGTTTTCAGGGATGGATCCGATTGTGCGCATTCTGCTGGTTGGTGGGGCGTCGTATTTCGCGCTGCTCATCATGCTGCGGGTGACGGGCGCGAGGTCGCTGGCGAAGTTCAACGCATTCGACTTTGCGGTGACCGTGGCTGTGGGCTCGATGCTCGCGACTGCCGTGACCTCGACCGACCTGGCTTTCAGCGCTGGCGTGGTGGGCATCGGTCTGATGCTGGCGCTGCAGTTCATCGTGGCAAGGCTGATCCGAGATCGGCAGGGGCTGCGGGCGCTGGTGACGGCGTCGCCGGTGGTTTTGGTGCGCGACGGCGAGATGATCCCCGAGGGGCTGAAGGCTGCCCGGCTGGGTGAATCCGACGTCTACCAGGCCGCGCGGCAGGCCGGGCACGGCGGATTGGATGCCATCGCGGCGATGGTGCTGGAGACGGACGGCACCGTCTCGACAATCACGCGCGACAAGGTGGGATCGGGTGCGGCGTTGGCTGAGCTGGGGAAGCGGGAGCGGCAGCGGTAACCCGATCCGAAATCCGGACCGAGCCCTGCCCACCTCTACCGAGGCTGCGGCAGGAAGCCCGCGACCGGCTGCGGGACCAGCACGTTCTCCGGGATCGTCGCGATGATCGGGTCCGTGACGGGAGGCGCGATGTGGCCAATCTGCTGCTGCGCCACCAACCGCGCCGGGTAGTTCACCATGCCCAGACCAGAGGAGCCGAGGATGCCGGGGGCGACTGGTGGCGTCGGGGTGGAAATACCCGGAACGAACGCTGCCTGGACATCGCCAGTGAGCTGCGCAGCCGGGCCGTTCGTGGCAGCGGCCACCGAGAAATCCGTGCCGTAGGAAGCGGACGCGTGGAAGGACCGGCGATCATCCGACCAGCCCCACTTCGTACCGATCACACCAGGCAGCGTGGCGGTTCCATAGTTCTGCGCGTAACCGTCGGCCGCTACCGGCGACGCCGTAGCCAGCGCAACCAACACCGGGTCAGTCAGGTTCTGGCGCTTCTTCGCCTCGAGGTACTTCACGCTATCGGCCGTGGAGGTCGTCGAATTGCCCCAGTGAGCTGCGCCGTGAGTGTCGTTGAGGCCGTAAGCCCGGGCGGTTTCGTTAATGGACTGAGGATACTTGGCGTAGAGCTGCGAGGCGATGCGGTCATCCGACGTGCGGAGCATCTGCGTGGCCTGCGCCTTTTCCTCGGGCGTGCCGTGGGCGTAGACGTAGTCGGCGATGTACATCTTCACGATCGACAGGCCGGGGCGCGACTCGTGCTCGTTCGCGGTGCCGGCGTGGAATCCGGTGGGAGTGTGCTCGAAGGAAATCTGGGTGCGAGCTGGGGTGTTGATGGTGCCGTTCGGGTTGAGGTTCGGCACTGGGGCAGCGGACGCGGTGGTGGCTAGGGCCGGACCCGCGGACAGCGCGAGGGCGGCGGTGGCCGTGGCGGTCGCTGCGCGGCGGGAGGAGGTGGTGGCCGCGCGATGTGAGGTGCGCGGCGCGAGGGTCACGTTTGCGAACGTAGCTGGGCAAGTCTTGGAAGCACGGTGAGAGGCAGTCATTGTTTCAGTATTTCACGGAGAGTTTCTGATCGGGGCTGAGAGGCGGGAGAACAACTCGAAAGTGGGTGAGGCGTTGCTGTGGGGCTGGGAGCGTTAGTGCTCTGGTGGGGTTGTGGTGGCTGTGGTGATGTGGGGGCTTTAGTGCTGTGGGGCTGGGTTGCATTTCTTGGTGAGTTTCTGGGTTGTGTCTCTCAGTTATGCTTTTCGGTTGCGTCTCCAGCCGGTTGCGTCACTAATGGAAGTGTCACGCCTCTAGTTGGAGAGCGAGATCAAATGCGGCTTATATATTCCCTTGTTGAGGATGAGCTTTTCCAGATAGTGCGCAGCTTGAAGGACGGAAAAGAAGGAGGCTCCCACAGGAGGCAAGACTGCATCATCGGCGATGAAATCTTCGGCGATCGGCACCGAAAAATCCCAGGAAAATCGCCGAACCACGATGTACACAGCCATGGATGCTTCAAACTCGGCTGTTGTGATTGGAATGTACCTGTCCAAGCGATCGGATGCATTTTGAAAGAGATCTTCCGGCTTGCGTCGGCGGTATTCGTCGTGCTGCGATTGCATCCAGGGGGCGTTGTAAGCGGTGGTGGCCAATGCGATGCCGAATAGCGTGTACAGCAATTTTAGAGCCGAGTTGCGGGGATCTATCCAGTCGATCCCGGAGAGCATTGGTCTATCCATCGGATCTTCCGCGGATCCGGCATCAATCTTGCCGCACACCACTTCGTTGGGAACCACAGCGGGAAACTCAATGCGGTACAACGGTGGCCATTCGACTCCATACGGTGTTACCTTTTTGAGCGGCTGCGAATTACTCGGCGTGAAGGACAGCGGTATGACTGACACCGGAAAAGTGGATTCGCTGCTGAACCCTTGCACGGGGTACGAAACGCTGGTGCGTAGTCCGAGCTCTCCAAGTTTGTCGTTGATCTGGGATGCGACGCGAATAGGATCAAGGACACACTGCGAAAAGCGCCCGCGATTGTTAGCAACAGCGGTGTATGGGTCCGCCTGCTCCGCGGTCAGTCGGCGGGAGTTGAGGGGTTCGACGTCCTCGATGTCATACACGTAGGAGGTGGGGCCCTTCGGGTGGGCGATGACGATTCCCCGGGCTCCGATTTTCGTGCCAAAACCTAGCTGGTGCCACTTACTCGGACTGAGAGCGGTGGTTGCTGTTGGTTTCTGCGTGAGCGCGAGCACGGCGTTGTACAGGCTCAAGCTGGACAGAGCGCACAAGTGAGTGACGAATGTGCGTATGTCCTCGTTACTTTGCGCTGCCTTCAGCTTGCGTAGTTTGTCCGCTTGAATATCCCGTTCGAGTTGCGCGGCATCAGGGTCGTCTTGTCGGTCGTCTACTCGATCGTTGCGTTGTTCGCGTTCAAGACTTTGCGTTTGGCCAGGTTGAGGGTGCTGCGGTTTGAAAGCGGGGTCATGGTCCTCAAGGTATGAGATGAGGGCAGAGGGGGAGTCGACCGACTCATGGGCCCAGTCGAACCTGGGGAGCTTGCTGGAGAGCGTGTGGAATAATGCGCGACTCGTCATGGTGGCTTCGGCTTTCTCTCGATGGCGGGTTTAATCGCGTGTCAGTGAAGATATGGACGTGAAGTGGCGGTCGAGTGTGAGATTGTGTGGCGAACAGAGGAGTTAGGGAGGTTCGGGAGGTTGTGGTTGTGTGCGGTGATTGAGCACTTTAGTGACCGAGGTGGACAACGGGCGCTGCCCGGATCCCCTTAATGGTTCATAAGTTCTATATCGTGTATAAGTCAGTGAAGGTTCAGTTCGAGTGCGGGAGCCACAACGGTGGCCGAGCCCCACAAGCTCCACCATCTTCACAAGCCTGACGAGCCCCACAAAGCGCAATCCCCACAAGCTCTCAGTGCCAACCAGGCGAGTAATATCCCCGGGCCAACCATGCGGTCAAAGCCCGGTGCCGACCAGTGAATGTTCTCCAGCGGATCCGGATTTCGGACCGGAATCTTAGCCGGAAACACAAGAACCCCTCGATCCCGCTGGGCCCGAACTCACGGGGCCCGATCTCCCGGACCCGAACTCACGGGGCGCGATCTCCCCGGGCCTCGGACCATCGTCGGATTCGAGGAGCCGAAGAGGCGGTCGGGCTGGTGGCGTCGCAACGAAAGAACAGCCAGAAAGCAGCGCGCACGCGAGCTGAACGAAGCCTCACAACGCATCCCCCCAGAGTCTCGCCTACCTAGCGCTGCATCTAGAACTCCTCGTACTCCGCAGGATCCTGGTCCTTGCGCCGGCCGTCCGGGCGCCCCAGCGCCGAAATCGCCGCAACTTCGTCGTCAGTGAGGTTGATGGTGAGCGAACGCAGGTTCTGCTCCTGGCGCTCCCGCGACGACGCCTTCGGAATCGCCAGCGCACCAATGGCGCGGTGCCACGCGAGAACAACCTGTGCGGGTGAGGCGTCGTGAGCCTCGGCGGCGTCCACAATCGGCGCCTGCTCGAACACATCGCCGCGCGCCAGGGGGCTCCACGCCTGGGTGATGATCCCGTGCTTGCGGTGGTACTCCAGCGCGTCCAGCTGAGGGAAGTACGGATGAAGCTCAATCTGATTCACAACGGGAAGCTCGCCGGTGGCCTCGCGGATCGCCTCTAGGTGCTCGGGCAGAAAGTTGCACACGCCAACGTGCCTGATCAGGCCCTTATCGCGTGCCTCCATAAGCCCACGGTAAGCCTCCACGTAGTGGCCCTGCTTCGGATTCGGCCAATGAATGAGGTACAGGTCGATGTAGTCCAGACCCAATCGGAACAGCGATTCCTCCACCGTCTGCACAGCTTCCTGCTGGTAGCGGCCGGGAAGCTTGGATGTCACGATGATCTCTTCGCGGGGCACCCCTTGGTCGACGCCCCTACGAATCCCCTCGCCAACGGCTCCCTCGTTCTCGTAGTTGTACGCGGTATCGATGAGACGGTAGCCGGCCTCAATGCCGGAGAGTACGGAACGGGCGCCCGACTCGCCTTTGAGTTTGTAGGTGCCGAGTCCGAGCTTGGGGAGCGAGAAACCGTTCGCGCCGGTGAATGTCTCCATAACAAGATCCTTTCGCTTGTGGCGGGGTGGGGAGGTGGGGAAGTGGGGGGAGGCGGGAGAGGTAGGGAAGTCGGGCAGCGCAGGAACGATCACGGGGCCGCACAACCTGGGTAGCTTACTGGATTGAGCTCGCGCCCCCTTCCAGAAGCGCCGTAAACTCCTCTTCATCCAACACGCGCACTCCCAGATCCCGCGCCTTCGTGAGCTTCGACCCGGCCTTTTCTCCCGCGACTAGGAAGTCAGTCTTGCCGGACACACTGCCCGATGCCTTACCGCCGCGTGCCTCAATGGCCTCCTTAGCTTCGGTGCGGTCGAAACCTTCGAGAGTGCCGGTGACCACGATGGTGAGCCCGGAAAGCAGTTCGGCATCTGCTGCGGGGGCAGCGCCCTCCGCGTCTGGGTCGTCGGCGGGTTGTTCCATGCGCACACCCGCGGCGGCCCATGTGTCGATGATCTCTTGGTGCCAGTCCACCGTGAACCATTCCCGTACCGATTCGGCAATGATGCTGCCCACACCGTCAACCGCGGCCATTTCTTCAACGCTGGCGCCCCTGATGGCGTCGACCGATTCGAAACGCTTGGCCAACGCCTTGGCGGCGGTGGGGCCGGCATGGCGGATCGATAGGGCTACAAGCACGCGCCATAGATCAACGGACTTGGCCTGCTCCAGGTTCTCCAGCAACGTCTCGCCAGCCTTGTTGAGCGTGCCATTTTTCGAGGAGTAGGCAGATGTTGCCGTGAGATCGTCGGCGGTGAGGTTGAACAGCCGCGATTCGTCGGCGAGCACGCCAGAGTGGATGAGATCGTAGGCTGCCTTCTCGCCCAATGCGTCGATGTCGAACGCCCCACGGCCGGCGAGGTAAGTCAGGCGACTATACAGCTGACCAGGGCAGTAGCGGGTGTTTGGGCAACGCCAGTCGGCATCGCCTTCCTTGCTGGGAGCCAAGGCGCTGCCGCACTCCGGGCACACGGAGGAGTAGATGAACTCCCGCTCCTCGCCGGTGCGGGCATCCTCAACGGGGCCGAGGACCTCGGGGATTACTTCGCCGGCCTTTCGGATCATGATCTGATCACCGAGTTTCACACCCTTGCGGTGCGCCTCCGAGGGGTTGTGCAAGGTCGCCATGGTGACCGTTGATCCAGCGACGTACTTCGGCTCCATCACGGCGTACGGGGTGGCGCGACCCGTGCGGCCGATGTTGACGCGGATGTTGCGCAACTGGGTCATGGCCTCTTCCGGCGGGTACTTATAGGCGATGGCCCAGCGCGGTGCGCGGCTGGTGGTGCCCAGACGCTTTTGTTCATCCAGGGCATCGACCTTGATGACCACGCCGTCCATCTCGTGGGCGGCATCGTGTCGGTGCTCGCCCCAGTACTCCACCTGCTTGATGACTTCCTTGGCACTGTGGACCTGCTGCGTATAGGGGCTGACCGGCAGTCCCCATGCGGAAATTGCCCGGTAGGCCTCATGTTGAGATTGCGGATCGAACCCTTCGCGGGCGCCAATTCCATGGCAGATCAGGCGCAGTGGACGCTTGGCCGTGTCCTCGGCATTCTTCTGCCGCATCGCACCGGCGGCGGCGTTGCGCGGGTTGGCGAACATCTTCAGCCCCTCGGCCTGGCGCTGCGCATTCATCGTGGCGAAATCTTCCACGGTGATGAACACTTCGCCGCGGATCTCGACGAGCTGGGGCACGGGAAACTCCTCGGTTCCGTGCAGCTCATCGGGGATATCGCCGAGCGTGCGGGCATTGTGAGTGATGTCCTCGCCGGTGGTTCCATCGCCTCGGGTCAGCGCTAGTTCGAGCTTGCCGTCGACATAGAGCAGGTTGATGCTGGCGCCGTCGATCTTCAGCTCCGTGAGATAGGTCTCCGCTGGGGTGCGCTGAAGCCAGCCATCGAGCTCGTCTTCGTCGAAAACATTGTCCAAGCTGAGCATTCGCTCGCGGTGGTCAACGTTTCTAAACGGGCTCGAGGTTGGTGGGGCAGGGGCCACTTCCTGCGTTGGACTCGTGCCAGTGACAACTTCAGGGTGCTCGCTTTCGAGCTGCTGAAGTTGCCGCAGGAGCTTATCGAAATCCTCGTCGGAAATGGTGGGCTCACCGTAGTAATAACGGTCGCGGTGCATGCGCACCTGCTCGGCGAGTTGTTGCCACTGCTCGGCTGGGTTGTCCTGGGAAGTACTCACGGCTCAAAGTGTAGTGCTCGGTGAGACATCGCTGCCATGAACTGTCGGTCTGCTGTGGTCGGTCATTGTTTCCCCTCCTGGGCCAACGTGGGCATGACCTGCCCGTTTGTGGCCTAAAAAATTTTTGGTGATGAACTCTTGTGTGGTGCGTGGAACGTGTGTACTATAAAAACTACAAGATGTTCGAGATGTTCGCAAGGGGTAACCAAAAAAACGTCGCGGAACTGCGATTATATCGAACGTCTTGGACGATCGCCGTAAAGGATTCGACAGCACTTACTAAATAGAATTTTGGGGTTTAAGGGGGATCAATGACATCCGCACAGCTCATCGTAGACAGCACAGAGGACAACGCAGACGCCAACACAGTAGGCAGCGCAACGATCAACCAAGCCCGCACGATCACCGAACTCGTGCAGGATGTTGAGCGGTCATTGCAGCTGATCACGGATGCACTTATCGCTTCGCCAGCTGATCTTTTTCGACGCCACGAGCACGAGCTGCGGCAGCTCATTCGCGTCACCAATCGCACCGATACTCTCCACGCAGCGTTCGCCTTCGCCGCGTCCGAGGCCCAGGCCTCCCGCAAGGTCGGCTCCGTCCACACCGCCGACTACCTTGTTCGCGCGCTGGATATCTCCAGGTACCAGGCAAAACAGTGGCTCAGCTTGGGCATGAAACTCTTCGCCGCACCACCGCCTGCCACCATCGCACCTCCTTTATCCGACGCCACAACGGACCCCGATCGCCCAGACGCACTGGATGGTCACGACGAGCTGGCCGAACGGCGCAAGCAGCACGAACTGCATCAGAAGCAACTTCGTGACCAGGCCGAGGCACGCCGCCGCGCACGGGATCTGTCCAACGCAAAGTTGTCTGAAATCAACCGCGAGCTTGAGCACCTCGATGACAGCCTTAAGTCCCAATGCCACGAGGACCTGCTCAACGAGGCCACGAAGAAGGCTGAGGAGACGTCTCTCTCTGACCTGAAGCTCTGGCTCCGTTCCAAGGTCAGGGAGGCGAACCGGTCTGTTGGGGATCCTTTCGCTGATCTGCGCGCCCGCAAAGTCACGTGGTCGCAGCCGGATGAGCGCGGCAACGTTCGACTCAACGCTGTGCTGCCTCGTACGGGTCATGCCTTGCTGGAGGTGTTGCTGGCCCCGGCGCGGCTCGTCGCCTGGGAGAAGAAGAGGGGGATCGATGTTGAGGAGGACAAGCGGTCGCTGCCGCAGCGCAGGGCGGATGCGCTCATGGCGATGTTTGAGAAGTGGGCCGAGGAAGGCGATGCGGCGGCCAGCGGACGGACTCGAGGCTTAGCGTCGCTGGTCATCGCCATGTCGGCGAAGGATCTCACCCAGCTGCCGGAGGGGTGCTCCGATCCGGGCGATGCTGCCGATTCCGGCGATTCCGGCGATGCGCCGGCTGGGGCTAGCACGCGGTGGCTGCCGACGAACACCAACGCCAAGCTGAGCCCACTGGATGTCCTACGCCTCGGTTTGGCGCAGCACGACCTGGGGGTTGTCGTCGAACCAAAAACTGGGCGCGCGCTGGATTCGGCGAAGGTGAAGCGCCATGCGTCGGTGCAACAGAAGCTCATGTTGGTCGCTGAGCAGTTGTGCTGTGCCTACCCGGGGTGCAACCAGTCGGCGTGCGAGTCGGATGTGCATCATGTGCTGGCTTGGGCGCGTGGGGGAAGGACGGATATTGAAAATCTGACGCTGCTCTGCCGCCATCATCACCGTATGAATAGGGATCAACGCGATGGTGGCCTGGGGATGGGGCACGCGGAGGTGGACCCGGTAACGGGGCGGGTTGGGTGGCGCGAGGCGCGCGCCCGTGCCGATGCGGATGATGCGGAGCCGCTTGCGCTTCCGGGAGTATTGGATGTGGGCGAGTTGGGCGTGAATTCGCCGACGCGGGGTGGGACTGATGGTTCGAGCGCGTCGGATTGGACTGATGGTTCGAGCGCGCCGGGTGGGTCGCGATCTGCAGGGCATCAGAGTCGTTCGCAATTGAATAGGCATCCGCGGTTGAGCGACGAGGTGGCGATCAACGGTTCCACGACCGCGCGCGAGGCGCCGGGGATGCGTGTGATGGGGCAGGAATGGGAGAGCGATGAGGTCCGGCTGGCCTACGAAGCCGGGGAGATTGCGGGGAAGGATCGGCGCTGAGTCGGCGAGACGTGCCGGTCCGAAATCCGGATCCGAAAACCCGATCCGAAATCCGGACCGAGACTGCAAGCGCTTCACCGTGAGTGTCGTAGCGAGGGGCGCGCCGAGAGCGCCGGTCCGAAATCCGGATCCGAAATCCGGACCGGCCGGGCGAATCCGGGTGAACCCGTCCGAATCTGTGGCGAATAACTGGCGAATAACTGGCGAGTTTGCGGACACACCGCGCCGGAGCAGGCACGAAAGGCCACCACTGTGCGTGCGATTCGCGGCGAGCAAGAGTGACAAAGCAGGCAAAAAGAGGCGAAAAGAAGCGACAAGGCAAGCGACACGGAAGACGGCAAGGCAGGCGATAAGTGGCAAGAAGTTATGAAAAGACAAGTGGGGACAATGAATTTACATCTTTATCGAGATCAGTAACGCACGGCCCGGAATGTAGCGCCAGTCACACCGACACCGCGATTGAGACGAGCCCGCGGGGGCAAAGGTGCGAGCGGGTTTTATAGCTATAAAGCCTCCGGACATCGCACACGTCGTAGCGGGGAAACCCGCACGGAGCTGCATGGGTGATGCGCGCGACCCCGCGGCAGGGAGCGGGAGGCGCCGTCCGAGGCGGGGGAGGGGGCGACACGACACGAACGAGCCGGTCTTAGACCTCGCCCCGCAGGCTCCTACTGTGTGCCGCACCCAATTCGGAACCCAATCACACGAAGGGCGCACATGATCCAGAAGATAGTGGTAGCCAACCGAGGCGAAATCGCAGCTAGAATTATAAGAACCGTCCACGACCTCGGTCTTCAGGCCGTCGCAGTCTACGCAGAAGCAGACGCGAACTCCCCGGCCGTCGAACTCGCCGACGAAGCCTACTGCCTCGGCGGCGGCACCCTCGCCGAGACCTACCTCAACGTCGACAAGATCCTCGAGATCGCCGAGCGCAGCGGCGCCGACGCCCTCCACCCCGGCTACGGCTTCCTCTCCGAGGTCGCCTCTTTCGCCGACGCCGTTACGGGCGCGGGACTCACATGGATCGGACCGTCCGCCGAGACCATCAACCAACTGGGGGACAAAATCAGCGCCCGCCGCACCGCCATCAGCGCCGGCGTGCAGCCCGTTCCGGGCACCAACGAATCCACTGACATGGATGCGGTCAGGTCATTCGTCGAGGAACACGGCCTGCCGATCGTCGCCAAGCGCTCCGACGGCGGCGGCGGGCGAGGCATCGAGATCCTCCGCACCGACCAGGACCTCAACGAATTCGAGGCCCGCCACGCCGGCGCCGACATCGACGCGTACTTCCTCGAGAAGTTCGTGGAAAACGGCCGGCACGTGGAAACCCAGTGCATGGCGGACGCGAAGGGGAACTTTGCCGTCGCCACCACCCGCGACTGCTCTGTGCAGCGCCGCAACCAAAAGCTCATTGAGGAAGCACCCGCGCCGGAGCTGAGCGAGAATGTGCAGGCCACGCTCGCCGAATGGTCGGAAGCCCTGTTCCGCACCACGAACTACCAGGGCCTCGGCACGTGCGAGTTCCTCGTCAAGGGCGAGGACGTGTACTTCCTGGAAGTTAACCCCCGACTGCAGGTGGAGCACACCGTCTCCGAGGAGATCACGGGACTCGACCTGGTAATGCAGCAGATCCGCATCGCCAATGGGGAAGAGCTCGTTGCGATTCCGGAGCCGCGCGGGCACTCCATCGAACTGCGCATCACCAGCGAGAATGCGGAACTGATGCCGACTGCGGGCGTCATCACACACCTCGACTGGCCCACCGGCCACGGCGTGCGCATCGAAACCGGCGTCCGCGAGGGCGATACCGTCAGCCCCGAGTTCGATTCCATGATCGCCAAACTCATCATCACCGGCACCGACCGCGACAACTGCATCGCCCGCTGCCACCGCGCCCTGCGCGAGCTCACCATCGTGGGCGTATCGACCCCCATCGACCTGCTTGAGGAGATCCTGGCGCACCCCGACTTCCGCAACATGAACATCGGCACGAAGTGGATGGAGGAGGAGTTCCTACCCAACTCGAGCTGTGCCGCTGAGTTCGCCGACGGAGCTGGAGCTAACGGAGCTGGTGCCCACGCAGCCGGTGCCGCCGCTGGTGAGGGGTGGACGCAACGGCGGGATGTGGTCGTCGAAATCGATGGCAAACGCCACACGATGACCCTGCCCACCGAGATCTTCGCCGCAGGCCAGCGCCCCGAACAACCCCGCCGAAGCGCCCGCGCCACCAATCAGCCCACCGTGCAACCCGATGGGGCAGTCGATGCCCAAGGCATTCTCGCCAGCCCCATGCAGTCGATCGTGGTGCGTATCCCCGTGGAGGTCGGCCAACAAGTCAAGGAAGGCGATATCTTGCTGGTCCTCGAGGCCATGAAGATGGAGAAATACATCCACTCGACCGTGGACGGAACCGTGGAGGAAGTGCTCGTGGACGTCGCCGCGAACGTGCCCGCCGGAACGCCGTTGCTCAAGCTCGCCGTCGCATAAACCCGGCGCACCGCAGCTCACGAAGAGCTCGCGTACAGCACGCGCACAGCACGCGTACAGAACACCGCAGCACACGCGCAGCACACCCAGCGACCAACAACCAAGGAGAAACAATGGGAATCAAGTCCCTCCGCAGCCTCGTAGCAGACGCCCTCACCCGCAAGGATCCCAAAGACCCCAAGCACACCAAAGGCACCCGCCCCACCCACGGCAGCGCCGAGCCCCTCGTCCCCGGCCAATCCCTCGACGGCAAAGACAACACCGACGTACACAGCACCCGCGTCGATTACCACAGCATCGAGCAGCAAGCCGAGGAAAAGGCCGCCGCCTTCCAGCACGCCAAGGGCAAAAAGACCGCCCGTGAGCGCCTCGAGCTCCTCCTCGACGATGACTCGTTCGTAGAAATCGGGCGCTTCCGCGGCGGCCACGCCTCCGAAGGCTTTCTTGGTGCGTCCGTCATCACCGGATTCGGAGAGATCAACGGCCGCCCCGTCGCCGTGTACGCCCAGGACTTTAGCCTCAAGGGCGGCACCCTCGGCTCCACCGAAGGCGCCAAGATCTGCGAACTCATGGACAAGGCCATCGCCCAGCGCATCCCGATCGTCTCCATGCTCGATTCCGGCGGCGCCCGCATCCAGGAAGGCGTGATGGCCCTTGCCCAGTACGGCCGCATCTTCCGCCGTTCCTGCAAGGCCTCTGGCCTGATCCCGCAGATCTCGATCATCCTCGGCCCCTGCGCCGGCGGTGCCGTCTACAGCCCAGCGCTTACCGACTTCGTGGTGATGACCCGCGAAAACTCCCACATGTTCGTCACCGGCCCGGACGTGGTCCGCGCCGTCACCGGCGAGGATGTCACCCCTGCCGAGCTCGGAGGAGCCGAACTACACAACGTCCAATCTGGCGTCGCCCATTACCTCGGCGAAGACGAGGAGGACGCGATCGACTACGCACGCAGCCTCCTCAACTACCTCCCCAGCCACTGCGACGAGCTCCCGCCGCACTACGCGTACACCACCTCCACCACCGACGAAACCGCCGCCGCGGGTGTCGGCGAGATGGTACCGAGCGACTCCCGCCAGCCCTACAACATGGTCGAGGTCGTCGAGGCGCTCGTGGATCACGGCGAGTTCGTGCAGGTCCAGGAGTATTTTGCGCCGTCGATCGTCATCGGTTTCGCGTGCATCAACGGCGGCACCGTGGGCATCGTCGCCGACCAGCCGAACCACAACGCCGGCACCCTCGACGTGGATGCCTCCGAGAAGGCCGCCCGGTTCGTCCGCTGCTGCGACGCCTTTGGCATCCCCGTGGTCACGCTCGTGGACGTGCCCGGATACCGCCCCGGCACCGACCAGGAGCAGGCCGGCATCATCCGCCGCGGCGCGAAGCTCATCTTCGCCTACGCCAACGCCACCGTGCCACTCGTGACCGTGACCCTGCGCAAGGCCTACGGTGGCGCGTACATCGTCATGGGCTCAAAGTCGATCGGCGCCGATTTCAGCTACGCCTGGCCCGACGCCGAACTGGCTGTGATGGGCGCCGACGGTGCCGTGAACATCCTGCACCGCCGCGAGATCAAGGCCGCCGGCCCGGACAAGAAGGCCATGGCGGCCAAGGCCAAGGAGCTCGCGGATGAGTACGCGGCGAAGAACATCAACCCGAACCTGTCGGTGGCATCGGGCGAGCTGGACGGGATCATCGAGCCCTCGCAGACGCGCCAGGTGATCGCGGAGGCCCTCGAGGTTCTCAAGACGAAGGATCGTACGCACCCGGGTCCGAAGCGGCATAACAACGGTCCGCTCTGATCGACGTATCGGTCCCGTCGGCAACATCCAGCAACGCCGGCATTATCCAGCAACACCAGCCTCATTCAGCACCGCCAGCCTCATTCAGCACCGCCAGCATCATCCAGCAAGAAAGACTATCCATGGCATCCACCGCATCCAGCTTCCTCTCACGCCTCAACGATCACCCCTTCGCACTCCTATTCGCCGGCCAATCCAACCCCTGGCAGCCGCTTCTCGCCGAGCAGGATCAGGACCCCTCACTCAGCACCGCCCTGCGCGACCTCGTCGCCGAAACCCGCGACATCCTCGCCCCCGTCGCCGCCGAGCTGACCTCCGCCGGCGCCGGCCTCCCCGACGTCGACCGCTTCCTCTCCGCCGCCGACGCCATCGACCCGGCCGTCTCCGTCCCGAGCATCACACTGTCGCAGTATGGCCAGCTCACGGCGCTCTTTTCCCAGTTCGACGCCACCAGGCGCCCCGCCCTCCTAGGCCATTCGCAGGGCATCTTAGGGGTGGCCGTCGCCGAGGCGATGCTGGATGAGCGCGCAGAACTCACCGCCGCCCAAGCCCTCGCCGTCGCGTGCCTCATCGGCGCCGCCACCTCCCGCGCGTCCCGCTCCTACACCGCCAAAGCCGCCAAAACCGCCAACACAACCAACAACGCCAACCGCGGCGCCGAGAATGTCCCGATGATCGCCCTCTCCGGCTGCACGCCGCAGGTCATCGAGCGCATCCTCGAGGCCGCCGATTCCTCCGCCGCCATCGCCCTGCGCAATGGCCGCGACCGTTTCGTCGTCTCCGGCACTCCCGCCGACCTGGAGCGCGTCCGCCGCGCCGCCGCCGACGCCATGGCCGCCGACAAGGCCGAGCTCGCCGCGAAGACCCGCGGCGGACAGCCCCTCACCATCGAGATCGCGCCCCTCGAAGTCAGCGCTCCGTTCCATCACCCCCTGCTCGAGCACGGCGTGCACACCACCGTCGCGTGGGCGAAAAAGTGCGGGATTGGTGGCGTCGCCGAAAAACTAGCCCGTGGCGTGATGACCGATCGAATCGATTGGCCGGCCCAGGTCAACGCGGTGATCGATGAGGGCGTGGAGTGGTTCGTCGACCTCGGGCCCGGCGAGATCGTCGGCGTGCTCACCGCAGACATCGCCGAGGGCGCGGCCGGTGTGGTGCCCGCCCACAACCTCACCGAGATCGACCGTCTCGGCGCGCTCGGCCAGGAACAGACGTGGGTGAACTGGTCCGATTTCCAGCCCCGCGTGGTCGAGGTCAACGGCACGAAGACCGTGGAGACCGCTTTTACCCGCCTGACCGGCAACTCGCCGATCCTCCTGGCCGGCATGACCCCCACCACCGTGGACCCCGAGATCGTGGCCGCGGCGGCCAACGCGGGTTACTGGGCCGAGCTCGCCGGCGGTGGTCAGGTGACCGCGGAGGTGTTCGACCAGAACCTCACCAAGCTGAAAAGCCAGCTGGAACCGGGCCGAGCGTGCCAGTTCAACGCCATGTTTATGGACCGCTACCTGTGGAACCTGCAGTTCGGCGGCCAGCGGATCGTCTCAAAGGCGCGGCAATCCGGCGCCCCGATCAACGGCGTGGTGATCTCCGCGGGCATCCCGGAGCTGGACGAGGCGCCCGAGCTCATCACCGAGCTCCACGAGCAGGGCTTCGAGTACGTGGCCTTCAAGCCCGGCACGGTGGCGCAGATCCGCCAGTGCCTCGCCATCGCCGAGGCCGTGGATTCCGCGATCATCCTGCACGTGGAGGATGGTCACGCCGGCGGCCACCACTCGTGGGAAAACCTCGATGACCTGCTGCTGGCAACGTATGGGGATATTCGACGCCACCCCAATGTCGTCTTGTGCGTCGGTGGCGGCATCGGCAGTCCAGAGCGCGCGGCCGACTACGTGAGCGGGCAGTGGTCGGCTGTGCATGGCATGCGGCCCATGCCGGTGGACGGCGTGCTCATCGGCACCGCGGCCATGACGGCCAAGGAGGCCAAGACCACTGAGGCGGTGAAGGACCTGCTGGTGGCGACGAATGGCTTGGGCGATACGGACTCGGTGGACGAGCCGGGTGCTGTTGATGGTTCCGTGGATGGCACTGGTTGGGTCGGTTCGGGTGCGTCGGTCGGGGGAGTGACCTCCGGCCTGTCGCACCTGCGTGCCGACATGCACGAGATCGACAACTCCGCCGCCGCCTGCGCCCGCCTCATCGCCGAGGTCGAGGGTGACAGCCAGCGCGTGGCTGCACGCCGCGACGAGATCATCGCCGCGCTGAACAAGACCGCCAAGCCGTTCTTCGGCGAGCTGGGGGAGATGACCTACGAGCAGGTGGTGCGCCGCTTCGCGGAACTGTCCTACCCGTGGGTGGATGGTTCGTGGTCGCTGCGGTACTGGGAGCTGCTGCAGCGCGTGGAGGCCCGTCTGTCGGATGCCGACCACGGCGAGGTGGAGACGCTGTTCCCCTCGGCTGCGGACGCCGAGGATGCCCACGCCGCAGCGGATACCCTGTTGCAGCACTATCCTGCCGCCGCCAAGCTGACGCTGACCCCGCTGGACGTGGCGTGGTTCGTGGCGCTGTGCCGCAAGTATCCGAAGCCGATGGGCTTCGTGCCCGTCATCGACGATGACCTGCTGCGCTGGTGGGGTCAGGACTCGCTGTGGCAGGCGCAGGACGACCGCTATCCGGCCGACGCCGTGCGCGTGATCCCCGGGCCGGTCGCGGTCGCGGGCATCAAGACGAAGAACGAGCCGATCGCGACGATCCTCGGCCGCTTCGAGGATGCGGTGGTGAAGCGTGTTGCCGGCGAGGCTGAGAAGGCTGGTGAGCACGCGACCGAGCACGCAACTGAGCACGCAACTGAGAAGGCTGCTGAGCACGCCGTGTCCCGCCTCGCTTCGGCGGAGACCATCGAGGACTACCTCACTGCCGTGCCCTTCATCTCCTGGACCGGCCACATCATGGACAACCCGGCCCACATCCTCGACTCGGAGCGCTTCACCCTCACCATCGAGGACACCGAGAACACAGAGGACCCAGAGGACACAGAGGACACCGAGAACACTGCACGTCCGTCCGCAGCCACCCTCACGATCCACCTCGACACCTTCTGGGACGGCTCAAACGCCGACGTCCACGCCGTCCACGAGCTCGTCGTGCCCCTGCTGCTCCCGGAGTCCATCGCCACCGGTGGTCTGCCCGTCGTCGACGAATCTCGCCTGCCCGAATCCATGTTCAGCCTCTTGGCAGGCACCGCGGGCGTGGGAAATGTTGGCGTCACCGGCGATAAAATCGACCACCTGCCCAGCATGGAATCGAGCGATCGATCCGAGTTCGGCGAGGCGCACTACAGCTTCCACGTCTCCGAGAACCTCGGCCCCGATCACACAGCCGCCACCGGCGCGGCACTGCCCGGCACGCTCGGGGGCATGGTTCCGGATGCCCTCCTCGGCCCCTGCTGGCCCGCCATCTACGCCGCGCTCGGCTCCGCGCAGGTCGAGGGCTACCCCGTCATCGAGGGCCTGCTCAACGCCGTGCACCTCGACCACACGGTGGACTTCGGCAGAGTGCCGTCGCTGCCTGCCGGTACCCGCGTGGATGTGATCAGCTGGGCGTCGGCCGTGGAGGAATCGTCCTCCGGCCGCGTGGTCCAGGTCAACCTCGTGCTGTCTGCGGACGGGGAGGAGTTCGGGCGCTTCACCGAACGCTTCGCGATTCGTGGTCGCGTCTTTGGTTCGACGCCACCAGCCGACCCGCCCTTCGCTGGAAACACGGACCGTGACGTGGTGGACACGCCGCGGTCGACCCTGTCGCGCGTGCTGGTGACCGCGCCCGCCGATATGACCCAGTTCGCGTGGGTCTCCGGCGACTTCAACCCGATCCACACCAGCCACGCGGCCGCTAGGGTGGCCGGGTTGGAGGCCCCGCTGGTGCACGGCATGTGGCTGTCTGCCACGGCCCAGCACGCGGTGGCCCAGCTGGGCTACCGCCTGACCGGCTGGACTTACCGCATGTTCGGCCTGGTGGATCTCAACGCCGAGGTGGAGATCCAGGTGGAGCGCATCGCCCGGCTCGGCGGTGGTGGTGTGGTGCTGGAGGTGACTTGCCGCATCGACGGCGAGCTCGTCTCCCAGGCCACCGCCACCACGGACGTGCCGGTGACCGCGTACGCATACCCGGGCCAGGGCATCCAGTCCAAGGGCATGGGCTTGTCGGAGCGGACGAGCTCGCGGGCCACGGCAGAGGTGTGGGAGCGTGCCGACGCGCACACTCGCGAGGCGCTGGGCTTTTCCATCCTGGCGATCGTGCGCGACAACCCCACGGAGATCTCCGCCAACGGGCAGGTGTACCGCCACCCGGACGGCGTGCTGTACCTCACGCAGTTCACCCAGGTGGCGCTGGCCACGCTGGCGTTTGCCCAGACGGCGCGCCTGCGCGAAAGTGGGGCGCTGGCGCGGGATGCGTACTTCGCGGGACACTCACTCGGTGAGTACAACGCGCTGAGCGCGTACGCCCAGACCATTGATCTGGAAACCGTCCTGGAGCTGGTGTTCCACCGCGGGTCGACGATGCACAACTTGGTGCCCCGCGACGAGCGCGGCCGGAGTAACTACCGGATGGGTGCTCTGCGTCCGCATAAGTTGGGCGTCGACGAAAATCACGTGGCCGAGTATGTGGCAGAAGTGGCGCGCGAGACGGGTGAGTTCCTAGAGATCGTGAACTACAACCTGGCCGGCCAGCAATATGCGGTGGCCGGTACGGTCGCCGGTATCAAGGCGCTGGAGAAGCACGCGAACGCGCGGGCCGCGGAGGTAACCGGCGGCAAGGCATTCATGCTGGTGCCGGGCATTGATGTGCCGTTCCACTCGGCTGTGCTCCACGATGGCGTGCCGGATTTCCGGGAGCGGCTCAACGAGCTGTTGCCGGAAGAGTTTGACTACGAGGTCCTGGAGGGGCGCTACATTCCGAACCTCGTGGCACGCCCGTTCGAGCTGACGCGCGAGTTTGCGCAGTCGATCCTGGACGTGGTGCCGAGCGAGGCGGTGCGCGATGCGCTGGAGCACTGGGACGAGTGGCAGCCGGGCGAGCTGGCGCGGTTGCTGCTGGTGGAGCTGTTGTGCTGGCAGTTCGCCTCGCCGGTGCGGTGGATCGAAACGCAGGCGCTGCTGTTTAGCAGCGAGAACCGCGGGGGAGTCGCGGTGGAGGACTTCGTGGAGATCGGCCTGGGCGCGGCGCCGACGCTGGCCAACCTGGCGGCCAAGACGCTGGGGCTGTCGCGCTTTGCGGATAGCGAGGTGCGGGTGCTCAACGTGCAGCGCGACGAGAAGCGGGTGTACGCGGAGGACGTGCAGACGATTGAGCTGGATGAGGCTGATCCGGAAAGCGGATCGGGCGATGGTGCTCAGGCTTCGGCGGGCGGTGCTGGTGGTGCTGTAGTGGATCCGGAAAACGGGCCGGCCGCCAACCCGGCGCCCCTCGCCGAGGCCCACCCATCGCCGGCGGCTGGTGTACAGCCTGGTGGCGTCACCGACGCACCCGACCTGCCCTACAAGGCCTCCGACGCGATCCGCACCCTCCTGGCCTTCGCCAACAAGCTGCGCCCCGAGCAGATCGGCGACGCCGACACCACCGGCTCCCTTACCAACGGCGTGTCCTCGCGGCTCAACCAGCTGCTCATGGACATGTCCGCCGAGCTGGGGCTCTCCAGCGTGGAGGGCGCTGCCGAGGCGGACGTGGCAACACTATCCGCCACCGTCGACAAGGCCGCGTTCAACTACAAGCCCTTCGGCCCCGTCCTCGGCGAGGCCATCAAGGACCGCGTGCGCAAGCTGTTCGGCGCGGCCGGCGCCAAGCAGTCCTTCATTGCCGAGCACGTGAGCAGCGAGTGGGGCCTGGGCGACGGCTGGGCCGCGCACACCACCGCCCAGATTCTGCTGGGCTCCCGCGAGGGCACATCCGCGCGCGGCGGTGAGCTGGCCACGTTGCCGGATCAGGCCGCGTCCATGGCCGCGGTGAAGGAGCTCATCGATGAGGCCGTGGCGCAGGTTGGCGCCGCGCACGGCATTCCGGTCGCTAAGCCCACCACCGGTGGCGGCGGGGCGGTTGTGGATTCCGCCGCGCTCGACGGGTTCGCGGAGACCATCACCGGCCCGAGTGGCGTGCTCGCCAGCACGGCCCGCCACGTGTTGAACGTGCTCGGTCTCGACACCCCGGAGGCCGCGGACTTCGATCACAGCGAGCAGGAGGACACCGACCGCATCCTGGCTGCCGTGTCTGCCGAGCTGGGGAGCTCGTGGCCGTCGCTGGTTGCTCCTTCGTTCGACGCCGCTAGGGCCGTCCTCCTCGACGACCGCTGGGCGAGTGCCAGGGAGGACATTGCCCGGATCGCGCTCGGGGAGCTGCGGTTGGTTGACGGTGGTGCTGATGCTACTGATGTTGCTGTTGCCGATGCTGCAAGTGGTGTTGATGGTGTGGCGCTGTCGAGCTTTGTCGGTGCGGGTGCCGCGGTGGCGGCGCATGCGCGCTGGTGGGCGGACAACCTGGGCAGTGAGTCGCACGATGACGCGAATGGTGATGGTCACGTACAGGACCCCGCACAGGCCCACGCAGAGGCCCACGTGAAGGCCGACGAGAAGAGGGCCGCGCTGCTCCGCATCGCCGAGGCAGCCGAGGCAGCCGAGGCACAGGAAGCGGCGGACGATGCTACAGACGGCGCAACCGATCTGTCTGGCACCGTCGCCGTCGTCACCGGCATGGCCCCCACCTCCATCGCGGGCGCCGTGGTGGCGGACCTGCTCTCGCGGGGCGCAACCGTGGTCGCCACCGCCTCCCGTGTGAGCCCCTCCCGCCTGGCCTACGCCAAGCAGCTCTACCGCACCCACGCCCGCCCCGGCGCGGCACTGTGGCTCGTGCCAGCCAACCTCGCCAGCTTCCGGGACGTCGACGCCCTCGTGGAGTGGATCGGCAGCGAGCAGTCCGAAACCGTCGGCTCCGAGCGCAAGCTCATCAAGCCGGCCCTGGTGCCGGACCTGTTCTTCCCCTTCGCCGCCCCGCCCGTCATGGGCTCGGTGGAGGACGCAGGCGCCGCAGCGGAGCACCAAACCCGCCTGCTGCTGTGGAGCGTTGAGCGGTCCATGACCGCGCTGGCCAAGATCGGCGCCGACACCGACGTCGCCCACCGCCTCCACGTGGTGTTGCCCGGCAGCCCCAACCGAGGCACCTTCGGCGGCGACGGTGCCTACGGTGAAACCAAGGCCGCCTTCGACGCCATCGTCAACAAGTGGTCCGTGGAACCGTGGGCCACGCGCATCACCCTGGCGCATCCACGCATCGGCTGGGTGGCAGGCACCGGGCTCATGGGAGGCAACGATCCCCTCGTGGCCGCCGCCAAGGACAAGGGCATCCGCGTGTGGACCCCCGAAGAGATCGCTGCCGAGCTCATGGACCTGTGCACCGACTCCGCCCGCGAGCAGGCACGGACCACCCCGATCGAGGCGGACCTCACCGGCGGGCTGGACGGATTCTCCCTGACCAGCCTGGACGCGCCAGAGGAGGGCAGCGTGGTGGCGTCGGAGGAAGAAAAGGCCACAATCCAGGCACTGCCGACGCCCGCCCAACAGCACCAACCCGCGATGAGCTGGGGCAACACCACCGCAGAGCTGGATGAGACCGTGGTGATCGTGGGCATCGGCGAGGTCAGCGCGTGGGGCAGTGGCCGCACTCGATGCGAGGCCGAATACGGCATCCACGCGGATACCACCGTGGATCTCACAGCCGCGGGCGTGCTTGAACTCGCGTGGATGACGGGCCTACTGACCTGGAAGGATACGCCCAAGGCGGGCTGGTACGACCAGGATGACAACATGGTCGACGAGGCCGACATCTTCGAGCGCTACCGCGACGAAGTGATCGCCCGGGCCGGTGTGCGCACGTTCGTGGCTGATGGGGCGATTGAGACGGACGCTACGGACGCTGCGGGTACGAGTGTGCCGAACAGCCCGCTCAGCGTCGAGATGTTCCTCGACCGCGACGTGACCTTCACCGTCGACAGCGAAGACGACGCCCAGCGTTACGTCCAAGCCGACCCGCAATTCACCCGCGCCGAACAGGTCGGCGACGAGTGGCGCATCACCCGCCTCGCCGGCAGTCGCGCCCGAGTGCCGCGCCGCGCAACCCTCGCCCGCAAGGTCGGCGGCCAGTTCCCCACGGACTTCGACCCGGCGCGCTGGGGCATCCCGGCCGACATGGTCGAGTCGCTGGACCGGATGGCCGTGTGGAACCTCGTGACCACCGTGGATGCGTTCCTGTCCGCAGGGTTCAGCCCCGCCGAGATCCTGCAGGCCGTGCACCCCTCGGACGTGGCGATGACCCAGGGCACCGGCTTCGGCGGCATGACCAGCATGCGCAAGCTGTTCGTGGATCGCTTCCTCAACGAGGACATCCCTTCGGACATCCTCCAGGAAACACTGCCGAACGTGGTCGCCGCGCACACCATGCAGTCCTTCGTGGGCGGTTATGGCGCGATGATCCACCCCGTGGGAGCGTGTGCCACCGCCGCGGTGTCCGTGGAGGAGGGGCTGGATAAGATCGCCTGCGGCAAGGCCGACTTCGTGGTCGCCGGTGCGGTCGATGACATCTCGGTGGAGTCGATCTCCGGGTTCGCCTCGATGAACGCCACCGCCGATTCCGACGCCATGGCGGCCAAGGGCATCAACGAGCGCTTCTACTCGCGGGCGAACGACCGGCGCCGCGCCGGGTTCGTCGAGGCCCAGGGCGGCGGCACGGTGCTGCTGGCTCGCGGATCGGTCGCGGCGAAGCTGGGTCTGCCGGTCTATGGCGTGGTGGCGTATGCGCAGTCGTTTGCCGACGGCATGCACACCTCCATCCCGGCGCCTGGTCAGGGCGCGCTGGCGGCGGCTCGTGGTGGTCGGGACTCGCGGTTGGTGCAGGCGCTCGACCGATTGGGCGTGGATGCGGACGACATCGCCGTGGTCTCGAAGCACGACACCTCCACGAACGCCAACGACCCGAACGAGTCGCGGCTGCACACCCGCCTGGGCTCGGCGATGGGTCGCGCGCAGGGTAATCCGCTGTTCGTGGTGTCGCAGAAGACCCTGACGGGTCACGCGAAGGGCGGCGCCGCAGTGTTCCAGATCGCCGGGCTGTGCGACATGTTCCGCACGGGACGCATCCCGGCCAACGCGTCGCTGGACTGCGTGGATCCGGAGATGGCGGTGGCGGAGAACTTCGTGTGGCTGCGCTCGCCGATCCAGTTGCCGCAGATCCGGGCGGGTCTGCTGACCTCGCTGGGCTTCGGGCACGTGTCGGCGCTGGTGGCGCTGGTTCACCCGGGCGCGTTCTTCGCTGTGGTGGAACGTTGTTTGGGATCCGACGCCGCTACGTCCTGGCAGCAACGTGCCACCGAGCGGCTGCGCGCGGGCGTAGCTCGCAGGGAGGCCGGGATGCTGGGTCACGCACCGCTGTTCGCACGGTTGGAGGGGCGGCGGTTTGCGGAGGACGCCGGGGCCGGTGCCGGTGCTGGTGCTGGTGCTGGTGCCGGTGCCGGTGCCGGTGTTGGTGACGGTGCCGGGAGTGGCGCCGGGGCCGGTCAGCACCGCACCGAGGCCGAGATGCTGCTCGACCCAGAGGCACGCCTCGGACAGGACGGGCTGTACTGATGATCCTCGGACTGGGCGTGGACCTCGTGTTCGTTCCGGATTTCGCCCGGCAGCTCGAGGTCCCGGGCACCCGCTTCCTCGAGGTGTTCACGGGCGCGGAACGGCGTGCGGTTGAGCGGCGGGCTGCTGATCGTCGAGTTGATAGCGGCGGAAGCGCTGCACACCATTACGCTGCGCGGTGGGCCGCGAAGGAGGCCTTCATCAAGGCGTGGTCGGTCGCGATCGCGGGGCAGGCTCCGCCGATCGCGCCGTCGGATGTGGTGTGGCAGGAGATCGAGGTCTACTCGGACGCCTGGTCGCGCCCCCTCCTGCGCCTGCACGGGGCGGTGGCCCGCGAGGTGACGCGCACGCTCGGTCCACTTTCCGGATCGACTGGGCAGAAAAGCGGACCGCACGAGCAGAAAAGCGGACCGGCGGATCAGAAATCCGGATCGGAATCCGAAATCCGGATCCACCTGAGCATGTCCCACGACGGCGACGCCGCAACCGCCACCGTCATCATCGAACAGGTCTGATCGCCCACCGCGGTCGCCATTACCCCGAGCGCCTCCTAGGTGTCCGGCGTTTCGCCAGACCGATCGTGGCCATAGCGCCCGATCGGTCTATTTTTATGACCAAAAATCGGCCATCAGTGATACTTCAATAATTGTCGAAACATGCTTTAACCTGCGGTTTTATGTGTGTCGCGCGTCACATGTGACCAGTGTGACGAAGGAGGAGCGGGGGTAGCAGTGCGTGCGGAATTTATACATTCCCCTCACCACCGGCTACGCGACTACCTGGATGGACGGCGTTTTAGTTATGACCGCATAGGGGGCAGCGAGGCGGCGCGCCCGAACCACCACGTCTGGCACGGCGTCCGACGCGCTGCCTAGCGTGATTCGTATCGCCGAGCCCCCAGATGACGGACTCGGCCACCGAGATTCATGAGCATGACCCGGCCACCCAGACTACGAGCTGGACCCGGCCACCGAGCCCCATGAACATGACCCGGCCACCCAGACCACGACACGAGAAGGACCCCACAATGATCTTCCCTCCGCAGATGTTCACCCGTGACTACACCATCGCCGACGAAGCCAACGCCTACATCTTCGGCGATGACGGCGCCCTGGTTATCCCCACCGACAACTCCAACCGTCTCGAGGATGACATGCTCATCTAGCAGCATCTTCTGCAATCGCTCACAACCATCCGCGATCGCGAGCCACGCGGGCAGCCTCATAGCGGTTGCCCGCGTTTGTCTTTGCGATGATGCTCGATAGGTGATTGCGCACCGTCCCCATACTCATTTGCAGCCTCTCGGCAATCGCCCGGCTATCCGCACCAGTCAGCGCCTCACGCGTCACCTCCACCTCTCGCGGCGTCAGCGGCGATTCCACCGCGCTCAATGCGTCCTGCACGAGCTCCGGGTCGATCACCGTTAATCCCTGGTGCACCCGCCGCACCGCCTCCGCCAACTGCTCTGGTGGGGTGTCCTTCACTAGGAAGCCCCTCGCCCCGTTCGCCAGCGCTGTTTTTACGTATCCCGCGCGGCCGAACGTCGTGACAATGAGGCACGCACATTCCCGCTCAGCACGCCTATTTCGCTCCGCGATCGCCTGCGCGACATCAAGGCCACTCATGCCCGGCATTTCGATATCGACGAGGGCGGCGTCGACACGAAAACGATCAATCGCATCCACGACGTCCACACCGGAACCGCATTGCGCGACCACCTCGATGTCGGGTTCGAGGTCCAGCAGGGCGGCCAGAGCCCCGCGCACCAGTGATTGATCGTCGGCGATGAGAACGCGGATCATGGCTGACCTCCCCGATGTGTGGTCTGTGTGGTCTGTGTGGTCTGCGTGGTGGGTGTGGTCGGCGAGGTGACGCGACCAACCGGGATCGACACAGTGATGGCTGTGCCCCCGCCGTCCGGGGTGGTGATGGTGAGCTCGGCCCCGGCCGCAACGGCACGCCGCCGCATCCCACGCAGTCCATTGCCCTCCACCTCACTCCTGGACAGCTCCCTTTCCGCCACCGCAATCCCGCGGCCGTTGTCACAGACAACCAGCCGATTGCCCTCCACCGTGATCGTGCACGCACTGGCGCCCGAATGGCGGACGATGTTCGTCACGGCCTCCCGCAGCACCCACGCGAACAGCTTCGGGTCGGCCACGTTACTCGACGCCACCACAGTGCACTCCACCCCAGCCGTCTCGAGTGCATCGCGGGCGCGGCTGATCTCGGTGGTGATATCGCGGCTCAGCGAATTCGTCACGGTTGCCCGTACTTCTTCGAGGCTGTGCTTGGCAATATCCGCCACGGACCTCATCTCCTCTGCGGCCCGCGCGGGATCGCGGTCCACGTAGCGAGCGGCAACCTCCGCCTTGAGCTTGATGATCGTCAGCGAATGGCCCAAAAGATCATGCACGTCCGTGGCCATCTTCTCGCGTTCCAGCGAGCGCTCCAGTTCGGAGGCGAGCTTGCGCCGGCTGTCTTCGCGTTGGTTCAGCACGCCGAGCGCCGCAATGAACAGGGGAGTGGCGAGAGTCCACATCAGCAGCCAGGCGCCGCTTTCCGCAGTGAACGTGTCTGAGCCGGGGGTCGCAAGTCCCAGTACTATTCCACCAACCGAGCTCACCGCGATGATGAACGGCACGAGCCGGAAAATGGTCGGAATTGGGCGCAGGAACGATACGAACGCCACGAGGTATGGGGTGAAGCAGACCACGGCCACTCTCAGCGCGGGATACATTGCTAGGGCGATGACCAGCAGTACGGCGAACGCGCTCCAGAAACGCCGATTGACCGACCACCCGCGGGGATAGTAGCTGTGCGAGCCGAAAGCGAAGCCGTAGAAGATGCCGAAAACAATCGCCAGGGTCACCCCGTAGAGTTTGAGTCCCAACGGCTGCCCCGATGTGATCAGTGCGGCGAACGGCGGGATCAAAAACACGAGCCACATGCTCGCGTAGAAGGAGGTGTACTTAGAAAAGCCCGTCAGTGGTCGCGACCAGGTACCCGGCCGAGCTGTCTGCGCCGCGACCCTGCGGCGCGGTGACTGTTCCTTCACGTGTGCCTCGCTTCTAGATCCTCGTCTTATCCCGGCGATTGAGCAGCACGACCGCGAGACCGAAAATGGCCGCCCACGCCGCAACGTTGACTACAGCATAAATGAGTGGATCCGTGAGCGTTCCCGGATCACCGGAGATTGCCTGCATCCCATCGCTGAGTGGATACCTGGCCAGGGCACCCGCGCCGTAGGCCGGGGTGAAACGCACGACGTCCATGAAACTCTCCGGCAGCGGAGTGAAAATATTGCCCGCGAACGCCAGCACCACCATTGACGACGACGCAATCGATATCGCCGTCGAGGACCGCAGCAGCTGCGCCCACGCGATGCCGTACAACCCGAACGGGATCGACACCGCCACGGTAATTAGCCCAGTGGCAATCCACGTGGATAGTGGCATCTGCGCGCCGCCGACCACCCCGGCGATATACACCGCGATCACGGGCAAGGCGGCTCGGACAATGAGGGGTACTAGTTGCGACGCCAACAGCTGGCCCTGTGTCAGAGGCGTCAGCGCTAGCTGCCGATTCCACCCCGACACACCCTCCACCACGGAGGTGCTGGCTCCGCCGATGGCACCCACTGCACCGGCATACAGCGCCATGCCGATCATGATGTAGGCGTTGACGTTACCGCTGTTGAGCGGCTGATCACCGTAGGACTGCGTGGCGCCGAAGATGATGTAGAAGAAGATCGGCAGCGCGATGGAGAAAAACAGCCCGGCTTTATCCATGAGGATTCTGCGCAGATTGAGGAAAACGAATGACATGATGGTGGGCCTTTCACTGAAAATGAGACGGCTTGTGACTGGGACTCGTGACTGGGATTGGCGACTGGGGACGGTGAGGGCTTAGCGAGAGTTCGATTCGGTCAGCGTGACAAAAGCGTCATCGAGCGAGGAGGCGGCAATGCGCAGATCCCGTGCCGCCGTGTGGTTGAGCAAGTAGCGGGCGAGGGCATCGGAATCCGTCGTGGTGAACTGCCACGTGTCGTGGCCGAGCTCGTCGACGGCTGACACCAAGCCCGAAACGTTCGGGTCCATGTGCTGCAGGAAGGTGGGCGGTGTGGTGGCGTCGGGCGAAAAACGAGCCTGAATGGTGTACGAGCTGGTCATATTGCGAATTTCGTCCACGGTTCCGTCGGCGAGGATGCGGCCCTGGGAGAGGAGGACGATGCGGCTGGCGAAGTCCTGCGCCTCCTCGAGGTAGTGGGTAGCGAACAGGATGGTGGTGCCGTGGCTCGCCTGGACCCTCATGGACTCCCAAAAGTGGCGGCGTGCAACGGGATCCATGCCGGCGGTGGGCTCGTCCAGGATGAGGAACGTGGGCGCGCCGATCAGCGCGAGGGCGAATCGGAGGCGTTGTTGCTCGCCGCCGGAGCATGCTTGGACTTTGCGGCTGCGGATGCGGGTGAGATCCGCGCGTTCCAGGATCTGGTCGAGTGGTTGTGGGTGAGGGAAGGTGGAAGAGATGAGGCGGATCGTCTGCTCGATGGTGAGGTCGGGCAGCAAACCGCCCGTCTGCAGGACGGCGCCGACCTGGGAATGGGCGATCGCGCGACGCGGGGAGGTGCCGCAGAC
Organism: Corynebacterium falsenii; assembly: GCF_020099275.1. Lineage (NCBI taxonomy): Bacteria > Bacillati > Actinomycetota > Actinomycetes > Mycobacteriales > Corynebacteriaceae > Corynebacterium > Corynebacterium falsenii. The sequence goes on along the minus strand of NZ_CP083646.1, from coordinate 2,073,414 downwards.
GCTCACGGTGCCCGACGTGGGGGTGGTCAGCTCCAAGATGAGATCAATGAGGGTGGACTTGCCGGCGCCGTTGGGGCCGAGCAGGCCGATGATTTCGCCAGGGGCGATGGTGAGAGAGACATCGTCTAAGGCTGTGAGGGCGCGGGCTTTAGATTTGCGGGCGGTGGAAGTGCGGGCGGTGGAGGATCTCGTGGGGAAGGTTTTGGTGATTCCGGAAAGAGTCGCGATGTGCGACGCTGAATCTCGGGGCGGGGAAGGGGGAGTGTTGGCGGGCGTGTCGGCGGGGTGTTGAGGTGTCATGAGGTCATTACACGCGCGCCGGGAGATGAGGACGTAGGGATAATGTCACCATTTGGCCATGACAATTGTCATGGGCATGGGGCTCGTTGTGGGAAATCGGAGAGTCAGCGGAGATGACGTCGGGAGGCTCTGCGGCGCCGGCCGAAAAAGGCGTCGTGTCTAATCCCCGCGACCAGGCAGGCGAGTGCGGTGGGGATCTCGATGGGCCAGAGGCTCAGGGCGTTAAAGACGCTGTCCCTTCGTGTTCCGAAGAGCCAGGAGGTCAGGAGATCGGTTACGGCGTCGCCGAGAACGACGACTCCTAAGGCAATGAGCAGGTAGCGGGCGATATTGTTGTGAAAGGCGAGGGTGATGGCGCTGCCGGACAGCAGAAGAAGCTCGAGGGAATCGAGGCTGAGCCAGGCAAATTGGGCGCTGCCGTGGAGGGTGTCGCTGAGCACCACCATCCAGCCTAGGAGCGCGATCGCGGCGAGGGCGAGGGCCGCGATGGCGCGGGTGCGCGTGCGGTGCGGATGAGCAGCAAGCTCACGCTCCCTGGCGCGGAGACGGCGCAGGGGGTGGCGCAGGAAGCTGAGTGTGGGGCCGTGAGCAGAGCGGCGTGTGGGACCGTGAGCAGAGCGGCGTGTGCGGCGGCGGGGCATGGTGTCCATTATGGTTGAGCGGCTCCGCGCCGGGGTGGGGATTGACTGTGAGAACGCTGCCGTGCGGGCGAGAGATACGGGTAGTGAGCTGCACGTTCGATATTCTCATGCGGGGAGGAGATCGTGTTGTCCGGGCGGCGATATAGTGTGGGAGCCATGAACGACAGCACCGCAGGCGCCACCTCGCAGAACTACGCTCCGCACTTCAACCCCAGCCACATGCTCAGCTTCGACCTGGAAACCACGGGTCGCGATCCCCACACCGCTCGCATTGTGACCAGCGCGATGGTAACGATCAACGGCAAGCAGAAAGACGAGCTAGAACTTCTTGCCGATCCTGGGGTGGAGATCCCCAAGGAGGCGGCGGCCGTCCACGGCATCACCACCGAATACGCCCGCGAGCACGGTCAACCACACGACGAGGTACTTGCCGAAACCATCCGGAGGATCCGGGAGGGCTGGGACAACGGCGCCACGCTGATCGTGTACAACGCTGCCTACGACCTCACCGTCTTGCGCACGCTGGACCCGAACTTCACCGTGGACGGTCCGGTTTTCGACCCGTTCGTGGTCGACCGCGCCAAGGACCAGTACCGCAAGGGCAAGCGCACTCTGGAGAACGTGTGTGAGCATTACGGCGTGCCGCTGACAAATGCGCACGAGGCCACCGCCGATGCCGTGGCGGCTGCGCGCGTGGCGTGGAAACTCGCCCGTCAGTTCCCGGAACTTGTGGAGATGATCTCGGACGAGCTCATGCTGGCGCAATCGACGTGGCATTACGAAACGCAGTCCCGGTTGCAGCAGTACTTTGACGACAAGGGCATGGACCGCAGCGTCAATACCTCGTGGCCGCTGCAGTAGTGGCCACTACCAGGTGGGGGATGGGTGAGCACAGCCCGAGAAGCCTATAATGATGTCTCATGTCTGTAACCGGCGCTGAGTACCTCAAGAAGATCGTAGCCGCACCCGTCTACCGCGCGGCCATTCACACCCCATTGGAGACGATGGAGAGGCTGTCCGAGCGCATCGACAACACCGTGCTCATCAAGCGCGAAGACCTCCAGCCCGTCCACAGCTTCAAGATCCGCGGCGCCTTCAACCGCATGGCGCAGCTCAGCGAGGAAGAGCGCGCCAGGGGAGTCGTCGCTGCCTCCGCAGGCAACCACGCCCAGGGTGTTGCGCTGTCCGGCCGCGAGCTCGGGATTCGCACCATCATCGTCATGCCGGTGACCACCCCCAGCATCAAGATCGATGCTGTCCGCGGATTCGGTGGCGAGGTCCTCCTGCACGGCGGCAACTTCGACGAGGCCAAAGCCAAGGCCATGGAACTGTCCGACAAGGACGGCATGGTGTGGGTCGCTCCCTTCGACGACGAAGCCGTCATCGCCGGCCAGGGCACCATCGGCCTGGAAATCTTCCAATCCCGACCGGACGTTGACCGCGTGTTCGTCCCCGTCGGCGGTGGCGGAATCGCCGCGGGCGTGGCCGTGTTGCTTAAGGAACTCAACCCCGACATCACCGTCGTGGGCGTGGAGCCGGAAGAGTCCGCCTGCCTCACCGCAGCGCTGAAGGCCGGGCATCCCGTGGACCTCGACCACGTCAGCCTCTACGCCGAGGGTGTGGCCGTGAAGACCATCGGCCAGGAAACATTCCGCATCTGCCAGGAATTCCTCGACGAAGTCATCACCGTAAGCTCCGATGAGATCAGCGCGGCCATCAAAGACATCTTCGACGACACCCGCGCCATCGGCGAACCCGCCGGCGCGGTGGCCTTGGCTGGTCTCAAGCGCTACGCCGCCGAGCGCGACATCCACGGCGAAACCCTGGTGCACATCCTCTCCGGCGCCAACGTTAACTTCCACTCCCTGCGCTACGTCTCCGAACGCGCCGAACTCGGCGAAGGCGGCGAGGGCATCTACGGCGTGACCATTCCCGAAGAAAAGGGCGCGTTCCTCAACTTCTGCAGCATCCTCGGCGGCCGATCCGTCACCGAGTTCAGCTACCGCGTGGGAACCCGCAACAGCGGCGAACCCGCCCGCATCTTCGTGGGTGTGAAGCTCAAGGACGGCATCGAGGAGCGCCGCGAGATCGCCCGCGACCTCGAGGACGCAGGATACGGCGTGGTGGATCTCTCCGAGGACGAGGTCGCCAAGGAGCACGTCCGCTACATGATCGGCGGCCAACCGCCCGTAGACGTGCAGGAAACCACGTTCAGCTTCGAATTCCCAGAGCACCCCGGCGCCCTGCAGCACTTCCTCGAGGTGCTCGGCACCCGCTGGAACGTCACCGCGTTCCACTACCGCAGCTTCGGCATGGACTACGGCCGCATCCTCGCCGCCTTCGAGGACGTCTCGGGCGACCCTGAGTTCCAGTCCCACCTGCAGCAACTTGGTTATCACGCCACGGACGTCACCGATAGCCCGTCTTACAAGTTCTTCATGACCAACAACTAGGTCTAATCAGCACTCGAAGAACGCGCCCACGATGGTGCCCAACTGCCGCAAGTGCTCCACCTCGCTGATGAGGTAATCCGGGCCCCCTGGTCGACCGATGACAAGAATGAGGGACGTATTGCCTATGGGCGTCGCCGCTAAGGCAGAGTCCATGACGGTCCAGTTTTCGGGGATCCACGTATCCTTCTCCGGGTGCAGCACCCGGGCGTACTCCACCAGGGGAGCATCGTATTCCGCACCATCATCTTCCGGCGCGGCCGGGGAGGCCGCCACGCGGTGGGTCCGGGGATCCGAATCGAGCACCACAGCCCACCCGGCGGTCATCGTCTTCGGCAGCTTCTCCATGAGGATCTCGAGCGCCTCGCTGTACGATCGGCGCTTCTCCGCCACACCGGCCAGCATCTGCACCTGGCCGCGGCGATCCACCGTGCCGGAATACGGCCGGATCGAATCGACATAAAAACCGTCGAGCTCCTGCGTGGCAGTGATCAGAGCGTCGGGCAGATGACCCGAGGGCAGGCTCACGATGATGTCGTCGATGACCGTGCCATCGGCATCATTGCCCACGATATCCACACCGCGGATGTCGCCACTGACGGTTCCCAGCGCCATGGCGAGTAAGCCGAGGGAGCCGGGGACGTCGGGCATACGGACACGCATCAGAAAGGACATGCCACCGATACTAGCCATACCTGTGCACGCCAGTGTCCAGTTGGGCGACTACAGTGGTACGCATGTCTGAGATTTCGCGCGAAGATGTTGCCCACTTGGCCCGCTTAGCACGCCTGCGCCTAAGCGAAGAAGAACTGAGTGAATACTCTGTCCAGATTGATGGAATCGTCGGCCACGTGGCCGCCATCCGGGAGGTCGACACGACCGACGTCAAGCCGCTGTGCCATCCCACGGAGAACGTGGATGGTGCCGTGTCTGTGATGCGCGAGGACGTGGTGATCCCCAGCCTGACCCCCGAGCAGGCTCTCGACCAAGCCCCGCGCAGCTCCGAGCAGCGCTTCGAGGTTCCGCAGATCCTCGGCGAATAGAGTTGTTCTACACAGCATCCGTAGCCGTAGCACTGAGCTTTAACACGTATAGCGTTTAACACCCATAGAGAGATCTCACATGTCTGACAACAAGTACCTCGTTGGTGCCAGGGACGATTCCGACTTCACCACCTGGACCGCCGCAGAGCTCGCCGAGAAGATCCACTCCCGCGAGATTAGTTCCGAGGAAGTCACGCAGGCCCACCTCGACCGTATTTCGGATATCGACGCCGACATTCACGCGTTCCTTCACGTCGGTGGCGATGAAGCACTCGCAGCTGCCGTGAATGTGGACAACGCGTTGGCCAACGGCGAACAGCCGACCTCACCGCTGGCGGGCGTGCCCCTGGCGCTCAAGGACGTGTTCACCACCACCGATGCGCCCACCACCTGCGCCTCCAAGATGCTAGAGGGCTACATGAGCCCCTACGATGCCACCGTGACGCTGCGCCTGCGCGCCGCCGGCATCCCGATCTTGGGCAAGACCAACATGGATGAGTTCGCCATGGGCTCGTCCACCGAGAACTCCGCGTACGGCCCCACCAAGAACCCCTGGGACCTGGAGCGCACCCCGGGTGGATCCGGCGGTGGTTCCTCGGCCGCGCTGGCCTCTGGCATGGCGCCGCTGGCGATCGGCACGGACACGGGTGGTTCCATCCGCCAGCCCGCCGCGCTGACCAACACCGTGGGCGTGAAGCCGACGTACGGCACTGTTTCCCGCTACGGCCTGGTGGCCTGCGCATCCTCCCTGGATCAGGGCGGCCCGACCGCCCGCACGGTGCTGGACACCGCGCTGCTGCACGAGGTCATCGCGGGCCACGACTCGCACGATTCCACCTCCTCGACCCGCCCCATTGCCCCCGTGGTGGAGGCCGCCAAGGCCGGTGCCAGCGGCGATCTGACCGGCATGAAGCTCGGCGTGGTCAAGCAGTTCCAGCACAACGATGCGCTGCAGGATGGCGTGCTGGCTGCCTACGAGGCCAACCTGGAGCAGCTCAAGAGCCAGGGCGCCGAGCTGGTGGAAGTCGACTGCCCGAACTTCGACCACGCCATGAACGCCTACTACCTCATCCTGCCCTGTGAGGTGTCCTCCAACCTCGCCCGCTTCGACGGCATGCGCTACGGCCAGCGCCGCGGCGACGATGGCACCCACTCCGCCGACGAGGTCATGAGCATCACCCGCGAGGAGGGCTTCGGCCCCGAGGTGAAGCGCCGCATCATGCTGGGCACCTACGCCCTGTCGGTGGGCTACTACGACGCCTACTACCTGCAAGCACAGCGCGTGCGTAACCTCATCGCGCAGGACTTCGCCAAGGCCTACGAGACCGTGGACGCCATCGTGGCGCCGACCACGCCCACCACGGCCTTCAAGCTCGGCGAGAAGGTGGACGATCCGCTGTCCATGTACCTGTTCGACCTGTTCACCCTGCCGCTGAACCTGGCTGGCGTGTGTGGCATGTCCGTGCCGGGTGGCTTGGCTTCTGACACCAACCTGCCGACCGGCCTGCAGATCATGGGCCCGGCGCACGGCGATGATCGCCTGTACCGCGTGGGCGCTGCGTTTGAGGCGGGTCGCGCCAAGTAGTCGCGCGCAGTAATGGCGCGCAATAGTCGCGCCAAGTTGTCGCGCGGAGCAATAGCGCTGCGGCAACTGGGCTGCCCGCCCATCCCCGCATCCATCGGCGTCTCACGCGCGAGTAGGGTGGGGCGCATGGATATGTTCACGGGTGATGGATGGGCCATTTCCCCCGACGGCTCACGCCGCTGGGGCACACTGGGGGCAGCTGGATTATTCCTGCTGACACCCGACCGGCGCGTGCTCATGCAACACCGCGCCAAGTGGACCAATAGGGGAGGAACGTGGGCCTTGCCCGGCGGTGCAATCGACGTGGGCGAGACACCCGCTGAAGGGGCCCTGCGCGAAACGTGGGAAGAAACGGGCGTGGTGGCGTCGGATGTGACAATCCTCAGCGAGCTCATCACAGCCCGGCAACCGGTCTCGGAGACGAAATGCCGCCGCCCAGTGTTGCCCGAAGAAATGCCCATGTTCGAGCACATTGACCGGATCGTGGAACGCACCGGCGATCCCGTCACCGCGCTGCAGGACAATCCCGTGATCCACCCGGACCACGGCAGCCGCGGCGTGTTCGGCCTCGGCGCGCGCTACTGGTGGGAGTTCAACAATCCCGAGATCACCGAGTGGACGTACACCACTGTGCTGGCGACATGTACTCATGCCTTGGAGCTCAACCCCACGGCAGAATCCTTGGAGCTGGAATGGTGGCCGCTCGACGAGCTGGAGAAGCTCCCGCTCATGCCCGAGTTTGCTGCCAGCCTGCCGGAGATCCGTGAGGCAATGGATCAGCTATTGGACCAGCTGCAGTGAGCGGGGCGCGCACCACGGAGGGTACGAATTACCCGGCGCTCCCGCTGCCACTGGGCGATGCTTGGCGCGCTCTGCTCGCCTTGTGCATCGGTTTTTTCATGATCCTGCTGGATCAAACCATCGTGGCGGTGGCGATGCCGGATCTGCAGACCGACCTCGGCGCCAGCTACGGCCAGGTCATCTGGATTAACTCCGTCTACCTGCTGTTTTTCGCCGTGCCGCTGTTGGTCACCGGGCGCATGGGCGATCGGTGGGGCCCGCGCAATCTGTATATCGGGGGTATGGTGGTCTTCACGTTGTCGTCGCTGGCCTGCGGTTTATCGCAGGGCGTGGGGTGGCTCATCACCGCCCGCGCTACGCAGGGCCTCGGCGCCAGCCTGCTCGTCCCGCAAACCATGAGCGTGATCAACCGCGTGTTCCCCCGCGAGCGCCGCGGTTCGGCCCTTGGAGCGTGGGGCGCGGTGGCGGGTATCGCGAACCTCGCCGGACCACTGCTGGGTGGGCTCATCATGAGGGTGGCGAGCTGGCACTGGATTTTCTTCATTAACGTCCCGATCGGCGTGGTGTCTGTAGCGCTGGTCTCCCGCTGGGTGCCGCGGTTCAAGCTCACGCCGAAGCCCATCGACGGGGTTTCCATCGCCCTGTCCATGACCGCCATGACCTGCCTCATCTTCGCCATCCAGGAGGGCACCCGGGCGGACTGGAGTTGGTACATATGGGCTCTGATTGTCCTGTCGGTCGTCTTGATCGTTGTTTTTATTCGACGCCAAGAGGCCGTCGCCGCCACCGGCCGCGATCCGGTGATTCCACTGGAGCTCTTCCACAGGCGGGATTTCTCGTTCGGCAATATCTCCATCTTCACCATGGGCTTCACGATCACCGGCATGATGGTGCCCGTGATGCTGTACCTGCAGCAGGTGCACCACTTGAGCCCGATGGGGTCGGCGTTGACGATCATGCCGATGGCGATCCTCGGTGGCTTGCTGGCCCCGGTGGTGGGGCGGCTGACCGACCGGATGGATCCCCGTCCGCTGGCGATGATCGGTTTCGGCCTCATGGCGCTGGGCGTGGGCCTGTTGGTGGTGGTGATGCGCCCCGGCTTCGAGCCGTGGTGGGTGACCATCGTCATGGTGGTGCTGGGCTTGGGAAGTCCGTTCGTGTGGGCACCCAATTCCACGATCACGCTGAGGGACCTGCCGCCGAAAAATGCGGGCGCTGGCTCGGGTATGTACAACACCACGCGCCAGACGGGATCCGTGCTCGGCGTGGCGGTCATCGGCGCGGTGCTGCAGTCGCAGGCCGCGGCGGGGGATGTGGGAAATGCGTTTGCGTACTCGCTGATTCCTGCGGCACTGGTGTTGCTGGTGGGGCTGTGGGGGAGTGCTCAGTCGCGCAATCCCAGCTAGCGCGCCGGTGCGTGTGCTAAGACTGCCACGGGTGCCTGCCGCGGGTGTGTGTTGGGGGTGCGCGCTGGGTGCTGCACCCGTATGAGGGATGGTCGTGAGAGATATTGGCGACAAGGGGTGTCTTAGTGCTGCCTCACCTGCGTAATATGAGTGCAGACAAAGATAAGTAAGTGCATGTTAACCAAAGTAGGTTAGAGTATTGCTTATGTAACCCTGCGGTTGCAGCCCTGCGGTGGAACGACTGCAGTGCCGATGCACAGCGGAGTGGGAAGTGTTCGCACGCCCCGAAGCGACCACGAGTGAAGGACAAGAGCTGTGAATCTGTTGCGGATGAAGGCTGATCGGAACGCTGCTGGTCTGGCGACCATGGAGCGCCCGGCAATGCAGCGCCCAGCTGCGGAACGCTCGCCGATCGAATGCCCGACGCGGCGCACCCTTCGCGATGTTCCCGTCGGACAGGCAGCAGTGATCAAGTCCTACCAGGACGCCGGGCAGGGTCGGCGCCAACAGGCGCGTCGGCTCGCTGAACTCGGGCTGCGTCCCGGGGTAGAGGTCACGATCGTTCAGAAGACCTCGGGCGGAGGCCGGGTCATCAAGCTTGGACAATCCCGCTACGCGCTAGATGCCACCGTGCTCGCCAAGTTCCCCGTCGAGGCCTAGAAGGGTTGAGCAATAGAGGCCTGAGCAATAGGGGCTCGAGCAATAGAGGCTTGAGCAACAGAGAAAAGAGTTTGCTGTGAAGCAGAAACCATCCATGTCGATGGCCGGGCCATCCTGCCACTCCACACAGTCCTTGGCCCCCAGCCCGCCCGGCACCCCAGTCATCGCACTCGTTGGCGCACCCAATGCGGGCAAGTCGACGCTGTTCAACGCCCTCACGCGCTCCAAAGCGACCATGGGAAACTGGCCCGGCACGACCGTCGAGATCTCCCGCGGACGCTGGAAGACTAGCGAGCAGCTGTACGACGTCATCGACTATCCCGGCGCCTACTCACTGGATCCGCAGAGCCCCGATGAGGAATTCACCCGGGAACACCTCGTCGATAGGCCGCAGTCAGAACGCCCTGACCTCGTCATCGTCGCCGTCGATGCCTCCAACCTGGCCCGCGGGCTGTACATGGTCGCCCAGCTCGCCGAGCTTCCCTACCGGCTCGTGGTGGTGCTGACGAAGGTGGACGTTGCGGCATCCCACGGCGTCACTGTCGATGCTCAGGCCCTCGAGCACGCGATGGGTCTGCCTGTCGTTGCGCTCGATCCGCGGCGTCGAACATTGGGAGCTATCGAAGACGTGGTGGAACAGCAGCTGAACCGCCCGTTGGAGAGCGTGGTTCCCGTGCGAGACGCCGGTACCACCGACGGCGATGCCACGAGCGATGACCTCGACTTCCTCGCAGCCGACGCCCGCTTCGAGTGGGTCGACCGGATGGTGCAAGCCAGCACCACCGAGGACACCCCGCGCCGATCGTTCAGCGACGCAATCGACCGGGTGGTGCTGCATCCATTCGCCGGATCAATCGTCTTCCTCGCCGCAATGTGGTTGGTCTTTCAGATCACCACCACCGTGGCCGCACCACTGCAGGATGGGCTCGACTCGTTCTTCAACGGCACCGTCGCCACGTTCGTAGAAAACGCCTTCGACGCCGCACATATCACGAACGGAATCGTCCGTGGTTTCGTCATCAACGGCCTGATCGGTGGCGTGGGCATGGTGCTCACGTTTGCCCCGCTCATGGCCATCATGTTCCTGTGCCTGGCGATCCTCGAGGACTCGGGATACATGGCACGCGCCGCCGTGGTCGCCGATCGCGTCATGCGATCCATCGGCCTTCCAGGCAAGGCGTTCCTGCCGCTCATCGTGGGCTTCGGCTGCAACGTGCCGGCGATCTCCGCTACACGCGTGCTCTCCGACGCCCAGCATCGCATCATGACATGCCTGCTCGTGCCGTTCACGTCCTGTTCGGCCCGCCTCACCGTCTACGTGATGATCGCCACGATCTTCTTCCCCTCGAACAGCGGCACCGTGGTGTTCGCCATGTACGTCATCTCGATTCTGCTGGTGGTCGTGGCCGGACTCCTGCTGCGCAACACTTTGTGGAAAACGATGGGTTCCGAACCGTTGGTCATGGACCTTCCCGTCTACCAGCTTCCAACGCCCCGCCTGGCGCTGTCCGTGACGTGGATGCGGCTCAAAGGTTTCCTCAAGACCGCCGGTGGCATCATCGTCGCGACTGTCGCAATCATCTGGGCTCTGCAGTCCGCGCCCGTGGTATCGGGTTACAGTTTCGCGGACCCGGATCTAGAGCCACGCGATAGCGCCTACGGTGCAATCTCCCAGACCATCGCCCCGGTTTTTGAACCCGCCGGCTTCGGATCATGGTCGCTGACAGGCCCATTGATCACGGGCTTTGTGGCCAAAGAGGCCGTCATCTCCACATGGGCACAGACCTACTCGGTCGCCGATCCCACTGCGGATGATGCTGCGGACGGTGCTGCCGGTGGTCCCGGTGCCCAAGCCGCCGGGACGCTCTCCGAGAAGGTTCGCCAGGACTTCGACGCCGCCTCACACGGGCGCACCATCCCTGCCGTGTGGGCATACATGGTGTTCCTGCTGGCCTACACGCCCTGCGTTGCCACACTGGCGGCCCAGCGCAGAGAAATTGGGCTGAAGTGGACAGCGTTCGGACTGGTCATGCAACTCACGGTCGCGTGGCTGCTCGCGGTTGCCGTGTTCCAAGGACTGAGCGCGATCATGGCCTAGTTAGAGCTCAAGACTCCCGAAGCTCGGAAGGAAACACGAAGGTAAGCAAGGGAAACACGAAGGCAAAATAGAGGAAGTGCTGACAAGACAATGAGTGGTCCGCTAGCCCGCGTGCGCCAAGCAATCGAAAGCGGTGCGAAGAGCCGAAAAGAGATCTGCGAGCTCTCTGGGCTCCAACCCAGCATGGTCGATGTCGCCATCGAACATCTGCAGCGCATGGGAATGCTCGTGCAAGAAAGCCTGGGGTCAAGCTGCGCTGGCGGGGGATGCTCCAGCTGCCCATCGGGCAAATCCGATGGAACCCCCGGCTGCGGCGGACCTGGGACAACGAGTAGGGGACCGGTGGCGCTGGTGCTGACGGCGTCGCCGCGACGAAACCCCTAGACCGTCACCGCGTGAGATGTTTCGACAACCGTTAGGATGGAAGCCATGCGAATTGCGACCTTGACCAGTGGTGGAGATTGCCCCGGATTGAACGCTGTGATCCGAGGTATTGTGCGAACAGCGGCAGGCAAGGGGCACACCGTCGTGGGATTTGAGGACGGCTGGGAAGGCCTCCTCGAAGATCGCCGAATGCAGCTCTACGACGATGACCACATCGACCGCATCCTGCGCCGGGGCGGCACCATCCTGGGTACCGGGCGCCTGCACCCAGACGATTTCAAGGCGGGCATCGATCGGGTCAAGGCTAACCTCGCCGATGCGGGCATCGACGCGCTGATCCCGATCGGCGGCGAGGGCACGCTCAAGGGCGCACGGTTCCTGCACGACAACGGCGTGCCGGTGATCGGCGTGCCCAAGACCATCGACAACGACGTCAACGGCACCGACTACACCTTCGGTTTCGATAGTGCCGTGGCCGTGGCGACGGACGCCATCGACCGGCTCCACACCACCGCCGAATCCCACAACCGCGTGATGATCGTGGAGGTCATGGGCCGCCACGTGGGCTGGATCGCGCTGCATGCCGGCATGGCCGGTGGCGCGCACGAAATCCTCATCCCCGAATTCCCCTTCGACATCGAAGACGTGTGCCGCCGCATGGCGCGGAGGTTCCAGCTCGGCGAGAAGTACGGCATCATCGTGGTCGCCGAAGGCGCCCTGCCCAAGGAGGGAACGCTCGAGGTCGGTGAGCGTGAGGTTGACCAGTTCGGCCATGAGAAATTCCAGAACATCAGCGGGCTGATCGCCCGCGAGATCGAAAACCGCCTGGATACGGATGTGCGCTCCACGGTCCTGGGGCACATTCAGCGCGGCGGTACGCCGACCGCCTTCGACCGCGTGTTGGCCACCCGCTTCGGCGTGAATGCCGCCAAGGCCGCGATCCGCGGTGAGTTCGGCAAGGTGGTGGCCCTCAAGGGCCAGCACATCGAGATGATCGGCTTCGAGGAAGCAGTGGGCACCCTCAAGGAGGTGCCGCTGCGCCGCTACGACACCGCCACCTCGCTGTTCGGCTAGCCCTCCAAGTTGAAGTCCACCAGCGTGGTGCTGGAGGGAGTCTCCGACCCGCCGGCGGGCTCGAGGGAGATCATGAACTCCTTGGCACCCCGCAGGTCAGGAACCTCGGCCTGCATCTCTGGGGTGACATCCTCGGTTTCCATGACGCCTACCGACTGAGCGGGTTCCTCGCCCTTGCGCACCCACATCTGGTAGGCCGTTCCCGGGGCGGGGGCCGGTACAGAATTGAGCGTCAAGGTTCCGGTTCCGCCGCCCGGTACGTAATTGAGCTTCACCGTGCCACCGGCGACTTCTGCCTGCTCCGTCACCGCCTGGGCAACGGGTGGCTCGGTGGCGTTGTCCTTGCCAAATGGCAGGGGAACGAAGCTGATCACCAAGGTCAAGATCACCACGGCTGCGGCGGAGAAGGTGATGAAACCGCGGCGCGGCGGGCCGGGCTGGGTGCCGGAAGGTTGGGATTTGGCGGGCTGGGCGGGCTGGGCTCTGGAATCGCCAGCGACGGCATTCAACACCGCCGAGCGCAGCTCCGGCGGAGCCGGGGCCTGCGCCGTAAGACCAAGGTCAGCGGCATCATCGGCGAACTCGGCCACCCACCGATCGAAGTCGGGGTAGGCAGCACGGCACGCGTCGATGGTGGGCTGGTCTTCGGCGTCCACGGCATTGAGAGCCACCAGAGACGCCCACGACTGGGCATCATCCTTCGAGATCTGCTCGTCAGTGAAGTCCATTCGATCACTCATAGCTCGCCAAACACCTCCTCAAAGCCAACATTCCGTCGCGGATCCGCGTCTTGATAGCCGACAGTCCTGAACCAGTCTGCGCCGCAATCTCCCGGCCGGTCATTCCTCGGTAGTACGCGAGGTTGACCGCCTGGCGTTGCAACTCCGTCAGCGAGTCTAGACACGTGCGGACCGACTGTGCCTCCTCAGCATCCGCGTAAATATCAGCGGGGGTCTCCGGGCGCACCACAGCCTCGCGCTGCCCCACGACGTGGAGCCGCCGGCGCGATGCCTCCGCGCTGCGGACCGCATCCACGGCTTTGGAGTGTGCCTGTCGAAGCACCCACCCGGAGGCGGTGCCGAGTGTGGCGTCGAACCGAGAAGAATTGTGCCAGATCTGAAGCCAGACGTCTTGGGCAACATCGGCGGCCAGGTCCCGATTGGCGAGAACCTTGAGGCACACGCCGTACACCCGATCGCCGAAACGATCGTAGAGCTCGGCAAAGGCCTCACGGTCGCCACGGCTGACGTGGGAGAGGATGTCGGCATCCGAGCTCACTGAGTCGGTGTCCATAAACGGCACCAGACCTCCTGGGGAATCGGGGACAGCGGCGGAAGGGCTCCGTGACCCCATTGAACCAGAAACGTGCACGGGCAGTGAAACTTTTGCGCTGGAGGGGTGGGGGTGATGGCGCTGCGGGGTAGGGCGCGGGGTGTGCAGCGGGGAGTACGGCGAAAAAATTTCGCCACCCCACCCAACCACTCAACCCGCCGCACCGAATGTAGCCATGAAGGGGTTCCCACGACACCCCAGACCACAACAATTCAGACGGTCAGCCGACCATTGATGCCAAGGAGGCCTCACCACCATGACCACCCGTGGAATCACCCTGAAGACCGCCGCCCTCGCGGGCATCGCCACCCTCTCCCTGGGGCTGGCCGCATGCTCCGACGACAACAGCGCGGATGTCTCGTCCGCCACATCCGCCGCCGGCTCCGCCGCATCCGAAGCGACCTCCGCAGCGGCTTCTGGTGCCTCCGAAGCCACCGACGCTATGTCCAACGACAAGGGCGAAGACCTCGTCGGCCCGGGTTGCGCCGCCTACGCCGACGCCCACCCGGACGGCCCCGCATCCGTTGCAGAGCTGAAGAACCAGAACATCGTGGAGGCCGTGGGCAACGTCCCCGAGCTGTCTACCCTCGCGCAGGCCCTCAGCGGCAAGCTCAACCCCGAGGTTGATCTGGTGCCCGTTCTCAAGGATGGCGAGTGGACCGTCTTCGCGCCCACCGACGATGCTTTCTCCAAGCTCGACGCCGCCACGGTCGACAAGCTGAAGCAGGACCCGGAGTTGCTGAAGTCCATCCTGACTTACCACGTCGTTAAGGGGCAGGCTGCCCCGGCTGATGCGATCGGCACCCACACCACCGTTAACGGCAAGGACGTGACGGTGAAGGAATCCGGCAGCCACATCATGGTCAACGATTCCAAGGTGGCGTGCGGTGGTATCAAGACCAAGAACGCCACCGTGTACCTCATCGACACGGTGCTGATGCCGAACTAGCTCCGCACTAGTTCGCGCTGGCTAGCACTGGCTAGCACTGGCTAGCACTGGCTAGCACTGGCTAGCGCCAGTGTGCGCAGGCTAGCTCTCCGAAATCTCCAGCCGCAGTGCCGGGATATCGTCCCCAGCCGGGTGAGAGCCTTCGACGATCGAGATGGAGGGACCACCCTCCGCGAGACCGAGGGTGTCACCCGGCTGCATCGTTTCCCCGTGAATGATGTAGTTCGCCACGCTCAGCACCAGGTGGTACAGCTCCGTCGGATCCATCGTGGATTTTTCCACGGTAATCTCCGGGTGGCCCAGTGACAGCAGGCCCATGGTGCAGGCGTTGGCCACAGAGCCGCTTGCGGCTTCAGACTCCCCGGAGTCCCCAGTATCCTCAGAGCCCTGAAAATCCTCGATCATCACCCACGCCGAGCACAGCGACATCACGTATTCGTTGTTGCTCACGGCCTCGTGGAAGAACTGCGCCGCAAAGGTCACATCCGTGGCCGTGGAATGTACGGCCTTCGCGCCCTCAAGAGTGGCCAGGGCTGCCGTGAGCTGAGAGTGCAGCACGCACGCCGCCATGCGGGGCTGGCGGAACTTCTTCTCCAGCTCAAGACATTCCTCATTGGGCAGCAGGGCCACCATCATTTGAGCCTGCACATCGTCAACGACCGAGCGGTCACCCGTTTGAATCGGGTGCAGCCGGTACATGTTCTCGGGGTCCTGTGGGGGAGTGTCCGTCAGCATGATGCTGATGAGGTGGTTACCGTCGATCTCGCAGGTCACTCCGCCGGAAGGATTATCCTGGATCTCGCCGAGTCGGTGACCGCAAGAGTTGCGCAGGATCTCAGCGATCTGCTCCTTCTGCGGGAGTTTCTCCATGAGCACCACGTTGAGCAAGGGGCCGTTGACAAGGTCCGCGTCCACGCTGTTGGGCGTGAGCTGCCACTGCTGTTCCTGCTGGCCGCCCTGTTCCTGCTGGTTGGTTGCGTCGTCGGAGTTGTTTGCGGCGTTGTCTGTAGCCATTCGCTCGTGCGCCTCCCGGTGCTCATCGCGGCCGAGTAGTCTTCCACGGCCCGTCGTGTGCCTGCCAGCCTACAGGCCACCCCGGTGCCCGTAGTGGCGTCGCAATAAGATAGCCCCATGACGGCTCAAGACTCCACCCCCACTGAAGACCCAACCCCAAACCCAGACTCCACCACAGACCGGCAGGCCCTCATCGCCTCGCTCGGCTTCCCCCTCCTTGTTCTCCTCGGCGGCCTCATCGGTTTCGCGGCCCCATCCGCCGTCACCTCGATCTCGTCGTGGGTGACCCCGCTGCTCGGCGTGATCATGTTCGGCATGGGCCTGACTCTCAAGCCCCACGACTTCGCCCTCGTTGCCAAGCGCCCCCTGCCGGTGATCATCGGCGTGGTCGCGCAGTTCGTCATCATGCCCCTGCTCGCGCTCCTTGTGGTTGTCGCGCTCGACCTGCCCAACGAGATCGCCGTGGGTGTGATCCTCGTGGGCTGTTCACCCGGCGGTACCGCATCGAATGTCGTGAGTTATTTGGCGCGTGGCGACGTCGCCCTATCCGTCACCATGACCTCCATCTCCACCCTGTTGGCGCCACTGATCACCCCGGCGCTGACCTTGTGGTTGGCCGGCGAGCTCATGGAGGTGTCGGTGTCCGCGATGGCACTGTCCATCGTCAAGGTGGTGCTCGTTCCGGTTGTCGCCGGCCTCCTGGTTCGGCTGTTGTTGCCCTCTATTGTCGACGTCATTACGCCCGCCCTGCCCTGGATATCCGTCATTGCCATCTCGACCATCGTGGCAGTGGTCGTGGGAGGATCGCGTGACAATATCGTCAAGGCCGGTGGCATTGTGCTGCTGGCGGTGATCCTGCACAACACCTTGGGCTACCTGCTGGGATACCTCACCGGCCGCGTGACCGGTCAGCCTGTGCCGGTCCGGCGCACGATGGCTGTGGAGGTCGGTATGCAGAACTCGGGTTTGGCCAGCACGTTGGCGATGGCGCACATCAGTCCGCTGGCGGCGTTGCCGGGCGCTGTGTTCTCGGTGTGGCACAACCTCTCCGGCGCGATGCTGGCGGCGGCGTGCCGGTTGTCGGACGCGAGGGCGGGAAAGAAGTAAGCCCGCAACCAAAGACGCAACTAAGCCCGCAACGCACCGTTGTCTCGGTGGCGTACTAGTATGGTGCGCATGACTGCCCCAGTGTATGACTACTCGGATGATGTAATGGACTTCGACGAAGTGCTGGAGCGCTTCGAGCCCGTCATGGGCATGGAGGTCCACGTGGAGTTGGCCACGAAGACCAAGATGTTCTCCACGTCCTCTGCGCACTTCGGCGCGGAGCCGAACTCGCACGTTGATCCCTGCAGCCTGGGGCTGCCCGGTGCCCTTCCCGTGGTGAACAAGCAGGGCGTGGAGTGGGCCATCAAGATCGGACTGGCGCTGAACTGCAAGATCGCTCCGTTCTCCCGCTTCGCCCGGAAGAACTACTTTTACCCGGATCAGCCGAAAAACTACCAGATCAGTCAGTACGACGAACCCATTGCGTACGACGGCTACCTGGACGTTGTCCTTGAGGACGGCACCGAGTGGCGCGTGGAGATCGAGCGCGCACACATGGAGGAGGACACGGGCAAGCTCACCCACATCGGTGGCGCTACGGGCCGCATCCACGGCGCCACCAGCTCCTTGGTGGACTGCAACCGCGCCGGTGTGCCGCTCATCGAGATCGTGACCAAGCCCATCGAGGGCGCTGGCGAGCGTGCACCGGAGGTGGCGAAAGCTTACGTGTCCGCCCTGCGTGACCTGGTCAAGGCCCTAGGCGTGTCCGATGCCCGCATGGACCAGGGGTCCATGCGCGTGGACTCCAACCTGTCTCTCATGCCCAAGGGCACCACCGAGTACGGCACCCGCACCGAGACGAAGAACATTAACTCGTTGAAGTCCGTGGAGCAGGCCGTGCGTTTCGAGATGCAGCGCCAGGCCGCCTGCCTCGTCAACGACGTGGAGATCGTCCAGGAAACCCGTCACTACCAGGAGGCAGACGGCACCACCTCCAAGGGGCGTCCCAAGGAGACCATGGCGGATTACCGCTACTTCAACGACCCGGACCTGCCCGCCGTGCTGGCGCCGGAGGAATGGGTGGAGGAGATCCGCGCGACCCTGCCGGAAATGCCGTGGATCCGCCGCGCCCGCATCCAGAAGGAATGGGACCTCAAGGATGAGGAGATGCGCGACCTCGTCAACGCTGGCGCGCTCGACCTCATCGTGGAGACCGTCGAGGCCGGCGCCTCGCCGGCCGAAGCCCGCTCGTGGTGGGTTGCCTACCTTGCGCAGAAGGCCAACCAGGAGGGCGTGGACCTCGAGGGTCTGAGCATCACCCCGCAGCAGGTCGCTCGCGTGGCCGAGCTGGTCAGCGAGGGCAAGCTCACCAACAAGCTGGCCCGCCAGGCCGTCGATGGTGTGCTCGCAGGTGAAGGCGATGTGGACAAGGTCGTCGCCGACCGCGGCCTCGAGGTCGTTCGTGATGACGGCGCCATCGAAAAGGCCGTGGACGATGCCCTCGCCGCCAACCCCGACATTGTGGAGAAGTACCGCGCGGGCAACAAGAAGGTCACCGGCGCCATCGTCGGCGCGGTCATGAAGGCCACCAAGGGCAAGGCCGATCCCGCCCAAGTCAACCAGCTCATCGCCAAAAAGCTGAGCTAAACCAGCAGAAAATCCCCGAGCAGCGGGGTTCTGCTCGAGGAGTTTTTTGTGAATACCTGGTCCTGGTTTGCCCCGGACACCCCACCCAGCGGCAGCGATTCCCTGCGGCCGCAGCGGTGGAAGTCTCCGCGCCGCTTGGCGCTCGATGCCACGTTCTCCCACCGCCTCGCGGTGACGTGCGCGATCATCGGTTCGCTTGCGGACGCCGCCGCGGGGGCCGTCGTGGCCCAGGTCGTCGGTCGCGCCTCGGACGCCGCTTTCGGTGACGGCGCGATCGGCGCCGTGGTGATCGCATGCCTGCTGCTCGTCGGCCTATTCTTCATCTCCTGGCTCGGCAGCATCACCGCCGAGTCGCTCCTGTTCCTCGGCGAGCAGCGCACCATCCACGACTTGCGCCTGTTCACCGTCCGCCGCCTGCTCGGCAGCAACGCCAACCTCAACTCCGGCGAAGTCCTCAGCACCGTCGATGAGGACTCCAACCAGCTCGGCCAGTTGAAATTCCTCTTCGATTTCCCGCTGGTCATGGCCGGTTTCGTGGTGAGCTCGTCGGTGGTGTTGTGGGAGCTATCGCCGCTGGTCAGTGCGCTGCTCATCCTCGGCGCTGTGTGTACCGCGCTGGCATCGGCGGCCACCGCCAAACCCATCGCTCGGGTGTCGGCACAGCGCCGCAAGCGCGAGGCCATTACCGTGTCGCTGGCCACCGACGCCGCCCAAGGAGCCCGCGTCCTCAAGGGTCTCGGCGCCATCGAGACCACTAAGCGCCGCTTCGATGCCGCCGCCGATGACGCCCTGAGCGTCATGATCCGCGACGCCCGCATCACCCAATTCCTCACCTTCGTCCGCCAGCTCGTGCCCACCGCCTTTACGGTGCTCATCATGGTCATCACCGGCGTGTGGGCCTTCAACGGCCAGATCACCCCTGGCCAATTCCTCAGCGCGGCCCTGCTCGTCCCGCCCGGCCTCACGGTCATGGGCATCTCCCTGGGCCTGCTCACGGACTTCTGGGCGCGCGGCACCACCGCGGCCCGTCGCATGCTCGCATTGCTGTCCGCTATCGAGGATCCGACCGACTCCGACGCCACCAGCCACCCCGATCCCCAGGCCACCCCTGGTGCCCCGGAGGTGGTTCCGGGGTTGAATGTGTGGGTCACGCACTCGGCTGAGGGCCACCACAAGACTCAACAGTGGACCCAACACCTCGCCGCCCGCGACGGAGTGATTGCCGTGCCGCACCGCGTGGCGGTGTTCGAGGGCATGCTGGCGGACAACATCTGGCCCTTGGGGGCGCCGGGCAGCGCTGAAGGCAGTGCTGGTAGTGCTCAGGGGACAGTCGAGGGCATCCTCGAGGCCGCGCAATGCTCCGACATCGTCGCCCGGCTCGGCGGACTCGACGGGCTCGTGGGGGAGAGTGGCCTCACGCTCTCCGGAGGCCAGCGCCAACGCGTGGCCCTAGCGCGAGCCCTGGCTACTGAAGCTCCCGTGCTCATCCTCGACGAGCCCACCACTGGGCTCGACGCCGTGACACTCACCCGAGTCGCTGACAACGTGGCGCGGTGGCGTCGAGACAAAAAGACAATCGTGATCACAACATCCCCGGCATGGGCCGCGCAAGCTGACAAGGTGGTGACCCTATGAGTCGCACAAACACGCAGGCTGAGGCCGAGCAGCTTACCGCGGATCACCTGCCGCCGGTGCCGCTGGGCGAGGCGTTTGGCTACCTCACGGAGCTGCCGACGAAACCACAACCGCGCTGGTACCTGGCGTGCGCGGTGACGTTTGCGGCAACGCTCGTGGCCATGATGGCTTCCTCCAATCTGCTCGGATTCTCCGTGAACCTCATGAACGGCGGGTCGCTGCCGGTGATCGGTGGGGGAATGGGTGCCTTCGTGGTGCTGCTCGTGCTCGTGGCCGTGGCGCTGCTCGTGGAGGCGGCGGGCCGGTCGGTGGCCGGGTTCCTCATCGTGGCGAAATCGCGCATGCTCAGCGTGGACCTGCGCCGCCGCGCCCTCTACGCGGTCCTGCACGCGCCGGTGCCGGAGATCGTGCGGCTGGGCTCGGGCAACGTCATCACCCGCCTGACCGGCGACATTGACCGGGTGGTGCGCACCATCAGCACCACCGGCGTGCGCGTGGTGATCACCGCGCTGATGTTCCCGTTCACGCTGGTCTCGATGGTGCTCATCGACTGGCGGTTCGTGGGTGTGTTCGTGGCGGTCACGCTGGCCCTGGCTCCGGCGGTGCGGCGCGTGCTGCGGGAACTGCCGACCGCCACGAACCTCATCAACTCCGCAGAAGCGCAGCGCAACAACATGACGCTGGACACCATCCGGGGCCTGCCCACCCTCCAGGCGCTGAAGCTGGGGCCGTGGGCGGAGAAGCGGCTGGAAAAGAGCTCGTGGAACACCGTCCGCGCTACGGCTCAGCAACGCCCGATCTTCGTGCGGCTCATGGGCGCGGGCCAGGTGGGGTACGGCATTCTGCTCATCGGCACGCTGCTGTTCGCCACATGGATGGTGCGGGCCGGGTACGTCGATGCCGGTGCCGCCACCGCCGCCACGGTGCTGGTCGTGCGGCTGGAGATTCACGTGTTCAACGTGCTGTTTTTCGCAGGCCAACTGCAGGAGGCTGCGGTGGGACTGGGTCGCGCGGTGGCGCTGGCAAAGATCAACGAGGGATCCTCCTGGCGCCGCGATCCCGCAACGCAGATCACAGCGCCGCCGAGGATTCGCATGGACAAGGTGCGCTTCGCTTACCCCGGCGGGGCGGATGTGATCCCGGAGTTCACGCTGGACGTGGCGCCGGGGACCACCACCGCGATGGTCGGTACCTCCGGCGCGGGCAAGTCCACTGTGGCGGGCCTCATCGCGGGCATGCTGGAGCCCGTGGAGGGGCATATCTACATCGACGATGTGGACGTCACCGAAGTGCCCAACACCTGGACCACTGCCACGGTGACTCTCCTGAGCCAGGAGGTGCACCTCTTCGCCGGCCCGTTACGCGAAGACTTGCTCATGGCCGATGCCGCGGCCAGCGATGCGCAGCTGCTTGAGGCGCTGACAAGGGCCGGGCTGCACCCGGACTCGGCGGCGTGGCAGCGCAACTTCCCGGACGGGTTAGACACACGCATCGGTGCGGGAGCCCCCGAACTCCCACCCGAGGTAGCGCAGCAGATCTCGCTGGCACGAGTGTTCCTGCGCGACCCGCAGGTGCTCATCTTGGACGAAGCCACCGCGGAAGCTGGCAGCGACGACGCCAAGGCGCTCGAAGCCGCAGCCCAGGAGGCCACGAAGGGTCGCACCAGCTTGGTGGTGGCGCACCGGCTCGACCAGGCGGTGAGCGCCGATAGGATCCTCGTGATGGAGGCCGGTCGGATCGTCGAGGACGGCACCCACGACGAGCTCATGGAACGCGGCGGTGCCTACGCCACGCTGTATTCCACCTGGCGGGGTTAGTCAGCGGACTGTTCGTCACCTGTGGCGGAATCGCCTGTCACGGAATCGCCCGCCACGGCATCTTCCGTCACACAATCGCCCGTCACGGTATCCTCCGGGCGAATCGGCCCGGGCGCCGTGCCCGCCCCGAAGGGGCTGCCGCCCAGCTTTTCGCGGCCGTGCTCGGTACGGAAGATTGCGGGATCCGGACCCACGGGCACCACGCCGGTCGGGTTGATGTCCTGGTGAACCAGGAAGTAGTGGTCCTTGATCTGCTGGAAGTTGGTGGTGTCGCCGAACCCCGGTGTCTGGAACAGGTCGCGCAGGTAACCCCACAGGTTCGGCATCTCGGAGATTTTGTTCCGGTTGCACTTGAAGTGGTTGTGGTACACCATGTCGAACCTGATCAGGGTGGGGTAGAGGAATACATCGGCAAACGTGATGCGATCGCCCATGAGGTACCGCCGGTCGGCGAGGCGCTCTTCGAGCTCGTCGAGGGTCGCGAACAGGGTATGGAATGCGTCCTCGTAGGCCTCTTGCGTGCCTGCGAATCCGGCCTTGTACACGCCGTTGTTGACGTCGTGGAAGATGTGCTTGGTCAGCGCGTCGATCTCGTCCCGCTGCTCGGCGGGGTAGAGGTCCGGGGCGCCGTCGCGGTGGAACTCGCCCCATTCCGTCTGGAAGTCTTTGACGAGTGTTTGGAAGTCATTGGTTACGGCCATGCCGCTGTCGATCTCCACGAGGGTGGGAACCGTGATGCCCTTGGGGTAATCGGGGTAGCGCTTGATGTAGGCGTCGCGAAGCTTCCCGATCTTCAACACGGGGTCGATGGAACCTTCGTAGAGATCGAAGGTCCAGGATTTCCAGTCGTGGGTGGGGCCGCAGAGCGCCTGACTGATAGCACCGTCGAGTCCGAGGAGGCGGCGGGTGATGACGGCGCGGTGGGCCCACGGGCAGGCGCGGGCGGCGACGAGTCGGTAGCGGCCCGCCTCGACCGGCCACTGGCGCTCGCCTTCGGGGTTGGCGACTACGCGGTCGTCGATGTAGTCCATGTCGCGTTCGAATGAGCCGGCTGCTACATAGGCCATGGCTAGATCCTCTCGATGGTGTTTTGGTGCTGCTTGTCTCGGTGCGGTCTCTTATCCGACGCCACAACGTTTGCGTTGTCTCAATGACCCCATTATAGATGACATATCAACTATGTGCATGTGCTGCGCTGCCTTGGGTGGCTATGTCGCCTTCGCCTGGCGTTTTGCCGGTGCCGCCTCCGTCTGGTGGGGCGTTGACGGCGCCTTTACCTCACGTTGCGTCTGTCATGGGGGTGGTTTGTGAGCTTGTCTATCGCCAGCCTCGTGCATGTGCAGCCCCATCTCCCTATGTAGCACATGTGCAGCGAAAAGATTGCCCGAAATGCACATTTTTGAGCCCTCAACGTACCCCTTCGGTACATAATTTGGCTGCATATCTGCTACCTATGTTGCTGGATGAGGAGATGCCCGTGCCGCTGGGTGTGGGAAAGTCTGTGCCGCTGGGTGTGGGGATTCGTGAAGCAGATGGGAAGGATGGGGGGATGGAGTGAGGGCGGGAAGAGGTCGTTTCATGGCGTGCGTTGGTGCTCAGTTTGGGTGTTGCGGTGGCTTGGCGTGCATGCGAGTTTTTGTGCCCCTGACATGCCGACATGCCGTGTGAGGTGCGCGGCGCGGAGGGAGAGTCGGAATAGGCTGGAGTGCGTGAATACTCCAAAGAAGCCAAACCGACCCCAGTCAGATGATGAACTCTTTGACCCCCGGGCTTTCGATGATGAGGCAGCAGACATTGACGTGCCTGTGTACCGTCGGGAGGCGTCGGAGGGGACTGTGCCAGCAGGGAAGGAGCCTGCAGGCCACAAGCCTGCGAAGAGTGCCCCGGTAGGCAAAAGGAATGTGGGCAGGACCTCTGCAGGAAAGAAGTCTGCGGAGAAGGAATCCGTTGCAAAGCAACCGGTAGATAAGAAGCCGGCAACTGCGAAGTCTGCTGCCGAGAAGTCTGCCAACCTCGGCAAGGCAGATAAGGCTGCAAAGCCTGCATCGTCCAGCGCAGCTCAGAAATCTGCCGAGTCTGAGAAGCCCGGCAAGGCTGGGAAGGCCGAGAGGGCTCAGAAGGCTCAGAAGGTTGAGAAAGTTGGCAGCTCTGCCGAGGCCACCAAGGTGAATAAGGCTGTGGGTGAGCCCAAGGCGGGCAAGCCTACGGAAAAGGCCACAGTGGGCAAGCCTGCGGGGGAGTCCAAGACGTCCGGCGGGTCTGAGGGTGACAAGCCTAAGCGGCGCGACATCTACGAGGTTCTGGGCCGTGCGCGGCCTCAGCGCATCCAGGCCAAGCCTCAGCCGAAGGAGGCCCTGCCTAAGGAGTCGCAGGACGAGCATGGAGCCCGTGATGCCGCCGCAGGTGCCGCAGGCGCGGCGGGTGCAGCGGGTGCAGCGGGTGCAGCAGGTGTTGCTGCGGCAGGCGGCACCGGTGCGCGAGCTGGTAAGGACACCGGACCGGCCGATCGTACAGTGAAGCCCATTCCGGCAGCGGGGCGTGGTAATGGTGCCGATCCGTCATTCGACCCCAACACTGCCACGGCAGCCCAGCCCGGATCCGCGTCCGGGAACCCGGCCGGTGCGAAGTCTGGTGCCGATAATGGACGCGAGGAGCTGTCCTTCCTCAAGCGCAACGAAACCAAGCCCGTCCCCGTAGCAGGGGCAGCAGGTGCTGCTGGTGTTGCCGGAGCTGCGACGGCCGACCGCGCTAATGCGGCTCAGTCAGCCGGTAAGGCCGGGGACGATGCTCACGGTGTGAAGGCTGACAATGGCGCCACTCCCGAGAACGTGGAGATGGTCAAGACGGATGGCGCGGAGACAGCCGAAACAGCAGAGACCACCACAAAGGAGGCACAGCCCAAGCGCGGCACGCTGAGCTTCGGATTGCTGTTGCTCCGCCTGGTTATCGGCGGACTCCTACTCGTGCGCGGCCTGCAGACCCTCTTCGCCTTCGGCGGGGATCCGGGGCTTGACGTGCTGCAGCAGCAGTGGTCGGACTACAACGGCGCGCAGATCCTTGCCGTCGTGGTTCCCGCCGCCGAGGTGGTCGCCGGTGGTCTGCTAATCCTTGGCCTGCTCACACCATTTGCCGCAGCTTTGGCTGCGGTCGTGGCGGGCTTTATGACCCTCAACGAGTTCAACAACTACCAAGGCACCCTGTGGCCCTATGGCCTGAGCCCCTACATCCAAATGTGGGTCCTCATCGGCACCGGCACAATGGCGACGATCTTCGCCGGTCCCGGAAGCATTTCGCTGGACCGCAACCGGGCATGGAACACCCGCCCGCTCGTCTCGGCGTGGATTTTCGCCATCGTCGCCGTGGCAGCGACAGTGGTGCTGTGGCTGGCCATCGGCGGCGGCAACCCCTTCAACTAATGCCCAACACACCCCGGCGTGTCAGCACACGTCGCGCCGGGTGAAAGCGGCATAACCCAGCGCGAACAGTACTGCGCACAAGCCCGCCAGCAGACCCATTCCGCCCCAGGCATTGCCCGTCTGCAGCGGGGAATCACCATACGCCCAGTGGTAGGGGGAAAAGTAAGACAACCAGTTGAGGTTGGTGGTGGTCCGTGTGATGGCGTCGAATATGTAGGACACCACAGTGAGCGCGGCGCCGGCACCGTTAGCCCAACTCGGGCGCCCCGTCATGGCGCCGACGGACAGGGCCGTGATGCCCGACGTCAGCGCTAGCATTCCCCACACGCACGTGGTGATCACAATGTGACTCGGCGCGAGGCCGAGATCGGACGGGCCGTTGAGAATCAGGATGGCGGTGGCCGCGATGACGCACAGAACGACAACGCGCACGGTGAGAGCGAGCAGACTTTCCAGGGCGTAGCGCCCACGCCCGACAGCATGGGTGAGAATCATCTCTAGCCGTCCTGAATCTTCGGCTCCGGCAATAGCCTTGGATCCCCAAGAGATGCAGGCGATGGCGGCGAGCACGTAACCCAGCAGCCCGAAGAACGTGGCCTGGGTGTAGCCGGCGCCCGTGGCGATGGAATCCATGCCGAAGAAGCCGGACATCTGCTGGGGGAGGGAGTCAACCATCTCCGTTAGGGCGGGAGAGTGGATGCTCGGATAGATCGGCAAGTACACGCATAAGACAGCGATGAGTGCGAGTGACCAGGCGATGAGGCCGCGGATGCCGTCGCGCAGCTGCCAGCGGAGGATGGGCAAGGTGGTCATGATGCGCTCTCCGAATGTCCGTAGAGTTCCAGCACGGATTCTTCGAGGTCCGGCTCCTCGAGGGCAAGATCGCGGATGGTGTAGTTGGCGAGGGCTTTGATGGTGGCGTCTGGCTCGCCGCGCAGGAGACCGGAGACCTGTACGACGTTGGATGAGGGGTCCGCCTCCGCGCTAGTCGCAGTGCCAGTCGTAGCGCCAAAGCGGCGAACCACGAGATCCGACAGCCCATCGCATTGCTCCAACTGCACGCTGAGCTGCTCGGGATCAGCGCCAGCAACCACAGCACGAATCCGAGACGTACCCGCCAGCCGGAGCGATGCAACATCACCGTGCGCCACGATTGAGCCCTGCGCCAGCACCGCAGCGGCATCCGCCGTGTACTGGACCTCCCCGAGGATGTGCGAGCTCAACAAGACAGTCTGGCCATTATCTTGAGCCTCACGGACCAGCCCCATGAATTCACGCTGCATGAGCGGATCCAAGCCGCTAGTCGGCTCGTCGAGGATGAGCAGCTCAGGGGAGTGCATGAATGCCTGGATCAGGCCCAGCTTCTGTCGGTTGCCCTTCGACAGCGAGCGGACGGGCCGGGCGAGATCCAGGTCCAGCCGTTCGGCAAGGGCGTCGATCCTGCCCGGCGGCACCCGCCCACTGATGCTGGCGAACCGCTCTAGCAGGGAGCGCCCGTCGCAGCGCTCGTGGAATTGCACTTCCCCCGGCAGGTATCCGATCCGTCGACGTAACGCGGGGCTCGCCGACTGTGGGGCGCTCCCCAGCACTAATATTTCCCCACTATCAGGGCGAATGAGATCCACCAGAATGCGCAGGACCGTGGACTTGCCAGCGCCATTCGGGCCGATAAGGCCGTAGATGCTGCCGCGCTCGACAGTCAGGTCAATGCCACGCACAGCATGCACCGCGCCGAAAGATTTGTGGAGGCTGTGCGCCTCAATCACTGGTGTCATGATCGCCCTGCTCTGCGCTGGCTGCGCTGGCTGCGCTGGCTGTGCGCCAACGTTGTCGCCGTCGCCGCGCCGACTCTGTGCCGACTCTGTGCCGACTCTGTGCCAGCTATCAACCAACGCGCCAATCGCCTTCTAAGGAAAGCTTAAGCCGGGTCATCCGAGAGCGTCAACGGTGCTACATCGCGAACGCGATGCGCGCCGCAACAGTCAAGATCATCACACCGATGCCGATATTGATCCACGACCACACCTTCGGGCGAGACAGCGGACCGGCCAGTGCCCGCGCACCATAGCCCAAAACTGGGAACCACAGCGCAGTAGCGCACAACGCGCCCGCGCCGACCGCAATAGCCATGTCGCCGAACTGGTTGGCCACGCTGCCCAGCATGATGCCGTCAATGTACGCGCCGGGGTTCAACCAACTCATCGCCAGCGCCGCCATGACCGGGCCGGTAACGGACACAGCAGCCTGTCGGGTGTGCGAGGATACCTGCACCTTCGTGGCCACCTGGCCGGAGCCGGTGGAATCGTAATCACCGCTCACTGTCACCCGGGGCTCATCGGTGCCACCGAAAGAGGCGGGGGCATTTGCGTACGTTGGGGCGTCGGACGCAGAGAGGGATTGTGGCGACCGGGCATCGCGGAAACAGGTGTAGGCGAACCAGAGGAGGTACGCCACGCCGCCCCACCTCAGCAGAGTCAGCAGCCACGGGGCTCGCTCAACCACGGCCCCCACGCCGAGGATGCCGAGTGCCACGAGCACGATGTCGCTAATCATCACGACAGCGAGCACCGGGGCCAGCGCGTGTTTGCGCAGGCCTTGCTTAATCACCAAAGCGTTCTGCGGACCAATCGCAACCATAAGCGAAATCCACAGAACGAAACCCTGAATCATAAGATGTAGCCACTGATTTTCCATGAGTCTTAGCGTAAATTTGACACTCAATGAAGGCAATCTAAGCGATCTAAAGATACGTTAGAATTGCTTCATGGCCTACCGACACCTGGACACGCTCCTCGCCATCGTCGATCTTGGAAGCTTCGACGCCGCCGCCTCCGCCCTGGGCATCAGCCCCAGCGCGGTGAGTCAACGCATCAAAACCCTGGAGTCCGAAGCGGGCCGTGTGCTCATTCGACGCAGCACACCGCCCACGGCGACCCCGGCTGGGGAGATCCTCGTGCAGACCGCGCGGAGGATGCAGCTGCTGCAGCGGGAAGCGTCGCTGCACCTAGGTGGAAATCTCAGCGCCGTGCCGCTGACCGTGGCCGTGAACGCGGACTCGCTGGGCACGTGGTTCCAGCGCATCCTGCCGGACGTGGGAGCCCTGACCACCATCGACCTGTACATCCGCGTGGAGGACGAGAAACACTCGCTGCGGCTGTTGCGACGCGGCGACTGCATGGCGGCCGTGACCACGGAAGGCAGCCCCGTGGCCGGGTGCCAGAGCGAATACTTAGGCATTCAGCGCTACGTAGCGGTGGCGGCGCCGAAGGTCGCGGCACTGCTGGATAGTGGGGAGCACACGTTCGCTACGCTGCCGGCCGCGAGGTTTGGCTCGAAGGACCACATGGAGGAAAGCTTCCTTGAGGAGCACTGGGAGGAATTCGATTCGGGCGTGCACGGCCCGGGGAGGAGCCCCGAGCGCCGGTACGAGAACAGGCGGGAATCGCGGGTGCCCTCGTTCGAGGCGCTGACCGCCGCCATGGTGGCGGGAACCGGGTGGGGAATGGTGCCGGAACGCCAAGCGGCCCCGCTCATCGAACGGGGCCTGCTGGTGTGGCTCATGGAGGGCAAGTACCTGGACGTGCCCCTGTACTGGCAGCGCTGGAAGGTGGAATCTCAGCAGCTGGAGCAGCTCAGTGACAGCATCCACGCCGCGGCGGCGGTGGAGTTGCTGTAGGCAGGCGCGGAGCCTTGGACTCGGAGCTCAGGGTGCAGGGCTCTGGGCTCGCGGCTCTGACTAGAGCTCGTAGTCGACCTGGCGCACCGCGCCCTTGTCCGCGCTGGTGGCCATCGCGGCGTAGGCGCGCAGTGCCTTGGTGACCTTGCGCTGACGGGTGGTGGGCTTCCACGGACGCTCGGAGGCCTCCATCTCCGCCCGGCGCTCGGCCAGCTCCTCGTCGGAGATGTCCAGGGTCAGTCGGCGGTTGTGCACGTCGATGGTGATCGGGTCGCCGTCGCGGACCAGGCCGATAGCGCCACCGTGGGCAGCCTCGGGGGAGATGTGGCCCACCGAGATGCCGGAGGATCCGCCGGAGAAGCGCCCATCCGTAATCAGTGCACACTTCTTGCCCAGGCCAGAGCCCTTGAGGAAGGCGGTCGGGTGCAGCATTTCCTGCATACCCGGGCCACCGGACGGGCCTTCGTAGCGCACAACGATCACGTCGCCGGGCTGCACCTTCTTGTCCAGGATCACGCGCACGGCGTCCTCCTGCGACTCCACGACCAGAGCCTTGCCCTCGAAGTGCCATAGTTCCTCGTCGATGCCGGCGGCCTTGATCACGGCACCGTTTTCGGCGAGGTTTCCGCGCAGGATCACCAGGCCACCGTCTGCGGTGTAGGCATGCTCGACGTCCCTAATCACGCCCTTTTCCGCATCCGTGTCGAGGTCCGACCAGCGGTTGTCGGTGCTGAAGGGTTCGGTGGTGCGGACTCCGCCGGGAGCGGCGTGGAACAGCTCGATGGCTTCCTCGCTGGCTTCGCCGGAGCGGATGTCCCAGTGCAGCAGCCATTCCTTCAGTGTGGCGGAGTGCACGGAGTGCACGCCCTCGTTGAGCTTGCCGCCGCGGTACAGCTCGCCGAGGATCGCCGGGATGCCGCCGCCGCGGTGGACGTCTTCCATGTGGTAATCCGAGTTCGGGGAGACCTTCGACAGGCACGGAACGCGCTTGGACAGCTCGTCGATGTCGTGCAGGCCGAAGTCCACCTCGCCCTCCTGGGCGGCGGCGAGGATGTGCAGCACGGTGTTGGTGGAACCACCCATGGCCATGTCCAAGGCCATGGCGTTCTCGAAGGCTTCGCGGGTGGCGATGCTGCGGGGCAGCACGGATTCATCGCCTTCGCCGTAGTAGCGCTTGCACAGCTCCACGATGGTGGTGCCGGCCTTGGTGAACAGGTCACGACGGGCGGCGTGGGTGGCCAGCGTGCTGCCGTTGCCCGGCAGGGACAGACCCAAGGCCTCGGTGAGGCAGTTCATGGAGTTTGCGGTGAACATGCCGGAGCACGAACCGCAGGTGGGGCAGGCGGCCTGCTCAACCTTGAGCAGGGACTGGGCATTGACGGCCTCGGAGGCAGAGGCGGAAATGGCGGTGATGAGGTCGGTGGGGGCCTGTGCCACGCCGTCGACCACCACGGCCTTACCGGCTTCCATGGGGCCACCGGAGACGAACACGACCGGGATGTTCAACCGCATTGCGGCGTTGAGCATGCCGGGGGTGATCTTGTCGCAGTTGGAGATGCACACCAGGGCGTCGGCGGCATGGCCGTTGACCATGTATTCCACGGCGTCGGAGATGACCTCGCGGCTGGGCAGGGAGTAGAGCATGCCGGCGTGGCCCATGGCGATGCCATCGTCCACGGCGATGGTGTTGAACTCGCGGGGCACACCACCGGCGGCGCGGACGGCGTCTGCCACGATCTCGCCGACGTCCTTGAGATGGACGTGGCCAGGGACGAACTGGGTGTAGGAGTTGGCGATGGCGATGATCGGCTTGTCGAAATCGTCATCGGACATGCCCGTGGCCCGCCAGAGCGCACGCGCACCTGCCGCGTTACGGCCCTGGGTGGTGACGGATGATCGCAATGGGATGGCGTTCATGAAGTTAGTGCTCTTTCTTGGAATTGTCCTGGGATGCTGCTGCTTCTGCTTCAGCTTCTGCCTCGCGGCGCCGCGCGGCCTCGTATTCGGCGTATTCGTCCTTGTCCATCAGCACGGCGTAGCCGTCCTTGTGAACAACCTGAACCTTGTCTTGCGCCGCCATGCGTCCCGGGGTCACCGGGTCCGGAATGCGGCCGTCGCTGGCCTCGTGCAAAGCGACGAGAGAATTAAACGTCACACCGGGCAGCCAGAACTGGGTGTCATCCTGACGAGCGGCGAACGCGCGGCCTCGCTTACTAAAGCGGATGGACTGAAAATCGTCCCAAGCCACGGACTGGGAGCGGCGGAAGAGGTACTTCGCCTCAATCCCAGAGCCGCCCACGATGGTACGCGCTCGCAGCACCCACACGATGAAGAGGATCGGCACAAGCGGAACCCAGAAGAACCATTCCACCTTGTAACCCGTGAAAATCAGGCAAATGAGGAACATGAGAAACCCGCCGAGGATGTGCTCTCGGCTGGGTCGCAGGACGGTTCGTCCGGTGCTGTCGGACGCCTGCGGAACCGGCCGCTGCGAGGGCTGGGGTGTGGGATCGGAATCCTGAGAGCTCATGATTGCTATTTAATCAGTTCCTCCGCGAGCCCATCTAATTCACCCTCGTTCCGCCCTCGGTTGCCCTAGCTGGTCAGGGCCAGCTGGTCTGGGTCAGCTGGTCTGGCTTGCCGCCGAGCTCGGCTGGGCGCTGCCAGTACCTGTCTGCGCCCCACCATTACCGCGCCCCGCTGCGTTGGGCTGGCGCTGGGAGCCTTGCTGCTGGGTCGGTTCATCCTGCTGCGGCTGCTGCTGGCTCGTGGTCGGCGAGGTGGTTTGCTGTGGCTGTTGTACGTTGCTGGGCTGCTGCGTGCCGCTCGTATCAGTGGGTGTTTGGGTGGCCGGGGCCTGCTCACTGGTCGGTTCTGGGGTGGTCGACGCCTCACTGGGCTTGTGCTCCTGGGTCGCCACGGGTTTGTCATCGCGCCAATGATCGGGGGAGAGGACACCCGCGCTGGCCCCTTCGGGGTTGCTTGAGGCCAGTGCCAAGCCGCCCGTGAGAATGAGGCCGAGGATGAGGCCCGTGGTGGACGGGCGGATACGACCACCGATGCTCAGAGCATTCTTGAACTTGGAGTCGTAGGTGTCTCCACGCCACACGCCGTTCCAGATGTCGTCATCATCGGTGGAGTCGTTGGAGTTAGTGGAGTCAGTGGAGGCGGTAGCGTCGGTAGCGTCGACCGGCGCGGTGACGTCGGACGGGGAGCCCGGGCCGTCGTCCTTGTCGGGCGCGGATTCCACGGCGGCTGCGTCTTCCGCCGGCTTGTCCTGAGCGTCGGCTCCTGCGCTGGCCCTAGTGCTGGACCCAGCCTTTACATCAGACTTCGAGTCAGCCTTGGCTCCCGCTGCAGCCGCAGCCACTCCCGCAGCACCCGCTGCTGCTCCCATTGCGGCCGAGCTCTTTCCAGAATCCGCTGACCCGGTGGACTTCGAGGTCTGATCAGCTCGCTGGAACACCTGCGTGGGCGCGTCGCTGGAGACATCCTGCTGGTTGGGCTTCACCGAATCGTGCTTCGAGCCAGCGGAACCGGTCTTCGTACCTTCGGATGCGCCGGGGGATGCGATCGTTTGGGCGTCGCCGAAATCGGCTTGAGCGAAGGCCGAGGGCAAATCGTAACGATCCCAGAACACGTTAAGCAGGGCGGAGCGAATGACGCGCTCCACAGCCCACTGACGAGCCGGGTTCACCACGACCATGGTGCGGAAGTTCACCTGCCACGACTGGCCAGCGGCGGTCGGGGCAACGAGCTTGGTGGCGGGCAGGATCTCGACCTCGCCGATGACATCGTCCTTGATTGAGGGATCGTGGATGGCCTCGGACGCGGTGTGGTTGACGCGCTCCAACAGATCATCCATGGACTCGCCGGACTGCAGCGGAATGGCCAAGTCCACCACGGCGCGCGACCAATCCTGCGAGAAGTTCGTAATCACACCCGCGGAGCCGTTTGGAACCGTCACGACCTCGCCCGAGGGAGTGCGGATCCTCGTGGCGCGCAAGGTCAAGGCCACGACCGTGCCTTCGATGTCACCCGAGGTGCCGTCGAAGCTCACGTAGTCCCCCACACCAAACTGGCGCTCTGAGATGATGAAGAAACCGGCCAGGAAGTCCTGGATCACCTTCTGCGCGCCGAAACCAACGGCGGCGGAGACCACGGTGGCGGGAAGGGCGGCGCTCATCGCGGGCACACCGAGGTTCGTCAGGGCCAGCAGGATGACGATGAAATAGGCGACAATCTGTACGACGTAGACCATCGCGCCGACCAGCGCGAGGCGGGCCTTCTTCGCTTCCGCGCCAGCGTGGCCGCGGTTGGCGACGATACGAATGGTGAGGCGGCCGATCCTCGGGATGAGGATGGCCACCAACGTGAGGGCAATGAGGGGTATGCCGTGGGCGACGAACC
This sequence comes from Corynebacterium falsenii, assembly GCF_020099275.1. Taxonomy (NCBI): domain Bacteria; kingdom Bacillati; phylum Actinomycetota; class Actinomycetes; order Mycobacteriales; family Corynebacteriaceae; genus Corynebacterium; species Corynebacterium falsenii. The sequence continues at coordinate 2,040,029 of NZ_CP083646.1, read as the reverse complement.
ACTCCCACAGTCTGAAGAAGTAATAACTGAAAGCCATGAGAGCGGAGTGTAGACCACAAATCTGATAGCTCACTGGGAGAGGTGGCTCGGTGGTGGATTGGTGGCGGCTCGACGGCGGCGAGAGATGGCGAGAGCTTGCGAAGGATGGGGTATGTGTATGCAGGTGGGCTGGGTTTTTACACTCGTAGAGCCAAGGGTAAGTGTCCACTAGGTGAGATAAAAAAGTCATTATTTGGGAAATTGGTGGTCACATGGCTTGACTTGGTGGCCCGATGCCGATATTCTCATGGGCATGACTTCACACCTCATTATTCGAGTACTCGTAACTGAGGGGCGCCCCTAGCACCCTCGGTAGCTCGAACTCAGGCGCCCCCGGATACCGACCCACCAGTCGGCTACTCGGGGGCGCTTGCGGTTGAATAGTTGAAGCCAGGATCCTGAGGCACACGCCTGAGGGGCCGCATCTCTTGCCAGAACTCATACCAAGGAGCGAAAGAAAACGTGACGAACACTTCACGCTCGCAACCCAGCCCAGCCACAGTGGCGCAACAAAGCCGCGGCAAGAAGTCGGAACGAATTAACGGTGCTCAGGCCGTTGTTCGCTCCCTGGAAGAACTCGGCACCGACGTAGTGTTCGGCCTGCCTGGCGGAGCTGTCCTTCCCCTCTATGAGGCACTGTACGATTCCACGAAGCTCAATCACGTGCTCGTGCGCCACGAGCAGGGCGCAGGCCACGCAGCCACCGGCTACGCCCAGGTGACTGGCCGGGTGGGCGTGTGCATCGCCACCTCCGGCCCGGGTGCCACGAACTTGGTGACCCCCATTGCCGACGCCAACATGGATTCCGTGCCGATCGTCGCCATCACCGGCCAGGTGGGCAAGAACCTGTTGGGCACTGACGCCTTCCAGGAAGCCGACATCCGCGGCGTGACCATGCCGATCACCAAGCACAACTTCATGGTGACCCGCCCGGAGGATATCCCCGGAGCCATCGCCGAGGCCTTCCACGTGGCATCCACCGGTCGCCCCGGTGCGGTTCTCGTGGACATCCCCAAGGATGTGCAGAACCAGGAGATGGATTTCGTCTGGCCGCCGACCTACGAGCTACCCGGCTACCGCCCTGTCACCACGCCTCACTCGCGCCAGATCGAAGAAGCCGTGCGCATGATCAGCGCGGCCAAGCGTCCGGCGTTGTACATCGGCGGCGGCGTGATCAAGGCTGATGCCCATGAGGAGCTCAAGCGCTTCGCCGAAGCCAACGACATCCCCGTGGTGACGACGCTCATGGCCCTGGGTGCGTTCCCGGCCTCCCACGAGCTCTACATGGGTATGCCCGGCATGCACGGCAGTGTTCCGGCCGTGGCCGCGCTGCAGCGCTCTGATCTGCTCATCACCATCGGTGCGCGCTTCGATGACCGGGTGACCGGCCATGTGGATAGTTTCGCACCCGACGCCAAAGTCATCCACGCCGACATTGATCCTGCGGAGATCGGCAAGATCCGCGACGCAGATGTTCCGATCGTTGGCGATGCTCGTGAGGTGCTTACCGCACTGCAGGACGCGATGGAGAACCTGGACCTGAAGAAGCCGGCGACGAAGGGATGGCTGAACTACCTCAACAAGCTGCGCGAAGACTTTCCGCGCGGTTACGAGGAGCAGCCTAATGACAAGCTGGCTCCCCAGTTCGTCATCGAAACCCTGTCCCGGATCGCAGGACCGGAGGCCATTTACGTGGCCGGTGTGGGCCAGCACCAAATGTGGGCAGCGCAGTTCGTGGACTACGAAAACCCCCGCACGTGGCTGAACTCCGGTGGCCTGGGAACCATGGGTTACTCCGTGCCCGCGGCCATGGGCGCCAAGGCCGGTCAGCCCGACAAGACCGTGTGGGCCATCGACGGTGACGGCTGCTTCCAGATGACCAACCAGGAGCTCGTGACCTGCGCGGTGGAGAACCTGCCCATCAAGGTCGCCTTGATTAACAACGGCAACCTGGGCATGGTGCGGCAGTGGCAGACGCTGTTCTACGAGCAGCGCTACTCCCACACCAACCTGAAGCCCGGTGAGAAGTACCTTCCGGACTTCCTCATGCTGGCCGAGTCCATGGGCTGCGCGGCGTTCCGCGTCACCAAGGAAGAGGATGTGGAGCCGACCATCCGCAAGGCTCAGGAAATCAACGACCGCCCGGTGGTCATCGACTTCATCGTCGGTGAGGACGCCCAAGTGTGGCCCATGGTGGCGGCCGGCACGTCCAACGAAGAGATCCAGTACGCACGCAACTTGCGCCCGCTGTTCGACGAGGACTCCTCCGCAGCGGAGACCCCGGCAGATATCCACGAGGTCACTCAAGAGGGAGAGCAGAACTAATGGCCGAGATCCAAACCCTGTCCGTGCTGTGTGAAGACGTGGACGGCATCATTTCCCGCATTTCCGGCATGTTCACGCGCCGGGCGTTCAACATCATCTCCATCAGCTCTGGCCGCACCGAGGTGGAGGGCGTCAACCGCATCACCATCGTGGTGGAGGCCGAGGAGAAGACGATCGAGCAGATCACTAAGCAGCTCAACAAGCTGATCCCGTTGATCAAGGTCTCCCGCCACGACCCTGAGGCGATTGTGTCCCGTGGCCTGTTGCTGGTGAAGGTCTCGGCGGACAACTCGAACCGAACCCAGGTTGTGGAGTCCGCGAAGCTCTTCCGCGCGCACGTGGTGGATGTGGGACCCGATTCTCTCATCATCGAGTGCACGGGTACGCCGTCGAAGCTGCAGGCGTTGCTGGATGTGATGGAGCCCTTCGGCATCCGTGAGCTCGTTGAGTCCTCGCTGACGGCGATCAGCCGTGGACCGAAGGCGATGTACCCGACGCGCTTCTAGCTGCACTTTTGCACTGTGCTTGATGCGGGGTGTCACTATGTGGGCACCCGCGTCCCACTATTTGAAACTAGAGCTGCTATAAATGTAGGCAGTCAACGAAAGGAAACCGAGGAAACCCATCATGGCTATTGATGTTTTGTACGACGCAGACGCAGACCTGTCCATCATCCAGGGCCGCAAGGTAGCTGTTATCGGCTACGGCTCCCAGGGGCACGCGCACTCTCAGAACCTGCGCGACTCCGGCGTGGAGGTTGCCATCGGCCTGCGCGAGGGCTCCAAGTCCCGCCCGAAGGCTGAAGAGGCCGGCTTCAAGGTCATGACCAACGCTGAGGCCGCCGAGTGGGCAGATGTCATCATGCTGCTGGCTCCCGATACCTCCCAGGCCTCCATCTACGAAAACGACATCGCCCCGAACCTCAAGGACGGCGACGCTCTGTTCTTCGGTCACGGCCTGAACATTCACTTCGACCTGATCAAGCCCGACGAGAACATCACCATCGGTATGGTCGCTCCCAAGGGGCCAGGTCACCTGGTTCGCCGTCAGTTCGTCGACGGCAAGGGCGTGCCCTGCCTCATTGCTGTTGACCAGGACCCCAAGGGTGAGGGCAAGGACCTGGCCCTGTCCTACGCCGCAGCCATCGGTGGCGCTCGCGCTGGCGTTATCCCCACCACCTTCGAAGCTGAGACTGTCACTGATCTGTTTGGCGAGCAGGCCGTGCTGTGTGGTGGCACCGAAGAGCTGGTCAAGACCGGTTTCGAGGTTCTCGTTGAGGCTGGCTACGAGCCGGAGATGGCTTACTTCGAGTGCCTGCATGAGCTGAAGCTGATCGTGGACCTGATGTTCGAAGGCGGCATCAAGAACATGAACTACTCCGTGTCTGACACCGCTGAGTTCGGTGGCTACCTCTCCGGTCCGCGCGTCATCGACGCCGACACCAAGAAGCGCATGAAGGACATCCTGTCCGATATTCAGGACGGCACCTTCACCAAGCGTCTCGTTGCCAACGTTGAGGGCGGCAACAAGGAGCTGGAGGAGCTGCGCGCTTCCTACAACGATCACCAGATCGAGAAGACCGGTGAGAAGCTGCGCGACCTGATGAGCTGGGTTAAGGTCGACGCCCGCGCAGAGACTGCGTAAGGGGAGTTTCCCAGGCGCTCTTTTGAAGCGCCCTTTTGAAGCGGCCTTTGGTAGCAGCATTTCGAAGCGCGCTCTTTTGAACGGCTATTCAGAATCGTGCTGTCTCAGCGCATCGCTTGAGTGCTCAGCGACACCGCCCCAGTGCACCGCTTGAGTGCTCAGCGACACCGCCAGAGCGGGTCGCAACCTCATCACGCCCCTGGCGCCTCGTGCGCCAGGGGCGTTTTGGCGTCTTAGACCTAGCATGTGCTTGGAATCGACCCCGAAATCGACACGGTAGCAGATGTGAAGCGAAAAGATTGCTCGAAATGTACATTTTCGGGCTCCAAACGTACCCCTTCGGTACAACATTTCGCAGCACATGTGCTACATGGGGGGGTAGAGGGCCCGCGGGACCTGGCCCCGCGGGATTTCAGGCCCGCGGATTCTGGCCCTGCGGAGCCTGCCCTGCGGAATTCTAGCCTCGGCTAGACGTCCACCACCTTGTTGGGATCGCCAAGCCGGTCGCCCAATCCCACCAGGATCGCAAAAATCACACCCAGCGCAATCGCGAGCCACACCCACACCTTGTGGAAGCGAACTCCACACAATTTCGCCACTCCGGCACCAATAAGAGCACCGAGGGTGTTCATCATGAGGTCGTCGATATCCGTGTAGCCCAGAGCGAACACATATTGCGCCGTCTCCATGAGAATGCTGGCAAACGCGCCGATGATGACCGTGTTCCGGATCGGATGCTGCCCGCCCATTCGGTAAAGCAGCACGTAAATCAGGATCCCGAACGGCACGAAGAATGCGATGTTTCCGCCGAACTCAAAGACCGGGCCGAACCACGAGTGGGTACTCCGCAGCTCATCGAACGGGATGAGCGACAGGCCTCGACGTCGCTGATTCGCCGGATTCCACAAATAGCCGATGCGGTAGAACGCCTTGAGTGTCGTCAGCGCCACCATGACCGCCGTGTAGGACGTCAACGCGACAAGAATCCACACCGGCTTCACCGACTGGTCGACGGTATCTCGGGAGGCCGTTGTGTGGTTCCGTGTGTGAGCTGGAGTGTCGGCTGGAGTGTCGGCTGGTGAGGGAGTCATAGTCCTCGCTGCTTCTGACGTGTGTTGTGGGCGCTCTGTTGCCTGAGTATCGCAACTGTAGCAGCCTCTGGGCCGTCGAGCCTGGCCACTGCCAGCCGCAACAGTTCGTGTCAAACAGCCGCCCAAGCTCCGCACTCCAGACGGCACCCCAAGTGAAAACCGTTTCCAACAATGGGTTAGGTTATCGACATGAACGATTCGCCGAACTCGCCCCAGCAAAATCCAGCCCAGCAAACCCCAGCCCAACCAGCCCACTCAGCCCGCCCAGCCCAGCCAACCCCCGTCACCGTCCTCTCCGGCTTCCTCGGCGCCGGCAAAACCACCCTCCTCAACGACGTCCTCGCCAACCGCCATGGCAAGCGCGTCGCGGTCATCGTCAACGACTTCTCCGAAGTCAACATCGACGCCGCACTCATCGCCGGCGAAGGCCACCTCACCCGCGGCGAGGACCGCTTCGTCGAGCTCACCAACGGCTGCATCTGCTGCACGCTGCGCGAAGACCTCATCGAGTCCGTCGGCACGCTCGCCCGTTCCGGCCGCTTCGACCACATTCTCATCGAATCCACCGGCATCTCCGAGCCCATGCCCGTCGCCGCCACCTTCGAATGGACGTGGGAGGACGGCACCCGCCTCGCCGATATCGCCCCAATCGACACGATGGTTACTCTCGTCGACGCCACCAGCTTCCTCACCCATATCAGCCAGAAACGTTCTTTATTCGACGCCAACATGCCTGCCACTGCCGATGATGAACGGATGATTGCAGATCTCCTCGTCGACCAGGTGGAGTTCGCGGACCTCATTTACATCACTAAATCCGATCTGGTCTCTGAGGCGATCTATCACCGGGTGGAACAGCTCGTGCGTCGGATGAACCCGCGGGCAAGGGTGGAACGGATGGTCGATGGCGAGGTGGTCGTTGGGGAGGCTGGGGGTGGCGTCGACGATGGGTGCGGCGAGGATGTCGGCGAGGATCGAGGCGAGCGGCGCATCCCAGCGACCGAGGCGATCCTCGGCGCACACCTCTACAGTGAGGCGACGGCGCGCACCTACGAGGGATACCTCGACGAGCTCGCCAATCCGCACACTCCCGAGACGGAGGAATACGGCATCAGTTCCGTAGTCTTTCGAGGGGATCGGCCCTTCGATCGGCAGCGGCTAATCAACGTCCTACGTAGTACAAGCGGTCTAGTTCGCTCCAAGGGCTATTGCTGGGTGGCCGATCAACTCGAGATGGTACAGCTCTGGCACCAGGCTGGCCCTGACCTGCGCATTCAGCCGGTGGCGTACTGGAAGGGCACCGATCGGACCCCTGTAACGGAGGTCGTCCTCATCGGCGTCAACATTGATGGTTATGCGATCATGCGCAAATTGGGGGAGGCCATGCTGAGCGATGAGGAGTTAAAGGATATGCTGTAATGCGTCGCACGCCACACTTGGGAAGGCGTGGTCCTCATCCGAGTTGGCGCGGTCGTTCCAGCTCGAATGGGCAGCATTTTCCACTTCAGGAGAAACTTTCGTGAGCAACACCCGTCCGGTAGTCCTCATCGCCGATAAACTTGCCCAGTCCACCGTAGATGCGCTGGGAGATTCCGTAGAAGTCCGCTGGGTCGATGGCCCCAACCGCCCCGAACTGCTCAAGGCAGTAGCAGACGCAGACGCGTTGCTCGTTCGCTCCGCCACCACGGTGGACGCCGAGGTTCTCGAGGCAGCGCCCAAGCTGCAGATCGTCGGCCGCGCCGGCGTGGGCCTGGACAACGTGGACATCGACGCCGCCACCGCCCGCGGCGTGATGGTCGCCAACGCTCCGACCTCCAACATCCACTCCGCCTGCGAGCACGCCATCAGCCTGCTGCTGTCCACCGCCCGCCAGATCCCCGCTGCGGACAAGACCCTGCGCGACGGTGAGTGGAAGCGTTCCTCCTTCAAAGGCGTCGAGATCCTCGGCAAGACCGTCGGCATCGTCGGCTTCGGTCACATCGGCCAGCTGTTTGCCCAGCGCCTGGCGGCCTTCGAGACCGACATCATCGCTTACGATCCCTATGCCAACCCGGCACGTGCAGCCCAGTTGGGCGTCGAACTGGTAGAGCTCGAAGAGCTCATGAGCCGTTCCGATTTCGTCACGATCCACCTGCCCAAGACCAAGGAAACCGCGGGTATGTTCAACGCGGACCTGCTGGCTAAGGCCAAGAAGGGCCAGATCATCATCAACGCCGCCCGCGGCGGACTGGTCGATGAGCAGGCGCTGGCCGACGCCATCAAGTCCGGCCACATCCGCGGCGCAGGCTTCGACGTGTACGCATCCGAGCCCTGCACCGACTCCCCGCTGTTCGAGCTCGACGAAGTTGTGGTCACCCCGCACCTGGGCGCATCCACCGTGGAGGCGCAGGATCGTGCAGGTACGGACGTTGCGGCGTCTGTGCTGCGTGCCCTGGCTGGCGACTTCGTGCCGGATGCTGTGAACGTTTCTGGCGGTCGCGTCTCTGAGGAAGTTGCTCTGTGGCTGAACCTGGCCACCAACCTCGGCCGCGTGGCAGCCGAGCTGCTCAACAGCGCACCGACGTCCGTGAACGTCACCGCCCGCGGCGAGCTGTCCAGCGAGTCCGTCGACGCGCTGGGCCTGGCTGCTCTGCGCGGCGTGTTCAGCGGCGTGATCGAGGAGCAGGTGACCTTCGTCAATGCTCCGCAGATCGCCGAAGAGCGCGGCGTGCACCTGGAGGTCACCACCTACGACGAGTCCGTGAGCCACCGCTCCGTGCTGGAGGTTCAGGTCGTGGGCGCCGATGGCGCCACCGCCACCGTCGCCGGTGCGCTGACCGGCCTGGAGCGCGTAGACAAGATCGTGCGCATCAACAACCGTGGCCTGGACCTGCGCGCGCAGGGCTCCAACCTGTTCCTCGTGTACCCGGATCAGCCCAGTGCCCTGGGCAAGGTCGGCACCACGCTGGGCAGTAACGGCATCAACATCGACGCCGCAGCGCTGTCCCCGAACACCGGCGAGGAAAGCGCCACGCTGGTGCTGCGCGTGGACAAGGAGATCCCGCAGGAGCTCCTCGCTGAGGTCAAGGAGCAGCTCAGCGCCGAGAACGCCTTCCTGCTGGACTTCTAACCGCTAGCTCGGCGCCCAGATCGGCGCCGGCGAGCGCGAGTCACCAACAAGAGCTCAACAGCGCAACCCCCAAGGGGCGATCAGCCAAACAGCTGGTCGCCCCATTTCTGTCCTTCCCGCAGCCCAGCCGGGCACGCGAACACTGCTGAGGACTCATAGCGCACGTATTCGTTCATCTTGTCGTTGCGGGATAGAGCCATCTGCACCGGAATGAACCCGGTCGCTGGATTAGCAACGAAAGCGATGAAGAACAATCCCGCCGAGAGATGCCCGAAGTTATCGGATCCCTCGATGAAGTTGTAGGCCCGGCGCAGCATTCGCGCACCGTTGTTGTTGCGCGGGTGCGCCAGGAAGGTGTGGGAGGTCGTGGGGATGGCAGGGGATCGCCCCATGACCAGATCGAACGGTACGTCTGCGAACTCGTCGTTGGTGCCGAGCGGAGCGCCATTGCCCTTGTATCGGCCGAAGGTATCCTGCTGGTCTTTCATTGATTGCCGGTCCCACAGCTCCAGCAGCATCCGAACACGGCGGGCGCACAGGTAGCTGCCGCCGTTCATCCACCCGGGTTCGTCGGACCACACGTGTGAGTCCATCTCGCCGGATTCTTCGGCGTGGATATTACGTGTGCCGTCTTTGAAGCCGAAGAGATTGCGCGGTGTTTGCTGCTCAGTGGATGTGGAGCTGGCGCGACCGTATCCCAGCTGCGACCAGCGCACATCCACCACACCGGAGCCTGCGCGTACGAGGTTGCGGATGGCATGAACCGCCACCTGAGGGTCGTTGGCGCACGCTTGTACCACGATGTCGCCATCGCATAGGCGGTCCTGTAGTTGGTCGCCGGGGAATGTGGGCAGCACGTCCAAGTTTTTTGGTCGACGCCCATCCAGGCCGAATCTCCTATCAAACAGCGATGGGCCGTAACCGATGGTGATGGTCAAGTTGGCGGCACCCAGGTCCGTGGCCTCGCCGGAATCCTCGGGTACCGTATACAGACTTGCCTCGGTCTCTGGCCGTGAAGCGCCGTGGGACTCATCATTGCCTGCTGCGGGTAGGCCCTGTGTCATCCGGGCGGACATGTCAGTCCACCGGTCAAGCATTGCCTTGAGCGCGGCGCGATCCTTCGTGGTTACGTCGAGCGCAATGATGTGCAGGTGCTCCTGCTGCGAGGTATCAATGCCGGCTTGATGCATGCCGTAGAAGGGCACAGTGTCTGATGGGGTTGCGCCGGCTCGATCCGTGGCGGCCCAGACCCCGGTTCCTGCTGCAAGAGCGCCAGCGCCTGCGCCGAGGCCTAGGCCGGTGAGAAACGTTCGGCGGGATGGGGTGTTGTTCGTCATCGTAAAGCTCTCCCTGTAGTGCAGGGGTTAGTTCTGCTGAGCAACAACACCCTGCACTTCGGCTACTGCTTCGGTGAGGTGGTCAAGCGCACTGGATAGATCCTTGCGGCCTTTGGCGTCGACCTTGTCGTAGGAGATGAAGCCATCGCCCTGGCGGTATTTGTCCAACTGCTTCTGTACGGCGTCGAAGCGCTTGTTGATCTCCTTGAGCTTGCCGGGGGCGCGCTGCTCCAGGGGAGTCTCCAAGGAGTTAATTGCTGCGCGGGAACCGTCCAGGTTGGCTTGGAAATCCCACAGGTCCGTGTGTGCGAACACGTTCTCTTCGCCGGTGATCTTCGAGGTCGCGATCTCGTCCAGCAGTTCCTGTGCGCCCGTGGCGATTTGCACGGGGGTGATCGTGAATTCGTCAGAGTTCACGGCGGTGTTCAATTCCTTGATGTCCTTGCCGAGCTGATCTGCAGTCTTCTTCGTTTCGGCAGTGATCGCATTGTTGTTCCAGAGGTCCTTTTCGATCTTGTGGAAGCCACTCCACTCATCGCCCTCGGCCAGGTCGGCTTCGCGGAGGTCAAGGCGTGGGTCGAGATCGTTCGGCAACGCTTCGGCTACGGGCTCGATACGCTCGTAGGGCGTGCGAGCCACCGGGAAGAGTTGCTTGGCCTTGGCAATATCGCCGGCGTTGACGGCCGCGACGAAATCGCCACCTAGTTCCTGGAGATCTTGCACTTGGGCGCGGATGTAATCCTTGTACGATGACACAGCCTCCGCGAGCGCGGAATCGGAATTTGCGGAGTTCACTGCCTCGCCGGAAACCTTCAGTGTGGTGGCCAGTGCTGACGTCTCAGCATTCTTCGTGCCCTGTGTATTGGACGCTCCGGGCTTACATTGGGCCACGTAGTCGCCCGGCTCGCGCAGCTCCACGATGAGGGTGCGGGTATCACCGGGTTCGATATTGGAAACCTCGCCTTCCACGCGCCCGGCCTTTGTGAGCACGTAAAACTCGTTGGCTTGCGACCCCTCGTTCTTTACGCTGAAGGTTGCCGGGCCGGTCGGCAGCTCGGTGGTGGCAACATTGCATGCATTATCGGACGCGGTGACTGCAATCGCCTCGCCAGCCTTGGCCGATTGTGTCGACCCTGTCGACTCCGTACCCGAATCGTCGCCACAGGTGGCTAACATTCCGGTCAAGACCATGATGGGGATGGCAACGGCAGCGGTCTTTTTCATTGGCATAGGGGACATAGGGGACATGGGGCGTCATTCTCCAGGCTCTTTGTGGCGCTTACTGCATACCTATGATCAGTGCATGAGGATCAGATATGTAAGGTAAGCGTGGGCTTAGTTAGATTCGGGTTGCCTTATTGAACTATGGGAGATTGCCGGCATGCAAGGGGAGTGACTGGAGAGGGTAGTGGAGGGGGTGCGTGTGCTCGTTCGGGCACTCGAGCCGCGTGATACACTGCAAATGTCCAACAGGTGAGATAAAGGAGTCCATGGAATGAAACTCGCGGTGATTGCAGGCGACGGTATCGGCACCGAGGTAACCGCCGAAGCCCTCAAGGTGCTCAACGCCGTTCGCGACGACGTCGAAACCACCGACTACGACCTCGGCGCCCGCCGCTACCTGCGCACCGGTGAGGTCCTCACCGACGACGACCTAGATTCACTGAAGCAGCACGATGCCATTCTGCTCGGTGCCATCGGCGACCCGCGCCAGGTTCCCGCGGGCGTGCTAGAGCGTGGCCTGCTGCTGCCCCTGCGCTTCAAGCTGGAACACGCCGTGAACCTGCGCCCCTCCAAGCTCTACCCCGGCGCATCCTCCCCGCTGAAGAACCCCGGCGAGATCGACTTCGTGGTGGTCCGAGAAGGAACCGAGGGCCTCTACGCCGGCAACGGCGGCACCCTGCGCGAGGGCACCGAGAACGAAGTGGCCTGCGAGGTCAGCCAGAACACCTGGCTCGGCGTGGAACGCGTGGTCCGAGACGCCTTCGAGCGCGCCATGGGCCGCCGCAAGAAGGTCACCCTCGTGCACAAGACCAACGTGCTGGTCAACGCAGGCGGCCTGTGGCAGCGCGCGGTCGATACTGTCGCCGCCGAGTTCCCCGAGGTCGAGGTGGATTACAACCATATCGACGCAGCCACGATCTACATGGTCACGGATCCCTCGCGCTACGACGTGATTGTCACTGACAACCTCTTCGGCGACATCCTCACCGACCTTGCAGGCGCTGTGACCGGCGGCATCGGCCTGGCCGCCTCCGGCAACATCGACCCCACGCACACCTACCCCTCGATGTTCGAGCCGGTCCACGGCTCAGCACCGGACATTGCAGGCCAGGGGATTGCCGATCCGTGCGCGGCGATCCTGTCGGTGGCGCTGATGCTGCGCCACCTCGGCGACGAGGCGAATGCGGAGAAGATCGAGAAGGCCGTCCTCGAGGAAGCAGCTTCCCGCGACGGCTCGCAGATCAAGACCGCCGAGGTTGGCGACCGCATCGCTGCTGCAGTCAGCAGCTAGCCAGCTGATGTGCTGGCCCCGCGCCGCGGCTAGCAACTAGGAGCTAGCCAGTGAGCTCTCCGGCAGCTACTGGGCCTCGATCGTCGTGGACCAGAGCTCGGCTCCACGGGTCGTGAACAGACCGACGCTCAGGGCGCGCGTGGCGGCGTCGATATTAACCTCCCCGAAGTGCTGGTAATCATTGAGGGGAGAGGAGTTCTGCTGGTCCTTGGGCGGGTGGTGAATGAACTCCACAGACGGGCCGAAGGTGCTGTCCATTTTGTTCGGCCCGAACGCACCGGCGTTGAGGGGACCGGTGACGAACTCCCAGAACGGGGAGAAATCCTGGAAGCTCGCGCGATCCGGGCTGTAGTGGTGAGCCGCGGTGTAGTGCACATCGGCGGTGAGCCACACGACGTTCTTCACCTTCTTGATGCCCGAGAGCACGCGGCCAATCTCGGCCTCGCGACCCGTGGCAGCGCCAGGGCGGCCGTTGGACACACCCTCCTGGTCCTCGCCGTCTGGGACAATGATGCCCAACGGCAGGTCGTTGGCGATGATCTTCCACGTGGCGGTTGAGGCGTTGACCTCGCGGATGAGCCACTCCGCCTGCTTGTCACCGAGGATGTGACCCGGCTGGTCGGGGGCGGTGCGGGCTAGCGGGTTGGCGTCCTTGTACGAGCGCATGTCCAGCACAAAGATGTCCAACAGCGGCCCGTAGGAAACCTTGCGGTACACACGACCGTCCACCGCCATCGTGGGGTCCAGCGGCTGCCACTCGTGGAAGGCCTGGAACGCGCGGCTGGAGAGGGTATCGACATCCTTGACGGTGTACTTGTCGCTATCCAGCACCTCGCCCGGGTACCAGTTGTTCACGGTCTCGTGATCGTCCCACTGCACGAGCTGGGCCACATGCGCGTTGAATGCGCGGTAGTTAGCGTCCATGAGGTTGTAGGCGTACTGGCCGCGGAACTCGGTCAGTGTTTCCGCGACCTTCTTCTTCGCCTCCGACGTCAGGCTGGTGTAGGTGCGGCCATCATCGAGGGTCTTTGTCGCGGTGATCGGGCCGTCTGCGTAGCAGGTGTCGCCGGAGTGGATAAATAGGTCCGGGTTGCGCGAGGCCATCGTGGCGAAAGCGTACATGCCGCCGATCTCGGGGTTAATGCCGTAGCCCTGGCCTGCCACGTCGCCGGACCAGTGCAGGCGGATGTCCTTGTGCGCGGTGGGTGCGGTCACGAAGCTGCCGACCTCGGGGGCCGAGAGGATGCCGGTTTCTGCATCCTGAGCCATCACTCGGTAGTGCACCCGCTGCCCCGGCTCCATGCCGATTAGGCGCACCCGGCCCGTCCCGTCTGTATCGGGGGTCATGAGCTGGGAGGACTCGAAGCGGCGAACCTTCCGGAAGGAGGGATCGGCACTGGTCTCCACGATCATGCGCGACGGGCGATCGGCGCGAGTCCAGATGAGGCCACCATCCGCGCGGACATCACCAGCGGCGACGCCGTGAGTGAGTTGCGGGCGATTCGGGATGAGGCCGGTGGAGCTGCCGATGCTGCTGCCGAGGCTTCCGGTGCTGCTACCGAGGTCGAGGGCGGACGCACGGCTCATGGCGTAACCTGAGCCCACAAGTCCGGCACCGAGGATGGCGGAAGCGTTGAGGAAGGCCCGGCGGGATGGGGTGGCGACGCGCCGCGACCGGACACTCGGCTGCGAGGAGGGTTGCGCAGAAGAGGGCTCCGAGGACGAGGAAGAAGGAGTCTGTTGAGAAGTCACCCCAAAAAAGTAAAACCGCCACTTTAAGAAAAAGTGACGGTTACTCAAACCTTCGTTGAACTGTGTGAACCATGCGAACTATGCGAGCTGCGCCGGCCTTGCCCCAGCATTGCTCCCGCGAGGCGGGCGCCCCATGTGGTCGCACCAGCTTGCAGCGCTCCTTACTGGTAGCTCACGAAGTCCGGAGTCGGCTTCACATCCATCGTCTGCTGCGGCGTGAACATCGGCTGGTCCTCATCGATGAAGTTCTTCCAGCCCAGCGCGATCTGTGGCGGCAGCTCGGCGCGCACGACTTCCCACGTGTCCATCTTCGTGCCCGGGGCACCGTGGCCATCGCAGTGCACGAGCATCTTGACGTTGTTCGTGCCGGTCGACATGTTCTCCCGGTTGCGGATCATCTGCAGCTGGAACTGGTGGATCATGAGCAGCTTCTGCTCGCCTTTCTCCTTGGCCACCAGCTGGTCGAGCCAGTCCACGACTTCGTTGATCTCTTCCACCTGCACGTGGCCGACCTGGCTCAGCGGAACCTGGCCGGGCTCAAGGCGCCACTCCGGATCCAGCGCCACGCCCACGTTCGGCAACTTGATGAGGTCCTCGTAGAACTTCACCTGCGTCAGCAACGTCTCCATGCCGGGTTGCACGTCGATGATCGCGTAGCCGCCCGCGTCGGTGATGGCCTTGACCCATGGTTCAATCTCGGCGGGGTCCGTGTAGTTCGAGTACGAGCCGTCCGGACCCGGCTCCTGGGCCGCGACCGTGGCGATGATCTCGAATGCCGGAATGACAGGAGTGTTCACCAGGTCGTTGTACTGAGCCGCCATCTCTTGGGCACGTTCCACGGCGGCGTTGACATCCTGCTCGCCCATGACACCCAACGCGGGACCACTCGGGTGCCCGTATAGAGCGATGATGTGGCGACCGGGGAAGACCAGTCCGCCGCCACCCGGCTGCTGGCGCTCCACGGTGCGGGCCAGCTCCTTGCGCTCCGCCATTTCTTCCTTGGTGCCGAAGTTCTGGCTGAGTCCCACCATCTTGTTATCGCTGCGGGATGCTTCGATGCTCTCGCTGGAGGCGCGCGGATCGGCAGCCAGCAGCGATAGGACGGTGAAGCCCGAGCCCGTCGCGTTGGCCTTGGCCACCGGGGTGGTCTCCGGCCCGGCCAGGGCGGTGCCGCTGACGCCGTCCTTCACGTCGTTGGTGGGGGCGTCCTTCGGCCATTCCGTGTCGGCCTCGTAGTAGGTCACGCCGTTATCCTCGGCGCCGTCCTTCTTGTCTTTATTGTCGACGCCACCCCGCGTTAACCCGCCCAGCAGCACTACATGGGTAGCCTTCAGGGCGGAGACCGTGGAGTCAATTTTTTCCTTGCCCTCGGGGGATTGCGGATCCTCCACCACGATCACCGGAACGTGGTTCTGGGCAGCGAGGTCGAGTGCCTCCTGATCCGCCATGGGGGCGACGGCGAGGGTATCGGACTTGCCGAACAACTGAGTAGCAGCATCGGATCCGCTGCCATCGTCGTTGATCACGGCGCCGTCGTCAACGGGGCTTCCCTTATCCTTGCCGTTTTTGTCCTTACCGCCGATTCCGCCATTGTCGTCCGAGCATGCAACCAGCCAGCTACCACCGAGTACAGCGCCACCAGCTACGAGGCTGGTCTTGAAAAAGGATCGGCGGGAGATTCCCCTGCGGGATGGCGGGGTGGGATGGGACAGATCAGAAGAATCGGTAGACACGGCGGAAAGAACCTCCAGCTAAAATCAGTAGCAGCGAAACGCAATTGCGTTAGACACTATCGGTTTTTCGGGAATACCGAAATTCCTTCCGCGCACTATCCCCAGTTTGTTCCCACATTGTTATCTTCGGCGAGCTGAGTGATCGAATGTGCTGCCCAAAGATCTTGCGCGCCCACGCCTACTGTTTTGTAATAGACAATTTCTTCCGGAGAGGTGCGACCTGCGAGTTTGCCGGTGATGACCTCGCCAATTGATCCATCAATTTGCGCCCTGTCGAGTGCCCCACTGTCGAGGGGCACGATGAGATCCCCGCTTTCTTCAATCGCAGCCTCTACGTCATCACAGTAAATGCGGTCTGCGGCGGCAATAACGTCTTCTCCGCATTCCTGCATGTGCGGTTGGAAAGAACCCACTCCGGAGATCGTCACCCCTGGGGCGAGATTCTCCGCTGTGAACACTGGGGTAGCGGACGTGGTCACCACCGTGATGAGATCTGAGTCAGTGGTGGCCGTAGTGGCGTTGGACCAAGGCTCGAAGCTGCCGGAGAACTCCATGCGAGTGAGCACATCCCACGACTGCAGCGATGCGATGAATTCGCGGGCGCGATCGAGGGAGCGGTTGACAATGCGTATCGTCTGCAGCTTCGGGCAGGCGGCGATCATGGCCAGTACCTGCGCCGGGGCCTGTCCGCCCGTGCCGATGACGGTGCCAATGGTGGAATCGGGGCGGGCCAGGTAGCGAAAGGCCACTCCGGAGGCCGCGCCCGTGCGGATCTGAGTCAGAGACGCGCCGTCGAGGAAGGCCCGGGGCTGGGAGGTATGGGTGTCGTAGAGCTGCACCGTCGCCGGAGAGGTGGGCAGACCGTGGGCGCTGTTATTGGGGAAGATGCCGATGGTTTTCACGGCAATGGCCCCCACATCGTCGGAGGCGCTGGGCATGACCAAGAACGTCCGGTTCTCACCGAGTTGCATGGCCGTGCGCAGCGGAGTGAGAGTCCGCGGCTCGCTTACCGCAGCGAAGGCGGCCGCGCAGTCGTCGATGGCGCGGTCCATGCTGTAAAGGGACCAGATGTCGGACGCGGAAAGCAGCTTCATACCGCCATGCTAGTTGTCACCGTCGATCGCGGCGGCAGTTTCCGTGCCCTGGCGGATGGCGCGCTTGGCATCGAGTTCGGCGGCTACGTCCGCGCCGCCAATGACGGTCGTGTTCACACCGGCGGCTTGCAGGGGCTCCACGAGGTCGCGCACGGACTCCTGGCCCGTGCACAAGATGACATTGTCCACATCGAGCACGCGGCGGTCTGTGACGGCACCTTCCTCGTTGCGGAAGGACAGGTGCAGGCCCTCGTCATCGATCTTGTCGTAGGTGGCGCCGCAGATCTGCTCCACTTGCTTCATCTTCACCGCTCTGCGGTGCACCCAACCGGTGGTCTTACCCAGTGACTTGCCCTGGCGGGTGGGCTTGCGCTGGATCATGTAGACCTTGCGCGCCGGGGGAGTGGGGCGTGGCGTGGTGATGAAGCCGGGGACCTCCGGGTCGTCATCTACGCCCCACTCCTGCTCCCACTCCTTGAGGTTGAGGGTGGGCGATTCGTCAGTGGTGAGGAACTCGCTGACATCGAAGCCGATGCCGCCCGCGCCCATGACCGCCACGGTCTTACCGGGGGTCTTGGAGCCCAGCACGCACTCGGCATAGGTCATGACCTTCGGGTGGTCGATGCCTTCGATGGAGGGGATGCGCGGGGTCACGCCGGTGGCCACGATGACGTGATCGAAGCCCTTATCAATGAGCTCTTGGGCGCTGACCTTCGTATTGAGGTGCACTTGCACGCGCTGGATCTCCAGCTGAGTGGTGAAATAACGGATCGTTTCGGAGAACTCCTCCTTGCCGGGGATGCGCGCGGCGATGGAGAACTGCCCGCCGATGGTGTCGCGCGCCTCGAACAGATCAACGCGGTGGCCGCGCTTGGCTGCGGAGACTGCGGCAGCCAAACCGGCCGGGCCGGCGCCGACCACGGCCACGCGCTGGGCGTGCCGGGTGGGTGAGAGAACCAGTGTGGTCTCCCGGCCCGCCTGCGGGTTGACCAGGCAGGAGACCTTTTTGCCCACGAAGGCGTGGTCCAGGCAGGCCTGGTTGCAGCCGATACACGTGTTGATCTCGCGGGAGCGGTCCTGGGCGGCCTTGCGCATGAAGTGCGGGTCGGCCAGCAGTGGGCGGGCCATGGAGATGCCGTCCACGAGCCCGCGCTCGAGGATTTCCTCGGCGACCTCTGGGGTGTTGATGCGGTTGGAGGCGATGAGGGGGATGGAGACTTCGTCGCGCAGCCGCTCAGTGAACTTTACGAAGGCGGCGCGCGGTACGGAGGTGACGATGGTGGGGATGCGGGCCTCGTGCCAGCCGATATCGGTGTTGATGGCGTCCACTCCGTGTTCCTCGGCCTTGCGGGCCATCAGCGCGATCTCATCCCACGTTTGGCCCTTATCCACGAAGTCCGCGATGGACTGGCGCAGGATGATGGGGAAGTCGCGGGGAACCTTGCGGCGGATTTCCTTAATGACTTCCACGAGGAAGCGCTGCCGGTTCTCCGTGTTTCCGCCCCACTTGTCCGTGCGGTCGTTGGTGTGGGGGCACAGGAACTGGTTGATGAGGTAGCCCTCGCCGCCCATGATCTCGATCGCATCGTAGCCAGCCCTGCGTGCGAGCTTGGCGGATTCGCCGTAGCACTTGATGACGTGCCGGATCATGGCATCGGTCATGCGCAGGTGCTGGAACGGGTGGATCGGGGAGGGCTCGGTGCCCGGTGCCACCTTGAATGGGGTCACGCCGTAGCGGCCGGCGTGGAGGATCTGCATGGCGATGCGGCCTCCGGCGGCGT
This sequence comes from Corynebacterium falsenii, assembly GCF_020099275.1. Taxonomy (NCBI): domain Bacteria; kingdom Bacillati; phylum Actinomycetota; class Actinomycetes; order Mycobacteriales; family Corynebacteriaceae; genus Corynebacterium; species Corynebacterium falsenii. The sequence continues at coordinate 2,021,609 of NZ_CP083646.1, read as the reverse complement.
GCACGCGCTTGGTGATCTGCTTGTGGTGCAGCACATCCGCGTGGTTGGTCATCTTCGCGCCCAGGGGCATGAGGCGACCGGTGCGGGAGGGTGCGATGCCGCCGGTGACGATCAGGCCGATGCCACCGCGGGCACGCTCCGCGTAGAACTCACCGAGCTTCGGCGCGTCCCAGGGGCGTTCTTCCAGCCCGGTGTGCATTGAGCCCATGACGGAGCGGTTCGGCAGGGTCATGCCGCCGATGCGCAAGGGGCTGAACAGGTGCGGGTAGGGGGTGGTGTTGGCGGGTGGGGTGGCGGGGGCGTTCATGGGGGTCTCTTCTCTTGGGTCTTGTGGGTGCTAGTCGGGTGCTAGTCGAGTGCTAGTCGGGCAGTGCGGCGAGGATCTCATCGCACCAGTCCACGAAGGCTTCCTCGGTGCGGATGCCGCCGCGGAGCACGAGGTATTGGTGCAATTTCCTGCCCTGCAGCTGATCGGGGTGGGGAAATTGAGTGTGGAGATATCGGTGGTAGAGGTCGAGCTGTTGCTGGTGCAGCTTTCGGTGCTGCGCCACGTTCGCGCGCATGGTCGCAGGGTCGGTGTGCTCGGCCCCGCGCAGCTTCACGCCGAAGTCGTTGCGCAGTTGTGGCAGCTCGGTGGGGGAGCTCACCCAGTCGCTCAATGCTTGATGGCCCGCTGGGGAGAGCTCGAAGACGCGCTTGTCCGGCTTGCCTTCCTGGTGGACGTCGGTGGGTGTGATGTATCCATCGGCCTCCAATTTCTTCAAGGTGCGGTAGATCTGCTGGTGCGAGGTGGACCAGAAGTGGCCGATGGACTTATCGAATTGCCGGCTGAGCTGGTATCCGGTGCCGGGTCGCTCCGCGAGGGAGACCATGATTGTGTGTTCCAAGGCCATGTGATGCAGGTTACAACCTCCCACGATCTTATGCAACAACGTGAGTATGCGCGTTGGTGAATATGGCTGACTCGTTGTGTACCTCTTGCGTGGTTCGTGTGTTTGTTTGTGTGTTTGACGCCACCATGCCCCCAAAACCCCATTGTTTTATAAGGCTAACGGTTATTCTGAGTCCATGAGCGTAGAGCTAGAGGCCATCCGCGATTTCCTCGCTGAACACGACCCGTTTGCCCACCTCCCAGCGGACACGCTATCCGCTGTGCCCCACATGATGACGATGAGTTACGTGCGCCGCGGCACCCACATGATCGAGGCAGGCGCGGTCAACGATTGCCTGTGGGTCATCCGCTCCGGCGCTGTCGACGTGCTGGATAATCAGGGAATCCTGCTGGACCGCCGCGAGGCCGGCCGCAGCTTCGGCTACTCCACCCTCGTGGGCGCCCCGGAATCGGAGTACACCATGATCGCCGTGGAGGACTCCCTGCTTCTCAGCCTGCCCAAGGCCGACTTCCAGCGCATCGCGGAGAGCAGCCCCGAATTCTTGCGCAGCTACGCCGGACAATCCGCGCGTATTCACGCCGCGGCCCTCCAACTCCACTCCGCGGGCCAGGGTGGGGCTGGTAGTGCTAAAAACTCTGACGTGCTGCGCACCAGCCTCGGGCAGTTCGCCATCCCCAACCCCGCAAGCACAGCGCCGACAACCACCATCCAGGAGGCGGCGCGGTCGATGGGGGAGCGCAACGTCAGCTCACTGCTCGTCATCGGGGAGGAAGGTGAGCTCCTCGGCATCATCACCGACCGAGACATGCGCCGCTGCGTGGCCGATGGCACGGACATCACCCAGCCGGTCGAGACGATCATGGCCCGCAACCTCACCACCGCCACCAGCGACACCCTCGTGTTCGAGGCCATGCTCATGCTCACGGAGAAGATGATCCACCACCTGCCCGTCGTCGACGAGGGGCAGGTCACCGGAATCATCGCCTCGGCGGACATCATGCGGTTGCTGCAAAACGACCCGATCTACCTCACCGCCGATCTGTCCAACCGCCGCACTCCGGAGGAGATGCGCAGCGTCTTCGACTCCGCGCAGGCCGTGGCCGGCAGGTTCCTCGAACGCGGAGCAAGCGCCAGCGAGGTGACCGGCTTGCTCACCGTTGTCGCGGACGCCATGGCTCGCCGGCTGCTCACCCTCACCGAGGAGGAACTCGGGCCACCTCCCGTCCCCTACGCATTCGTGGTTCTCGGATCGCAGGGCCGCAAAGAAATGGGATTCGCCAGCGACCAAGACAACGCCCTCGTGCTGGATGATTCCTACGATGAATCCGCACACGGCAGCTACTTTTCCGCGTTGGCCGAGTACGTCTGCCGCGGCCTCGCCGATGCTGGCCAGGCGCTGTGCCCAGGCGACATGATGGCCACCAACCCGCAGTGGCGCATGACGGAATCGCAGTGGAAATCGACCTTCTACCAGTGGATCACTGCACCGGAACCAGACGCCCTGCTGCACGCACAGACCTTCTTTGACATGAGGCCAATCCACGGCGAAGCCCGATTGGCAGAATCGGTGCATGCGCAGGCTGTGGCGTCGGCGCAAGGATCCCCGAGACTCCACGCCCACCTGGCGGGGTTGGCGGCGCACCGTGAACCGCCGCTGGGCATCTTCCGCGGGTTGGTGGTGGAGCGCTCCGGCGACTACCGCAACACCCTCAACATCAAGAAGGGAGGTTCGCACGCAATTGTGCAATGTGGCCGATTGTTCGCGATCGTCGAAGGCAAGGAATCGCTACCGACTGTGGCGCGGCTGAGGGCGGCTGCGGGCACCCCGGCGGTCTCGGAACGCTCGGCGGAGGATCTGATCAACGCCTTCCAATTCCTCACTGCGGTCACGCTGAAACATCAGGCGGCACAGCTGCGCGCCGGGGAGGAACCGGATTACCACATCAACCCGAATAGCCTGTCGAAGATGGATCGCGAGACACTGCGCGATGCGTTCCACATCATCAAGTCCATGCAGTCGGCCCTGGCGCTGAAGTTCCCGGTGCGGAGTGTGTAAATGGGCTGGTTAGATGCACTGACGCGGAAGAGCTCGCGGAAACCCACCGGCCCGCTGGCGGACTACTACGCAGCCACAGCGCCGGGGCCCGACACCCCGCTGGACGAGCTGCCGATGCTGGCCGTCGACGTGGAAACAACCGGGTTGAACCCAGCCAAAGACCGCATCTTGAGCATCGGATGGGTGCCCCTCGATGGCCGCGCGATCACCCTCGGCGGCGCGGCGTATCACGTGGTCAAGCCCGAATCGGGCGACGGCTCGGTGGGTCATTCGGCAACGATCCACGGGCTCACGGACGACGACGTCGCTACGGGCCGACCGCTTTCAGACGTCCTGGGCGAGCTGCTGGCCGCCCTGGCCGGGCGGGCAATGCTGGTGCACTACGAGCCGATCGAGCGCGAATTCCTCACGGCCGCGTGCCGCAAGCTGTACGGATCCGGACTGAAAGTGCCGACGGTCGACACGCTGGAAATCGAGCGCCGACACATGGAACGGATGGCGACCTTCCCGCGCGGCGAGGACCTGCGGCTGCCGCGCATCCGGCAGCGCTACGGCCTTCCGGCCTACGGATCGCACAACGCTCTGGGGGATGCATTGGCCACGGCCGAGCTGTATTTGGTTTTGGCTGATCGGGCCAATGGACACACGCTGAGGGCTATGCAGGTGAGATAACTCCGGGAAGCTCCGGTAGTATCGCTTTACATGCGTATTGCCAGAATTGCACACCCCGAGGGCATGGCCTTTGTCGCCGTGGAGGGTGGTCAGCCGGACGGAACCGGTGCCACCTGCCGCGAGATCGCAGGCCACCCGTTCGGTCAACCAGAGTTCACCGGAAAGTCCTGGCCGATTGAGGACGTTCGTCTTCTCGCGCCGATCCTGCCCTCCAAGATCGTGGCAGTGGGCCGCAACTACGCCGACCACGTCCAGGAAGTGTTCAAGAAGGGCGCAGAGCACCTGCCGCCGACGATCTTCCTCAAGCCCCCGACAGCCGTGATCGGCCCCGAGGCTCCGATCCGTATCCCCGAGTGGGCCACCCGCGTGGAGTTCGAAGGCGAGCTGGCCATCGTCATCGGCAAGCCCTGCAAGGATGTGAACCGCGCCAACTGGAAGGACGTGGTGCTGGGCTTCACCATCGTCAACGATGTGTCCTCCCGTGACCTGCAGTTCGCCGACGGCCAGTGGGCGCGTGCGAAGGGCCTGGATTCCTTCTGCCCGCTGGGTCCGTGGATCGAGACGAACGTGGGTGGCATGGAGATCGACAACCTGCCGATCAAGGCACACCTGACCCACGACGGTGAGACCGCCACGAAGCAGGACTCGAACTCCAACCAGATGATCAAGAACATCCCGGAGATCGTGGAATGGGTATCCCAGGCGTTTACGCTGCTGCCCGGCGACGTGATCTGCACCGGCTCCCCGGCGGGCACCGCCGAGATGGTTCCGGGCGATCGCATCGAGATTGAGATCCCGGGTCTGGGCCACCTCGCCAACCCGGTGGAGCGCTACTAGGGGCTGCGGCCGCATGCAGCTGACCGTTGCTTCCCTGGCTTCCCGCACCGACTTGGGGCTGACGATTCTCAGTGCCCGCGATGCCGCACTGACAACGCCCATCGAATGGGCGCATGCCATCGACAGGGACGATTCGGACAAGTGGATCGCCCCCGGAACATTGGTACTCAGCTCCGGTTATCACATGCCCGAAGCCACCGATACCGATGCGATACGCTCCCGCATCGACGCGCTTCAGTCGGCCGGTGCCTGCGCTTTAGCGCTGGACACCGGGGGACGCTGGGCACGCATCCCGCAGGTCATTGTTGACCACGGTGAAGAAATGGGATTCCCCATCATCGCCGTCGCTGCCGAGGCTCCATTTTCTGCGGTGGTGCGCGCTGTCGCCGAGAACATCACATCCGCGCGAGTCAACAGGCTATCGGCACTTCTCGATCAACAGGGCAAGGTCACGACAACGCTACTGCGATCAGGACTCAGATCAGGACTCAAGGGCGCGGTCGACCAGGTCGCTACCTATCTCGACGCCGCTGTCGTGATCGTCGACAATCTCGGGGCCGTCCGCGCGTCCTCGGTTACGGGGGAGAGCCTAGACAAGGCTCTGGTCGACAAGGCCCTGGTCAAGCCTCCCTACACGCGCCAGGTAGCCAGGTCGCCCATTAATCCACACGGCATACGGATGATCCAGCCACTCACCGGCGCGGTCGTGGGGCAGGGAGCCATCATCGTGGACTCGCGGCGCCTCCTCGATGAAACTGACCGGTTGCTTGTGAGCTTTCTCGCCGCCGTGGTGTCCCTGTCACAATCCAGGTCTTTGACCGTGCATCGAGTTGAAGAGAAGCTGCGCAGGCAGGCACTGCGCAGCGTCATTCAAGGGATCACCCCGGCCCAGGAAAACCTCGAGCTGTTCGATCTTGCCGAAGAATCCCTCGTCACGGGGGTGTACATCACCGGAGAGAGTGTTGACTTGGCTCGTCTGAATAGCGAACTCCTGGGATTGGGAGTTCACTTCTTGACGACCCAAGACGCTGAGGAAAAACTCGCAGCCCCAGGGAATGACAGCCCTGCGATCGGATGCTATGCCGTCCACGATGGGCGAGCGGACGTCCCGCGTGCCCTGTTCAACCGCCTGCGCACCACCTACCCGCGCATGCGGATCGGTGTGGGGGAGCGCACGGAACTTCGGCAGGCCGCCTTATCGCTGACACAGGCGAAAGCCGCAGCGCCCCCACCGAGCTCACGAGTGCGTGTACGGACTATCGCGGAACTTCCCACGTACGAAGCCATCGTGGAGACACTCTCGGACAGCCACGCCGCTCAGATTCTGACTGGCGGGGCATTCCGCACTCTGCAGGATTACGATGCCGTGCACCGGACGGACCTCGTGGCTGCGGCATCTGCGTATATCAACACCAACGGGACATTCGAAGCGATGGCCCGAGTTCTCGATGTTCATCGCCAAACTGCACGCGCTCGGGCGCAACTGATCGAGGAAATCCTTGACTGCAGCTTGGAGGATCCAGACTTGAGAGCTGAGCTGTGGCTGGCGATGCGCATTGCCAACCGTTCCTCCTAGCGGGGCTGCCTACCCAGGTACAGCGTTGTGGTGTGGGTAAAGAACTCGCGGGCAGCGCGGCCCTGTTCCTTGGGGCCCAAACCCGATGCCCCAGCGCCACCGAACGGTACGTGCGGATCCGCACCGGCAGTTTCCGAATTCACGTGCAGAATGCCGACATCGAGATGATCGAGGGAATCAAATGTCGCATTGAGGCTGTTGGTAAACACCGCAGCCGACAATCCATAATCGCCTTCGGCAGCGGCCTTGAACGCTTCGTCATCATTGTCCGCTACGAGCAACGCGAGGACCGGCGCAAAGAGCTCTTCCTGCCACAACTCATTGCCAGTCGAATCGATGCGGACGACCGTTGGCTCCAAGAAGTACCCACCGTCACAGCCGGGGATCCTGGGGATAGCGCCCCCTGCAAGCACACGTGATTGATCGCCCGCGTTACGGTCCACAGCGGCCAAGGCGTTGTCGCGGGATGTGGCGTCGATCATAGGGCCCATGGAGATACCGGATTCGAGAGGATCGCCGGTCCGCCTTTCCTTGAGCTGCGCCAGGAGTTCCTCGGTGAATTCCTCCGCGATGTCCTTGACCACGACAACGCGCGAGGTGGCGGTGCATTTCTGGCCCGTCGAATTGAACGCCCCGTTGAGGACCTGTGTGGCGGCGAAGGGCACATTGGCATCAGCCAGGACGATCGCTGGATTCTTCCCACCCATTTCAGCCTGAACCGGGATGCCGTGCGCCGCGCACTGGGAGGCGATGGCGCGGCCAACGCGCGTCGAACCCGTAAACGTCACAGCCGCGATGCGCGGATCAACCAGCATGGCCTCTGCCTGCGAACTCGGTGCAATGACCAGATTGATCACGCCTTTCGGCAATCCGGCCTGTTCCAGGGCCTGCGTGATGCGGACCGCCAGGAGCGGGACCGCGTGGGCTGGCTTCCACACAATGGTGTTGCCATGGATGAGTGCCGGGGCGGCCTTCCACGCGGGAATGGCGATGGGAAAGTTGAATGGGGTGATCATCGACACCACACCAACGGGCGTGCGGACAACTTCGATGCGTTCGCCGGGGCGCGGAGAATGGTAGATCTCCCCGGCCTCGCGGATGGCCTCGGAGGCTTGGAAATCGAAGATGGCTGCTGCTCGGTTGACCTCGCCAATGCCTTCCGGGAGAGTCTTGCCCTCCTCGAGGCTGAGCTCGCGACCCCAGTCTTCTGCGTTGCTGCGGATAATGTCTGCGGCTTTGGTGAGGATGTCCGCTCGGGCGGCCATGGGTTCGGAAGCCCAGTGGCGCTTGGCCTCGTGGGCTGCAGTGATTGCCGCTTCCACCTGTTCGGATGTTGCGTAATGCCCGGAGGCGACCACGTCGCTGGGGCGCGTGGGGGACGTGGAGACGAGTTCCTTGCCTTCGCCGGGAATCCATTCTCCGTTGATGAAGTGGTTGAGTTCGATTGGTGCCATCGAAAGAAAAGCTCCTTTGCGGTTGAGAGTGAGCGGAGGGCTAGCCGAGAGTGAACGGAGGGGGAGCGGAGGGTTAGCGAGCCAGCTCGGTGACCAGGATGTCGAGGGCTTCGTTGAGCAGGTCGTCGGAAATTGACAGCGGGGGCAGCAGGCGCAGCACGTTGCCGTGGGTTCCGGCGGTGAGGACGAGAACTCCGTTGCGTTCACACGCTCGGGCGACATCGGCGACCTTGGCAGGGTTCGGATCCCCGGCGCCGTGCGAGTCACCCGTGCCAGTAACGATTTCAGCGGCGATCATTGCGCCACGTCCGCGAACCTCTCCGATGAGAGGATTGGTCTCTTGCGCAGCCGTGAGCTTGGCGGTAATGATCTCGCCAATGTCGGCGGCACGCTGGGGGAGGTTCTCCTCTTCGCACTGGCGCAAAACCTCGAGCGCAGCAGCGCAGGCTACGGGATTGCCTGCATAGGTTCCGCCAATGCCTCCGCGGTGGGCGGCATCCATGATGTCGGCGCGGCCAACCACAGCTGCGATGGGGTAGCCGCCTCCGAGGCCTTTCGCCAACGTCATGATGTCCGGCACCACACCGTCGTGCTCCACCGCGAACATGGTGCCGGTGCGAGCAATGCCGGTTTGGACTTCATCGGCAACGAAGAGGATGTTGCGGTCACGGCAGAACTCCGAGAGCTGCTTGAGGAAGCCCTGGGGTGGAACGATGAAACCGCCTTCGCCTTGGATGGGCTCCATGACGATACACGCGATGGAATCCGCTCCCACCTGTGAATCCACGATGAGTTCGAGTTGCTTTAGAGCCTCTGCGCCCGCATTGTCAGGACCGCTGGGCCAACGGAAGGGGTAGGGGCTGGGGGCGCGGTACACTTCGCCGGGGAAGGGTCCGAAGGACTTGCGGTAGGGATTGTTCTTCGCCGTCATCGCCATTGTCATGTTGGTGCGTCCGTGAAAAGCATGGTCGAAGACGATCACCCCAGCCTTGCCCGTGAAGGCGCGGGCATATTTCACGGCGTTTTCGAGAGCTTCGGCACCGGTGGAGAACAGCGCGGCGCGCTTATCGTGATCACCAGGGGTGAGCTTCACGAGTCGTTCGGCGAGGTCGAGGTAGGGCTCGTACGGATGGTTGAGGAAGCATGTGTGTGTCAGCCGCTCGGCCTGGGCGTTTGCTGCTGTCACGACCCGGGGGTCGGCGTTGCCCACGGTTGTGGTTGCGATGCCCGAGCCGAGGTCGATGAGGCGGTTGCCATCGACATCCTCGACGATTCCTCCGCCCGCTCGAACTGCCCATGTTGTTTGTGCGCTACCGAGCCCTGCAGGAAGGACCGAATGAGCTCGCGCAGTCAGTTCTTGGGAGCGCGGTCCGGGGATCTCAGTGTTGAGGTGCCGGGACTGGGGCAGTTGTTCGTGGCTCACGGTGGAGCTCCTTTCAAGGCTGGTGGTTGAGCGGGGTTGGCCTACATCGGCGGGGCGCGGTACACGCGTTGTCGAGTGATTTGTGTACCAAAACTTCGATGCCTAAACATCACTCTGATTGACTATGTGTGATTTAAGCCATCATCAAAACGGAGGAATCGCTGCTCAAATTTCAACAATCTGGTGATTTGTCCACCGTGTGTCGGGGTCTACTGTGTCCCATAACACATTTAGCTAGGAAACTACTTGTGTCACTAGGTTTCACATGGGAGGAAGACATGTCCGCACCACAACCAGTTCAGGATCCGCGGGGTGACACCCCGTCCGGTTCGATATGCGCCAATGGCGGAGCTGCCCCAGAGGAGTTGAGGACCGACCTGTCGAAACGTCACCTCACCATGATTTCCATGGGAGGCACGATCGGCGCCGGTTTCTTCGTGGGCCTCTCCGGCCTGATTGTCGTCGCAGGCCCGGCGGCTGTTGTGACCACAGCGATCGCGGGCCTCATCGTCTATCTGGTGATGCGCATGCTGGGAGAGATGGCTGTAGCCAGGCCGTCAACTGGTTCCTTCGTTGACTATGCCCGCATGGCATTCGGTCGGTGGGCCGGGTTCGCCACGGGCTGGATGTACTGGTACTTCTGGGTCATCGTGGTCGGCATCGAAGCAGTTGTCGGGGGCAAGTTGGTCGCTCTGTGGTTGCCTTCTATCCCCCAGTGGCTCACAGCCGTTGTCATCATGTCCATCATGATCGGCGTGAATCTGCTGTCCGTGAAGAGCTTCGGCGAGGCGGAGTATTGGTTCGCTGGCATTAAGGTCGCGGTGATCGTTGCGTTCATGGTCGCAGGATTCGCCTTCCTGGCCGGTGCATGGACGGGCAACGTTGGCGAGGCAGCCCACGTATCCAATCTTTGGACTCATGGCGGGTTCGCGCCGAATGGTGTCGCTGCGATCTTCGTTGGCGTCGTGACCGTGATCTTCTCGATGACGGGCGCTGAGCTCGTGACCATCGCCGCTGCCGAGTCTTCCCACCCTGCCGATGCGATTCGCCGAACTACGCAAACAGTCGTTGTTCGTATCCTTGCTTTCTTCGTGATTTCCACGTTCCTGTTGGTGGCGATTCTGCCGTGGGATCAGTACGTTGCCGGCTTGTCGCCATTTAGCTCGGCGCTGGAGGCGATGGGTGCTCCCTATACTGCGGATATTCTTAACTTCATTGTTTTGGTCGCTGTGCTTTCCTGCCTGAATTCCGGCCTCTACACCGCATCGAGAATGATCTTCACCCAGGGGCGCAATGGTGATGCTCCGGCGTGGATGACTCGCGTCAACAAGCGCGGAGTTCCTACCGGTGGCATCCTCTTCTCTGCGCTGGTCGGCTTTATCTGTATTGCGGCTGGCTACGTCTGGCCGGATACGATCTTCCTCTACCTGGTTAACTCTTCTGGTGCGGTTGTGCTTTTCGTCTACATCCTCATCGGTGCGTCGCAGATCAAGCTGCGCCCCAGGTTGGAGCGCGAGGCGGCAGCCACTGGCGGTTTGACGTTCAAGATGTTCGGCTGGCCGTATATCCCGGCTTTGGTGACTGGTTTGATTGTTGTCATTCTCGCTGCAATGGGCATTCGAGAGTCCACGAGGGTTGAGTTCTTGCAATCCATGGTGAGTCTTCTCGTCTTCGTGGGAATCGGCATCTACCTGCAGAAGACCGGAATTAAGGGTCGTTACGAGGGGCTTCCGGCGAACTTGCCAAAGGGTGTGGACGAAGAGGATTACTCCCCGGGTCGTATCTACGAGGACGTGGATTAGCCGCATGACTTAGCACCAGCCAAGCCCCCGCTGTGCTTGGCCGTGCGAGCGTCCCCCGATACCGCTATTGTGACCTTAACTGTGTTGTGTAGCAGTATCGGGGTTCTAGGGGGTTTTCTTGGGGATTACACGTCTGACCAGCGGTGTTCTCGCTGCTCTATTGTCCGTTTGTCTGGTTGGTTGCTCTATATTCGACGCCACCACGCGGCCACCTGCCACCACCAAACGTTCGGTATCCACAGCCAACGACTCGCAGGCCGGAGCTGTGGATAACCCTGACAAACCGGTGGTGACGGACGACGGTCGTATGCTACAACCACAGGGGCACGAGGGAATCTGGTTCGAGACCGAGCCGGACGACCCGTGGGGGAAATACGTTTGGCGGTCGCAGAAGTTTGTGGGGGATCCGTTGGAATTGCCAGTGCTGGGGGAGTCAGAGATGTCAGGTACTAAGTTCGAAGGCCTGTCGGACTACTGCAACTCAGAGGTCAAGCAGAGGCTCGAATCCATCGGTTTTGAGAAACGTAGACCTCTTGAATACACCAACCTGATGGAATGTGGATTCAGGATCTCGCCGGAAGACTTCTTTGCTGATACCCACTTTTGGATTTCTTTTTGGCATACGGCCACCTGGAAGGTTGGCAAGGAATTTGCCGACGATGAAATTCCAAAGGGTTGGGGAATGTCGGATACCTACACCTTGCCAACTTCATATGGGGGACATGAGTGTGTATCGCTACTGGAAGAATCCGATGGGCGTGCGATCTACTTATCAACATCAGAACTAGGTGCACCAGCAGAACTTGAGTCTAGCTGCAAGAGAATTTCATACATGCGCCAACTAGTCGACAACATTTCATAAAGATGGGGGAAATATGCTTAAGCTTTCAATAGATTTACTACGGTCCATTTCTGAGGAACTTGACTTAGCGGAAACAGCCATCCAATCCTTTTCCAGAATTTGGGTAAACTCCGCACAACCATACACGGGTTCGCCTGCTGTGAACCTCGCGTTCGGTGTTCACCAAAGCTTGTGGGCCTCGCAGCCAGGGTGCGGTCTGAAGGCCTGTGAATATTTGGGCAAGAACATCGGATGGGTCACCACCCACCTCCGGCAACAAACGGATTGTTTGGATGATCAGGAACGGGATAACCAGCACAGCTTTGATTCCATCAACTCCGACGCGCCACGGTGCGAAGACCTCAGCACAATGGTGGCCGATACCCGACCGCAAGACACCATCCATAATTTCATGTACACCGACCCGGTCACCGCCGCCGAAGCGACGATGCCGCTGCAAGCACTGATCGCCGCGTTCAGTACCGACGATGCCGCACCGCTGGCCATATCCAGCGACTGGGCGAAAGCATCTACCCAGTTATCGTCGATCATGGATCAGCTCGACGCCGCTGGCCGCCAACTCAGCGCCACAACCATAGGCACATCATTCGACATGGCACGAGAAGCCATCGACTCCGTGGTCCGCACCGGACGCATCGTCGCAGCCAACGCCCAGATCATGTCCACCACCGTCGCTCAATTCCCCACCATCCGTACGGCCAACCTCGCGGCCCTACACGCCATCGAAGCCTCCACCGCGACCATCACCGACCCCGCGGCGAAACTGGCAGCGGAACAATCCGCCGTCGCCACGTTCGTCTCCACCCAGCTGCAGCCCTCCCTCGAGCTCGTTCGCCCACCGATTATGAACCTGGGGGTGCCGATCGTTGGCCACACCGGTGGGGGAGTGCTGACCACTTCCACTGTCGGGCAGGGTTCCACGGTCACGCCGATTAGCCAGATCACGGGTCTGACCACCACGGCCGCCAGCACCGCCACCCATGCGTTCGGGCAGGCCGCGGATGCCGCGGCCGGGTCGGCTGGTCGGGGTAACGAGGCGGCGGTGGCGGCCTCGGCGGCCCAACCCGCCCCGGTTGCAAGCACCCCTCAAGCACCGTCGGTGACGGGTGCCGCGCCGACGGCACCGGCGGCATCCGGTGGACTGTCGCAGCCGGCCCCCTCCCCGGTGGTGTCCCCGCAGTCTGCTGGTGGTTTGATGGCGCCTGCGTCTGCCGGTGGGGTGGGTGCCACCGGTGGCGGTGTGGCTTCCCGGCCTGGGGTGGTGACCGATGGTGGTGGTCGGGCTTCGGGTCAGCGGTCTGCCTCGTCGCCTGCACCCAAGTTTGGTGGGCAGGGTGCATCTCGTGGTGGTGTGGGGCAGCGGTTGCCGCAGTTGCCGCAGCATGCGCGTCAGGCGGTGATGGCGCGGGAAGTCTCCCGGCAGATGGCTCAGCGCGTCAGCACCGGCACCGGTCCTGGTCTTGGCACCGGCTCTGGCCCTGGCGCGGGGATGAGTGTTGGTGGTGGTTCTGCTGCGGGTGCTGTTGGTCCGCGGGGTGGTTTCGGTCGGGTGTCTGGCACAACCGGCTTCGGCACCGGCGGTGCTGGTGCTGCTGGGTTCGGTGCCGGTGCTGGTGGCCGGGCGGCGTCGCGGTCTGGTGGTGGTCGGGCGGCGGCTGGGTTTAAGTTCGGCCCGGAGGATCGGGCGTATTTCACCCGGTTGTTGATGGGCAAGTCCGCCAAGACGGTGCGCAAGATCATCCGGTAACCAACCCCTACAGGCTCCGGGCGATCAGCTCCTTCATGATCTCGTTCGTCCCGCCGTAGATCCGCTACACGTTGCGCATCGCAGCGGGCACGTTGAGCGCACGCAGCACCGTCTGCAGCTTGGCGGTGGTTTCCGCGGCCTCGTCCTCCGGGGAAGAGTCAGCCACGATGCCGCCGCCAGCCCACGCCCGCGCCGACGCGCCCTCCACCACACAGCACCGGATCGCCACCATGAACTCGCCGTCGCCGTCGGCGT